>DASVBK010000211.1:0-11264 GCA_036375875.1 Candidatus Nanopelagicales bacterium
CGCTCGCGTCGCCCCGCTCGGCTCCCGGCTCGTCCTGGCGCTGGTCGAGGACCGCACCCGCGAGCGCCAGGTCGAGGCGATCCGGCGTGACTTCGTCGCCAACGTGAGCCACGAGCTCAAGACCCCCATCGGTGCGCTGTCGCTGCTGGCCGAGGCCGTGGTCGAGGGCCGCGACGACCCCGTCGCCGTGGAGCGCTTCGCCGCCCGCATGGTCGGCGAGACGCGGCGGCTGACCACCTTGGTCAACGACCTCATGGACCTCTCGCGCCTGGAGGGCATCGACCCGCTGCACCCCATGGAGTCCGTCGCCGTCGACGACGTCGTCGCGCAGGCCTGCGACGACGTGCGGCTCATGGCCGAGGAGCGCGAGATCCGGTTCCTGCGTGGCGGCGTGCCGGGCCTGCACGTCCTGGGCGTGCCCGCGCAGCTGACCACTGCGGTGCGCAACCTGCTCACGAACGCGGTGAACTACAGCGCCTCCGGGACCAAGGTGGCGGTCACCACCGGCGTGGCCGACGGCTCGGTCACGATCGCGGTCACCGACCAGGGCATCGGCATCCCACCCGGCGAGCTCGACCGCATCTTCGAACGGTTCTACCGGGTCGACCAGGCCCGCTCCCGCGACACCGGCGGCACCGGCCTGGGCCTGTCCATCGTCAAGCACGTCTGCGCCAACCACGGGGGCCACTGCGACGTCTGGTCACGGGTGGGCGCCGGGTCGACGTTCACCATCCGGCTGCCCCAGCTCGTGGAGCGCGACGGGCACCGGGCAGCCGGGGAGCCCGGCACGAAGCGTGGCCGCAGGGCCCCGGTCAAGGAGGAGCAGTGACGCGCATCCTGGTGGTGGAGGACGAGGAGTCGTTCTCCGACGCCCTGAGCTTCATGCTGCGCAAGGAGGGGTTCGCGGTCACCATGGCCGGCACCGGCCCGGATGCGCTGGCCGCCTTCGAGCGCGAGCAGGTCGACCTGATCCTGCTGGACCTCATGCTCCCGGGGATGTCGGGCACCGACGTGTGCCGCACCATCCGGGCCAGGTCGCGGGTGCCGATCATCATGGTCACGGCCAAGGACTCGGAGCTGGACAAGGTGCTCGGCCTCGAGCTCGGCGCCGACGACTACGTGACCAAGCCCTTCTCGGGCCGCGAGCTCGTGGCCCGGATCCGGGCGGTGCTGCGACGCAACGTCGAGGTGGTCGACGACAGCCCGATCGTGGAGGCCGGCCCGGTGCGCATCGACCCGGAGCGCCACCTCGTGCTGGTCGACGGCGCGCCGGTGAGCCTGCCGCTCAAGGAGTTCGACCTGCTGGAGTACCTGGTGCGCAACGCCGGGCGCGTGCTGACCCGAGGGCAGCTCATCGACCGGATCTGGGGCTCGGACTACGTCGGCGACACCAAGACCCTCGACGTCCACGTGAAGCGGCTGCGCTCGAAGGTCGAGCCCGACCCGTCGCATCCCGTGCACCTGCTCACGGTGCGCGGCCTGGGGTACAAGTTCGAGGGCTGAGCGTCCCCGGCTCCGGCCCGCGAGCAGCGCGGACCGGGCGCCTCACGCCCCCGAGGCGGCCGCGCGTGGGCCGAAGTCGGCGTAGTAGCCGACCGCCGGCACGACGAGCACCCGGCGGGTGTCGCTGCCCGCGCTGCGGAACTCCACGGTCACGTCGGCGTAGGAGCCGGCCGGCACCTGCAGGCCGGTCACCAGGACCTGGTTCGGGGAGGTGCCCCCCACCGCCGTCGTCTCCCCCGGGGCGACCGTCAACGGGGCGGTGCGCAGGGTCGCGCGGGTGCCGCCGACCGTGACGCCGGTGAGGGCGTCGGGCTGGGCGCCCTCGTTGATGACGGTCATCAGCAGCGATGCCGTGCGGCCCGTGGTGGTGTCGGCCACGAGCGTCGTGTCCTGCACCTTGAGGGTGCCGACCACGAAGTCGGTGCCGTTGCCGGTCGGCTCCTGGGTGTTCACGGTGCCGTCGGACCCCTGGTAGCAGCCGGCGGTGGGGAGCACGGCGACGAGGCAGACGGCGAGGGCGGCGACGGCACGGCGGCGGATCACGCAGGGCACCATATCGGGTGATCGTGCTCACAGTGCTGACCGCCCTGCGTGGTAGACTGGGAGTCCACCGGAAGGGGTCCACTGCTCTATGACGTTCAAGGTTGGCGACACGGTCGTGTATCCCCATCACGGGGCCGCCCTCATCGAATCCATCGAGGTCCGCTCCATCAAGGGCATCGATCGGGAGTACCTGGTCCTACGGGTCGCGCAAGGTGATCTGACGGTTCGCGTGCCTGCGGACAACGTCGACCTCGTCGGCGTCCGCGACGTGGTGAACGCCGAGGGGCTGGATCGCGTCTTCGACGTGCTGCGCCAGCCCTACACCGAGGAGCCGACCAACTGGTCGCGCCGCTACAAGGCGAACCTCGAGAAGCTGGCGTCCGGCGACGTGATCAAGGTGGCCGAGGTCGTGCGCGACCTGTGGCGCCGCGAGCGCGAGCGCGGCCTGTCCGCCGGCGAGAAGCGCATGCTGAGCAAGGCCCGCCAGATCCTCGTGAGCGAGCTGGCCCTGGCCGAGCGCACGAACGAGGACAAGGCCGAGGCCATCCTCGACGAGGTCCTGCAGTCCTGATCGCCTGACGATCACCGACGCCCACCGCCGCGAGCCGGCCGGTGGGCGTTCGTGTCGTAGCGTTCGACCATGCCCGAGCAGCCCGTCGCCGCCATCGTGCCGGCCGCCGGCGCCGGGGAGCGGCTGGGCGCCGGCGTGCCCAAGGCGATGGCGCTGCTCGCCGGCGAGCCGATCCTCGTGCACGCGGTGCGCGCCCTGGCCGCCGAGCCGCGCATCGGGCTGGTCGTGCTTGCCTGTCCCGAGGGCCTCGAGGAGGCCATGGCCGCCGCGGCCGCGGCCGTGGCCGGCGGCGTGCCGGTCGTCGCGGTGACCGGTGGGGCGACCCGCGCGGCCTCGGTGGCCCGCGCGCTGGCCGTCGTGCCGGAGCAGTACCCGATCGTGCTCGTGCACGACGCCGCCCGCTGCCTGGTCCCATCCGCCGTGGTGGCGGCGGTGATCGAGGCGGTGGCAGCGGGCGCGCCCGCGGTGGTGCCGGGCCTGCCCGTGGTCGACACGATCCGGGCGCTGGAGGCCGGCGGAACCTCGCGCACGCTGGACCGGACTGCGCTGCGCGCGGTGCAGACCCCCCAGGGCTTCCCGACCGAGGTGCTGCGCCGGGCCCACGCCGCCGGGGACCCCGGCGCCACCGATGATGCGGGCATGGTCGAGGCGCTGGGGCTGTCGGTGACCCTCGTGCCCGGGGATCCCCGGGCCTTCAAGGTGACGAGCCCGCTGGACCTGCGCCTCGCCGAGGCCCTGCTCGCCGACGAGGAGGCGTGAGTGGACGTGCTGCCGCTGGTCGGGATCGGGAGCGACGTGCATCCCTTCGCCACTGACCCCGGCACGCCCATGCGCCTGGCATGCCTGGACTGGCCGGGCGAGCTGGGCCTTGCAGGGCACTCCGACGCCGACGTCGCCGCGCACGCGGTCTGCGACGCGCTGCTCTCGGCGGCCGGGCTGGGTGACCTCGGCTCGAACTTCGGCACCGCGGAACCCCAGTGGGCAGGGGCGTCCGGGGCCGCGCTGCTCGGCGAGACGCTGCGTCGGGTGCGCGCGGCTGGGTTCGAGGTGGGCAACGTCGCCGTGCAGGTGATCGGCAACCGGCCGCGGATCGGGCCGCGCCGGGTCGAGGCGCAGGCCGCCCTGTCGGCCGCGCTCGACGGCGCGGTGGTGCGGCTCTCGGCGACCACCACCGACGGCCTGGGCCTCACCGGCAGGGGTGAGGGCATGGCGGCCATCGCCACCGCGCTGGTGGTCCCGCGCGGCTGAGCACCACTGCGGCCCGCAGGCTGGGTTCTCGCCGCATCTCGCGACGCGGTTCGCCGCACGGGAGCGCCGGTAGGATTCGCGGGTGGCACTCCGACTGCACGACACCGCGACGCGCAGCACGCGCGACTTCGTCCCCCTCCAACCGGGACAGGTGTCGATCTACGTCTGCGGGGCCACCGTGCAGGCCGCCCCCCACGTGGGCCACATCCGCTCGGGCGTGAGCTTCGACGTGCTCGTCCGCTGGCTGGTGCGCTCCGGGTACGAGGTCACCTTCGTGCGCAACGTGACCGACATCGACGACAAGATCCTGGCCAAGGCCGTCGAGGAGTCCCGGCCGTGGTGGGCGGTGGCCGCGCACTACGAGCGCGCCTTCGCCGAGGCCTACCGGATCCTGGGCTGCCTGCCCCCCACGGTGGAGCCCCGAGCCACCGGTCACGTGCCGGCCATGGTCGCCCTCATGCAGCGGCTGATCGACGCGGGCCACGCCTACGCCGCCGACGGCGACGTGTACTTCGACGTGGCCTCCTACCCGGGCTACGGAGCCCTGTCGGGCCAGCGGCTGGCCGAGATGCAGCCCGCCGCGGACACCGACCCCAACGCGCGCAAGCGCGATCCGCGGGACTTCGCGCTCTGGAAGGGCACCCGCGACGGCGGCCCCGGCTGGGCGACCCCCTGGGGGGTCGGGCGGCCGGGCTGGCACCTGGAGTGCTCGGCGATGGCCGGGGAGTACCTGGGGCCGGCGTTCGACATCCACGGCGGCGGCCTGGACCTGATCTTCCCGCACCACGAGAACGAGGTCGCGCAGTCGCGCGCTGCCGGTGACGGGTTCGCGCAGTACTGGCTGCACAACGCGTGGGTGACCACTGCCGGCGAGAAGATGAGCAAGTCGTTGGGCAACTCGCTGCTGGTCACCGAGGTGGTCAAGCGGGTGCGGCCGGTCGAGCTGCGGTTCTACCTGGCCAGCGCCCACTACCGCTCGAACATCGAGTTCTCCGACGAGGCCCTCGCGGATGCCGCGGCCGGGTACCGACGGCTCGAGGGGTTCGTGACGCGCGCGGTGGAGCGGCTCGGGGACCACGGCGTCGTGGGCACGCTGCCGGAGGCGTTCGTGGCGGCCATGGATGACGACCTGGGCGTGCCCGCGGCGTTGGCGGTGCTGCACGAGACGGTGTCCGAGGGCAACCGCGTGCTCGCCGTGGGCGGCCCCTCGGGCGGCCTGGCGCAGCTGCTCGGCGCGGTGCGCGGGATGCTCGGGGTGCTGGGCGTGGACCCCCTGGACCCGCACTGGGCGCAGGGCGCCGGCGGGGACGACGCAGCCCGGGCGGCCCTCGACGTGCTCGTGCGCGACCGCCTCGAGGCGCGACAGGCGGCGCGCGCGGCCCGGGACTTCGCGACGGCCGACGCGGTGCGCGACGCGCTGAAGGCGGCGGGCGTGGTCATCGAGGACACCCCGGACGGTCCGCGCTGGGGGCTGGGCACCTGATGGCCGGCAACTCGCAGCGCCCGGGCGCCAAGCGCAAGCCGGGCACGAAGAAGGGCGCGGTCGTGGGTTCCGGTGGCCAGAACCGCCAGAAGCTCGAGGGCCGGGGGCCGACGCCCCGAGCCGAGGACCGTCCCGGCCACTCGGCCCATCGGCGCCAGCGCTCGGCGGACAAGCGTGCCGGCAAGGCCGGCGGGGGCGCCCGCTCGGGCTCCTCGCGGGCGAAGCCCGCCACCGAGTCCGTGGCCGGCCGCAACGCCGTGCTCGAGGCCCTGCAGGCCGGGATCCCGGCCTCGGCGCTGCAGGTGCAGCAGTACCTCGACGCCGACGACCGGGTGCGCGAGGCGATGCGCCTGGCCGTGGGACGCGCCATCCCGCTGCTCGAGACGACGCGCGGTGACCTCGACCGCATCAGCGGCGGGGCCGTGCACCAGGGGATCGTCCTGCAGGTGCCGCCGTACCAGTACGCCGATGCCGGGGACCTGCTTGCCCGCGCGTACGAGGCTGGTGAGCAGCCGCTGCTGGTGGCCCTCGACGGGGTCACCGACCCGCGCAACCTCGGCGCGATCGTGCGCTCGGCTGCGGCGTTCGGGGCGCACGGCGTGGTGGTGCCGGAGCGTCGGGCCGCGGGCATGACGGCGGCGGCCTGGAAGACCTCCGCTGGGGCGGCGTCGCGCGTGCCCGTGGCGCGGGTGACCAACCTGGTGCGCTGGCTCACCGCGGCCAAGCAGGACGGGGCCACGGTCCTGGGCCTGGCCATGGGTGGCGGCGGGACCCTGCCGGAGCTGGACGCGGCCACGGCGCGCGGGCCCGTCGTGATCGTCGTGGGCAGCGAGGGCAAGGGCCTCGGGCACCTGGTCTCCCAGACCTGCGACCGGCTCGTGGCCATCCCGATGGACGCGGCGACGGAATCGCTGAACGCCGGCGTGGCCGCCAGCATCACCCTCTACGCGATCGCCACCGCCCGGCACGGCTGATGCAGGTCGGCCGGCCGGAGGCGGCGCAGCAGTCCTGGCGCTCGACCGTGACCGGCCGCGTCGACGTGACGCACGTGTTCCTCCACGGCGAGCGCCGGGCGCTGCGCACCTACCTGCCGCCCGGCTACGAGCACGGCGACGCCGACCATCCGCTGCTGGTCATGTTCGACGGCCAGAACCTCTTCGACCGCGCCACCACCAGCTACGGCATGGAGTGGGGCCTCGACGAGACGGTCGAGGCATTGGTCGGCGCCGGCGAGCTGCCCGGGCTGGTCATCGCCGGCCTTGACTCGCCGCGGGATGCCATGGCCCGGTACGCGGAGTACACCGGGTGGGACTGGACGCTGGGCGATCAGCCGGTCCGAGGCGTGGGGGCCTCGGTCGCGGACTTCGTCGTGGCAGAGGTCCTGCCGTACCTGCGTCGCACCTACCGCATCACCAGGGACCGCGCCAGGGTGGGGCTGGCCGGCTCGTCGATGGGTGGCGCGATGACGCTGCTCACGGGGCTGCGCCATCCGCAGGCGTTCGGCCGGCTGCTGGCGTTCTCGCCGGTGCTGCTCGATGTGCCCATGCGTGGCCACGTGCTGCGCGCTCAGCTGCGCGCCACGGGCTTCGCGCCCGACACCTGGGTCTACCTGGACATGGGGGGAGCCGAGCAGCTGGGCTACGTCGAGCACCCCGAGCGGCTGGTCGCGCAGCTGCACGCGCTCGAGGCGGCGTGCGCCCAGTCCGTCGCCCCGCCGCAGCGGCTGGTGGTGCGGGCCATCCCTGGCGCGGGCCACGACGAGCTCGCGTGGGGTGCCCGTGCCGGCGAGGTGCTGCGCTGGGCGTTCGGCGGCGGCCCGGCGCCGGCCTGATCAGGCGGGCAGCGCGTCGTCGGGCAGGTCCAGGTCGTCCACGACCTCGCCGGCTGCCGGGCCGATGAGCACCGCCTCGTCCCGGGCGTGCTGCAGGTGCTGCTCCACGTAGTCGTCGATGGCCCACGCCAGCCCCACGTCGTGGCCGGCCCGCTCGGAGGAGTACCAGCGGTGCGCGAGCACCTCGTGCACCAGCTCCGGGCCCTCGAGCTTGCCGCGCAGCTCACGGGGGATGCGGCGCAGGATCCCCTCGTAGCAGTCGTGCACCCAGCGGTGGGCGGCCACCTGCTCGTCCTCGTCGGGGGCGACCGTGCAGCGGTAGGAGTCCAGGTCGTTGAGCAGCCGGCGGGCCTGGTTCTCCTGCATCTCCAGGCCCGTGAGCCGCAGCATCCGATGGCGGTGATGGCCGGCGTCCACCACCTGCGGCCGCACCCGCAGCGTGCTGCCGCCCTCCGCTGCCTCCAGCGTCATCTCGGCCACGTCGAAGCCCAGCCCGTTGAGGGTGCGCACCAGGGTGTGCAGGTGGGTGCGGTCGCCACCGGGCAGCGTCACCGGCTCGGTGAGGGTCATCCAGAGGTGCTCGTAGCGCAGGCGCAGCTCGTCACCTGCCTCGACGACGTCGACGTCCTCCGGGATCATCCCGCCGGCCTGCAGGTCCATGAGCTCGCCCATGATGTTCATCGCGGCGGTCTCCAGGTCGTAGCGCCGCTGGCCGTTGGACAGGCTCTCGTGCAGCTCGCCGGTCTCGGCGTCGACGAGCCAGGCGGCGAAGGCGCCGGCGTCGCGACGGAACAGCGTGTTCGACAGCGAGCAGTCGTTCCATGCGAACCCGAGCAGGTGCAGCCGCACGAGCAGCAGGACCAGGGCGTCGAGCATGCGCTCGGCCGTCGCCCGGCGCAGGGTCGGGGTGAACAGCGAGCGGTAGGGCAGCGCGTAGGGCAGGTGCCGGGTGATGAGGGCCGCCGGCAACGCCTCGCCGTCGGCGGTCTCGCGCCCCGCGACGATGCCGACAGGCTCCACGCAGGGCGCACCCAGGCGCTGCAGGTCGAAGAGCAGCCCGTACTCGCGCCGGGCGAATGACTCCTCGATCTCCTTCACGGCGTAGATCGAGGCATTCACACGCACGAAGCGCACGGTGTGCCGCGAGATGCCGCGCGGCAGGGCGATCGTGACCTCCGCCGGCCAATGCTCCAGGGGCTGGTCCCACGGCAGGAACAGCAGGTCCGGCTCGCTGGCGGTCGCCGTCGCGCGCAGGGCCATGGCCACCTCCTGCTCCTGGTCGTGGGCCTGGTCTCGCTCGTCGGCGCTCCAGTGTGGCCCATCGCGAGGGGTGCCGCGACCTAGGATCCGCACCATGTCCTGGGTGGTGCGCGTCCTCGCGGTGCTCGGCCTGCTGCTCGTCGGATGGGCGCTGGCCACCGCCTGGCCAGCGGTGGTGCACGGCCACCCGGCCTACGCGATCATGCTGGCGCTCACCGTGCTGGGCTGCGTCTGGGCGCTGTGGCTGCATCGCCGGGTACGACCCCTGCCTGGCGGCTGGCGCCGCATCGGCTCGATCGCCCTGGTGGTGGGCTCGGTGGGGTGGCTGGCCATGGTCTGGTACTTCCGGCCCTTCGCCGCCCAGGAGCCCGCGCTGGCCGCGATGCAGTCCGATGCCGCAGTGACGGTCTCGGAGTCGGCCACGCGGATCGTGATGACGCCGACCGGGGCGGTGTCGCCGACCGCGGTGCTGTTCCAGCCCGGCGCGCTGGTCGAGGCCCGCGCCTATGCCGCCGTGCTGCGCCCGTTGGCCGAGGCCGGGCACCGCGTGGTCATCGTGAAGCAGCCCCTGGGCATCGCCTTCCTCGCGACCGGGGCCCTGGACAGCGCGCGGGCCGACGACCCGGCAACCACGTCGTGGGTGGTCGGTGGGCACAGCCTCGGCGGCACGGTGGCCGCGATGCAGGCTGAGGCAGCCGACGCGGAGCCCACGTCGCCGGCGACCGGCCTGCTGCTCTACGCCTCGTACCCGGCCAGTGACATGTCGCAGTCGCTCACCTCGGCGGTGCTGAGCATCTCGGGCACGAACGACGGGTTGGCCACGCCGGCGGACATCGAGGCCTCGAAGGCCGACCTGCCCGCGGACGCGCGGTTCCTGGCGATCGACGGGGCGGTCCACGCCTTCTTCGGCGACTACGGCAGCCAGCCCGGCGACGGGGAGCCGACCATCAGCCACGACGAGGCACGCACCCAGATCGCGAACGCCAGCGTCGCCTTCGTCGAGCAGTTGGCCGGGGTGGGGGAGGCCGCCCGCTGAGCCCCAAGGACCGGGGCGGGCGGCCGCGCTGGCGATCTGATCCAGGATCGGGAGCGTTGGGCGCGACAGGAGTTGGATCAGATCGTCGCTCGTGCGCCCGAACTTGGATCAGGATCGAGCGGGCGCCAGGAGGCGGACCAGGATCGAGCGGGCGCGAGGAGGCGGATCAGGACTCGGGGGTGGTCCCCTCGCCCTGGCCGAAGCTGCGACCGAGGTCGCCCATGGCCTTGCCCGCCTGCAGGGCGGCCCGCAGCTGGTCGGCCTGCTCCTGGCTCATCAGGCCGTTCTGCACGGCCATGTCGAGCAGCTGGCCCACGTCGGTGACGCCGAGGGCCTGGCCCAGGCCCTGCAGCTGCTCGGGCAGCGGGATGCCGGTGGCGCCGGGCGCCTGCTGGGGGTCCTGCGGCGCGGAGTCCTCCGGCGCATTCGGCGCCTGGTCGGACTGGCCGTCGTCGGTGCCCCCCTGCAGTTGCCGACCGAGGTCCTGGGCCGCGGCGACGAGCGGGTTGGCAGTGACCGCCTGGTAGGCGGCGAAGCCCAGGCCCACCACGCCGAGCATGGCGAGCAGCGCCATGCCGGCCACCACACCCAGCCAGGCGCGCTGGCGGCGGTACTTCGCCTGCCAGTAGGCGGCGTCCTGGCCCGGGGCGCCCGGGCCGGCCGGGGCCCCCGGGGCGATCCCGGTCGCCCACTGGCTGCCGGTTCGGGGCTCGCCCGGGTACGGGCTACCTGCGGAGGGCTGCCCGGGGTAGGGCTGCCCGGGGTACGACGGGCCCTGGTACGGATCAGCCGGGGGAGTCCCCGTGGGGATGACCATGGTGTCGTGCTCGGTGCCGGCCTGCGCGCGGGGATCGCTCATGCCAACGATTGTCCCCGACACAGCACGGTGCCCCGACCGGATCGGTCAGGGCACCGTGCGTGCGATGTTCGGGCTCTGTCAGCCCCGGATGGCCAGCGAGGTCTCGGGGTCGAACAGGTGGATGCGCTCCATGTCGATGGCGATCTCGATGGTGTCGCCGGCCCGCACCCGGGACCGAGGCGCGAACGAGGCCACCCACTTCACGCCCTCGGCCAGGGTGTGCAGCTCCTCCTCGCCGGCCTCCTTGGCCAGCAGCTTGGTGTCGGCCGTCTCCACACGATCAGCGTCGAAGGTGAAGTGCACGACGATCTCCGAGCCCAAGGCCTCGGTGAGCGTGACGCGGCCCTGCAGCCGCTGGTCGCCCGGCACCTCGCGGATGCTGGCATCCTCCATGTCCTCGGAGCGCACGCCCATGACCACGCGCCTGCCGGCGTACTCGCGCAGCTGAGGCTTGGCCGCGAGCAGCGCGGCGGGGACCGACAGCGGCACCCGGCCGACGCGCAGGATGAGGTGGCCCTCGCCGCCGTCGATGACGTCGGCCATCACGAGGTTCATGGGCGGGGAGCCCACGAACTGGGCCACGAAGATGTTGTTCGGGGCGTCGTAGCACTCTCCCGGGGTGCCGAGCTGGTTGAGCACGCCGGCCTTCATCACGGCCATCCGGTCGCCCATGGTCATGGCCTCGGTCTGGTCGTGCGTGACGTACATCGTGGTGGTCTTCAGCGATCGCACCACCGCGGAGATCTCGGCCCGCATCTGGACGCGCAGCTTGGCGTCGAGGTTCGACAGCGGCTCGTCCATGAGGAACACCTGCGGCTCGCGCACGATCGCCCGACCCATGGCGACGCGCTGGCGCTGGCCACCGGACAGCTGCTTGGGCCGACGCTCCAGCAGGGGCGTGAGCTCGAGCATGTCGGCGGCCTTCTGCAC
>DASVBK010000214.1:0-6681 GCA_036375875.1 Candidatus Nanopelagicales bacterium
GGGCCATCCTCGGCGCCGCGCTGCCGATCGCGGGGGAGTACCTGCGCCAGCGCACCGGCAGCGACCTGCCCGGAGAGCAGCTCGGCCAGATGGCGGTCGCCGGGTTCCTCGACCTGGTCCGCGCCGAGGCGACGATCCCGCTGCAGCCCGGGGCGGGGGAGCTGGTGGTGCAGGTGGCCGCGGCCGGGGTGCCGTTCGCGCTCGTCTCGGCCTCCGAGCGGCCGATCATGGACATGTTGACGGCGCACATGGCGCGCGCCGGGGTGCCGGCCTTCCCGGTGACGGTGGCCGGCGACGAGGTCGCCCGGGGCAAGCCCGATCCGACGCCCTACCTGCGTGCCGCCGAGCTGCTCGGTGCGGACATCACGCGCAGCGTCGTGCTCGAGGACTCGATCAACGGGGTGCAGTCCGGATGGGCCGCCGGCGCCACCGTGGTCGCCGTGGAGGCGATGGTGCGCCACGAGACCCGCGAGCGGGTGGTGGTGCGCCAGAGCCTCGTCGGGCTCGACCTCGCCGACCTGCGGGCGCTGGTTGGGGTGGGCTGAGGCGCTGCCAGCAGGGCGCGCTGCGGGCTGAGGCGCTGCCTGGCTTGACGCGCTGCAACGGTGGAGGCGGTACCAGCACGTCGCTGCGGCCGCCCGCCTGCCCGTGGACGGCGTCAGGCCAGCAGGCGCGCCCGACCTTAGACTTCGCCCGACCCCAATGAGGATGGTGTGACGATGGACGGCGCTTCCGCCGCGCAGGACCCGAGCAACGAGCCCGAGGCGACCGCTGCTGCGCCTACGCCCCAGGCCCCGGCGGAGCCCGCGGCGCGGGCGGTCGGCCTGCGCAAGGTGTACGGCGAGGGCGACACCGAGGTGGTCGCGCTGCGCGGCATCGACGTGGGGTTCGAAGCTGGCCGCTTCACCGCCATCATGGGGCCCTCGGGGTCAGGCAAGTCCACGCTCATGCACTGCATGGCGGGGTTGGACTCGGCGAGCGCCGGCCGGGTCTTCATCGGCGAGGCGGACCTGACCCGGATGAAGGACAACGACCTGACGCGCCTGCGCCGGGAGCGCATGGGCTTCGTCTTCCAGGCATTCAACCTCGTGCCCACGCTGACCGCTGAGGAGAACATCACCCTGCCCGTGGACATCGCCGGCGGCAAGGTCGACCGGCAGTGGTTCGACCTGGTGGTGGGCACGGTGGGCCTGGCCGACCGCCTCACCCACCGCCCGAGCGAGCTCTCCGGCGGCCAGCAGCAGCGCGTCGCCTGTGCCCGCGCCATGGTCACCCGGCCGGCGATCATCTTCGCCGACGAGCCCACCGGCAACCTGGACTCCAAGTCCGGCGCGGAGGTGCTCGGGTTCCTACGGCGCAGCGTCGACGAGTTCGGCCAGACGATCGTCATGGTGACCCACGACGCCCACGCCGCGTCCTACGCCGACCGCGTGGTGTTCCTCGCCGACGGCGAGCTCGTCGACGAGCTCCTCGAGCCCGACGCCGCCACGATCCTGGACCGGATGAAGTCGTTCGACCAGGCACCCGGCGCACACGGCGTGCTCGAGGGGCAGGCGGCCCCGGCGGCCGGGGCCCCCGCGGCGGTGGAGCAGGCCTGATCGATGCTCAAGGCAACCTGGCGCTCCCTCAAGGCGCACAAGGCCCGGATGCTGCTCTCCGGGCTCGCGGTCGTGCTCGGCGTGGCCTTCGTCGTGGGCACGTTCATCTTCACCGACACCCTCAAGGGCACGTTCGACCAGTTGTTCAGCGGCGAGGTGCCCGACGTCGTGGTGAGCCAGGACCTTGCCGTCGGGGGTGACGACGGCACCGGCTCGGTGGTGTCGATCGTCCCCCAATCTGTGCTCGACGAGGTGGCGGGGCTGCCCGGGGTGGCGCTGGCCACCGGCAACGTCCAGGTGCAGGGCGTCGCCCTGCTCGATGCGGAGGGCCAGCCGGTCGGCGGCAACGGCCCACCGCAGCTGGGCGTGTCCTACCCGGAGTTCCCCGACGACCCGAAGCTCAGCTCCGTCTCGCTCGTCGAGGGCCGCGCACCGACCGCGCCGGGGGAGATCGCGGTCGACATCGGGACGGCCGAGAAGGCTGGGTTCCAGGTGGGCGACACGGTGAGCATCGTCACCCAGGGCCCGCGCATCGAGGCGCCGCTCGTGGGGATCGTGCGGTTCGGGGTCAGCGCCAGCCTCGGTGGCCTGACCCTCACGCTCTTCGAGCGCGCGTACGCCCAGGAGACGTTCATCGGCCAGGACGCGTGGAACCAGCTGGGCCTCACGGCGGTGCCGGGGACCTCGGCCGAGCAGCTGCGCGACCAGGTGGCCGCCGCGCTCGGGGCCGGCTGGAGCGTCTCGACGGGGCAGGAGCTGCAGGACGAGTCGGCCCAGCAGTTCGCCGACGCGCTCGGGTTCGTGAACACGTTCCTGCTGGTGTTCGCGTTCATCGCCCTGTTCGTGGGCACGTTCATCATCCTCAACACGTTCTCCATGCTGGTCGCCCGCCGCACGCGTGAGCTGGCCCTGCTGCGGGCCATCGGTGCCAGCAAGGCGCAGATCACCTGGTCGGTCGTGGGGGAGGCGCTCATCCTGGGCCTGCTGGGCGGTGTGCTCGGGATCGGCCTGGGCATCCTCGTGGCGCTCGGCCTGCGCGTGCTGCTGGGTGCGTTCGGCGCAGAGCTGCCTGCCGGCGACCTCGTGATCCAGCCGCGCACGATCCTGATCGGCATCGTGGTGGGCACCGTGGTGACCGTGTTCGCGGCGTGGTTCCCGGCTCGCCGCGCCTCGCAGGTGCCGCCCGTGGCGGCGATGCGCGACGACGTCGCGCTGCCCACCCGCAGCCTGCGGGTGCGTGCGATCGCCGGCGCCCTGCTCACCGTCGCTGGGGCCGGAGCGATCCTCCTCGCCGAGCTCAACGCCGACGTGTCCAACCGGCTGGGCATCTTCGGTGCCGGGGCTGCCGCCCTGCTCGTGGGCGTCATCGTGCTGGCGCCGGTGTTCAGCCGAGCCCTCGTGGGCTTCGTCGGTGCCCCGGTCACGCGCATGGGCACGGTGGGGCGCCTTGCGGTGCGCAACGCGCAGCGTGACCGCCGGCGCACCGCAGCCACCGCGACGGCGATCCTGATCGGGCTGGCGCTCGTCACCGCCATCGGCGTGCTCGGCGCCTCGACGACGCGCTCCACCGACGCACTCATCGATGACGTGATCAGCGCGGACGTGATCGTGCAGCCCACCAGCTTCGTGCCGTTCTCGCCCGACGTGGCCCAGTCCATCGCCCAGGTGCCCGGCGTCGAGCTGGTCTCGCAGGTGCGCCAGGCGCCTGCACTGGTCGACGGCGACCAGGCCCGCGTCACGGGCGTCGACCCGACGACGATCTCGGTCGTGCAGACGCTCGGGCTCGAGGCCGAGGCCCTGGCCCCTGGGGGCGTCGCCACCGACGCGGCGACCGCCACGGCTGCCGGGCTCGCGGTCGGCGACACCGTCGAGGTGACCTGGGGCAGCGGCGAGGAGCAGCAGCTCGAACTGCGCCAGGTGTATGAGGCGGCCCCGGGCTTCGAGGGCTGGGTGGTCTCCCTGCAGACGCTGGAGGACGCCGGGCTGCCTCCGGTCGACACCTTCGTCTACGTGAAGCTGGCGGAGGGCGCGGACGCGGCAGCCGTGCGGACCCAGCTCGACGCCATCCAGGCCCAGTTCCCGACCGTCCAGATCCAGGACCAGACCGAGTTCAAGGACTCGGTGTCGGGCCAGATCAACCAGCTGCTCAACCTCGTCTACGCCCTGCTGGGCCTGAGCGTGGTCATCGCGATCTTCGGCGTGATCAACACCCTCGCGCTGTCGATCATCGAGCGGACCCGCGAGATCGGCATGCTGCGCGCTGTGGGCACCCTGCGACGGCAGGTGCGCACGATGATCCGCTGGGAGTCCATCGTGATCAGCTTCTTCGGGGCGGTGACGGGGGTCGCCCTCGGCCTGCTGCTGGGGATCGCCCTGCAACGCCTGCTCGTCGAGGAGGGCATCACGGAGCTGGGCATCCCCTGGGCGCTCATCGGGATCGTGCTGGTCGCGACCGCGATCGTGGGCGTGCTCGCGGCAGTCTGGCCGGCCAGACGGGCAGCCAATCTCGACGTGCTCGCCGCGATCCGCACCGAGTAGGGCCGGGCCACTGCCCGACGGACCCGACGACGGGGGACGACCCTCGCCCCTCGACCGTCGGCCCACGTTCGGTGGCGTCCGCAAGCTGCGCTGTGGCGGTCCGCACCGGCGCGGCCGCACCGAGGGACGCACCCCAGCACCGAGGCCGCGGCGCGGGCCCGACCGTCAGACGTCGTCGACCAGGACCAGGTCCCCAGCGTCCGTGGGAGCCACGACGACGGCGGGTCCCAGCTCAGGCATCGGCGGCGGTGTGCCCCCGTATGCGGGGCAGAGCGCCTGGTGCGCGCACCACTGGCACAGGGCCGAGGGGCTGGCGCGCCAGTCACCGGTCTCCATCGCCCGGCTGATGGCAGCCCAGAGCGCCTCCACCTTGCGCTCCATGGCCAGGAGGTCGGCCTCGTCGGGCTCGTAGCGCAGCACGACCCCCGTCGCCAGGTACATCAGCTGCAGCACGGTCGGGACCTCGCCACGCATGCGCCACAGCACCAGGGCGTAGAAGCGCATCTGGAACATCGCGCGCCCCTCGTACCCGACGCCCGGCGGCTTGCCGGTCTTGTAGTCGACCACCCGGACCTGCCCGGTGGGGGCCACGTCGAGGCGGTCCACGAACCCCCTCAGCACCAGCCCGGAGGGCAGCTCGGCCTCCACGCGCAGCTCCCGGGCCGCCGGTTCCAGGCGTGCCGGGTCCTCCATCGCGAAGTACGCCTCGACCAGGTCACCGGCGCCCCGCAACCACTGGCCCTCGTCGAGCTCGGCCTCCGTGAGCATCCCGACCACGTCGGGGCGCTCGGCCACCAGCTGTGCCCACTGCGGGGCGAGCAGCTCCACCGCCGCGTCCAGCGTCCGGCGCTCCGGCGGCAGGTCGTAGAGGGACTCCAGCACGGCGTGGACCAAGGTGCCCCGCACGGCTGCCGGGCTCGGCGGCTCCGGCAACCGGTCGAGGACCCGGAACCGGTACAGCAGGGGACAGGACTGGAAGTCCTGCGCTCGGGACGGCGACAGCGACAGTGTCGGCCGCGTGGGGAGCTCCGTCAGGTCGGGCATGGACACAACCTACGGCGGGCCCCTGACATCCCCAGCGGCATCGCCGCACGTGGCGCCCGCCCCTCGAGCGAGGCATCGGGCCACCTGCTGCCCACCGGCTCAACGCAACCCGTGGGGCCTCGCCGCCCGCCCGCCTCACTGCGCAGCAGCCGGCAGCCCGTCCTGCGAGGGCCAGCTCGTCATGCGCCCGGCCGAGCCTGCTCGGGCCACCTACCATGGGAGGCATGGCGCAACCGAGCGAACCGGTGGTCCGGGTCGCCGGCATCCCCGTCCACATCCCGCTCAGTGGGATCCTGGGCGTGCTGCTGCTGGCGTACCTGTGGGCCCCAGCCTTCGCCGATGGCAGCGGCCGCAGCCCCTGGGTCATGGCGGTCGCCTTCGCCGTGCTGCTCAGCGTGGCCACGCTCGTCCACGAGTTCGCCCACGCCCTCACCGCGCAGCGCCTCGGGTACCCCGTGCAGCGGGTGGTGCTGCAGTTCCTGGGCGGCGTGACCCTGTTCGAGCGCCGCCGGGAGGCCCCGCTGTCCGAGGCCGCGATCGCCGCCGCGGGCCCGGCTGCCACGTTCGCCGTCGCCGGGCTGAGCTACCTGCTGGAGCGGGCCCTGCCTGCGGAGTCGGTGGGCGCGGCCCTGGCCAGCGCGATGACGTGGGCCAACCTCGTGATCGGCATCTACAACGCCCTGCCCGGCCTGCCGCTCGACGGCGGCAACGTGCTGCGCTGCCTGGTCTGGGCCGCCACCGGGTCCGAGCGGCGCGGCACCGTGGTCGCGGCCTGGTGCGGACGTGCCGTGGCCGTGGCCACGCTCGGCATCCCGGCGCTGCTCGTCGCGGCCGGGATCATGCAGGCCGACCTGCTGCTGTTCGTGGTCGCCGGACTGCTGGCCTCGATGCTCTGGACGGGCGCCTCCGCGCACCTGCGTGCCGTGGAGCTGCGTTCCCGGGCCTCCGGCATCAGCGCGGTCTCGCTGGCCCGGCGCGCCATGCCGGTGGACCGTGACCTGCCGCTGGCCGAGGCCATCCGCCGGGCCACCGCCGCCGGGGCCGGCGCCCTGGTGGTGGTCGACGCGCGCGGGATCCCCACCGGGGTCGGCCAGCACGACGCCATCGCCGCCGTGCCCGAGCAGCGCCGGCCCTGGATCACGGTCGGGTCGATCGCACGGCCTGTCGACGCCACGGCGACGATCCCCGGCGACCTGGCCGGCACGGACCTGCTGCGCGAGGTCGCCAGCCGTGGCCGCGAGGAGCTGCTCGTCCTGGACCCCGAGGGCCTGGTCTACGGCGTGCTGCTCATGGCCGATGTGGACGCGGCCCTGAAGGGGCAGCACCCCGCGGGCCGCCGCTGATCTGCTCTGCGGGCATCGCGCGGCCGCACCCCGATCGGCGAGCGGAGCAGGCGCGACAGCACCGTAGGGTTCCCGGGTGACCACGACCCAGGATCCCCACGAGCCCACCTCCCGCGCTGGGCCGGCCCCTGAGCCGGCCTCCGACGCCGTCCCGGATG
>DASVBK010000233.1:0-8511 GCA_036375875.1 Candidatus Nanopelagicales bacterium
CCTGCTCGACGACCTGCAGGTCGACGGCTGGACGCTGCCGGCCGGCTCCATCGTGGTGGCGCTGCCCTGGTCGCTGCACCGCGACCCCCGCTGGTGGGCTGACGCCCGCTCGTTCCGGCCCAGCCGCTGGCTCGACGCCGAAGGCCGGTTCGACGAGACGGCACCGCGGCAGCCGCGCGGCGCGTGGTTCCCGTTCGGGTTCGGGGCGCGGCGCTGCATCGGTGACCAGTTCGCGTGGTTGGAGGCGACCCTGGTGCTCGCGACCCTCGCGGCCCGCTTCGCGCCGACCGCCGCACCCGGCCACGGCACGGTCGCCGTGCATCCCGCAGTCACCCTGCGCCCCGAGGGCGGTATGCCCATGGTGCTGGAGCCACGCGGGCAGTGAGGCAGCAGCCGCGGGGCCGCCGGGCCGCGAGGGCCCTGGGAACCGCGGACCTCACCATTGCTGTCTGCCACCCCCCGAAAGGATGACCCACGCCCGACGGCTCTAGAGCTTGGTCATCTTGCGGAACGGCGTCGTGATCCAAACCGCCTTACCCATGAAGTCGACCGTCACCCCGCCCGGGTCCACTCCCACGACTCGACCCAACCCATACGAGTCGTGCGAGACCCGGTCGTCGACCGCGTAGGTCTCGATCACCGGCGCGGGCCGAGGCTTGAAGGGGCTGGTGTCGTGACGCGGACGTGGATCTCCAGAGGATGTTGTCACACCCCAGTATGCGCGCCGGGGAGCTGCGCCGGGACTCCTCGGCAGGGCACCGGGGGGCTCAGGCGCGAGGAGCCACCGCGTCCAGGGCCGTCCATCCTCGACTGGGTCGACCTGTCGGTGCGGGCCGTGCTGGTGCTCGTGGGCTGGGCGGTGCACGAGGACCAGGCCGTCCGGGCGCGGCAGGTGGGACGGTGACGGCCCGCGCGCCCCTGACCGCACCGGCCGCGCTCCCGGTCGTGACCGGCGCCCCCCGGAACGCTGCCTCGGCTGTCGACGGCGGCCTCGGCTGGTCATGATCAGCGCATGGGCTACGTGCGCACGCTCTGGGGCAGCGTCGCCGCCATGGACCGGACCAAGATCCGGCGCTGGTCTGCGGTGCGCCGCGGGGTCCTGGTGCCCGTGACCATGGTTGCCGGGACGGTGCTGGTCGATGCCGAGACGGGCGCGCTCGCGGGGATGTCCGCCCTGTTCGTGGGCTTGCAGGAGCGCAATGCCTCGGCCAGCTACACCTCGCGGGTGATGGGCGTCCAGTCGGTCGTCTTCGCGGGGGTGGTGCTCGTCGCCGGGTCGTTGTCGCAGGTCCAGGCGATCCCCGTCGCGCTGTTGACCCTCACCGCCGTCGCGGCTGGGCTGGTCGCCTTCCGGGACAAGGCGATGAGCCGGATGTTCGGCGACGTGATGCCGATCGCCGCCTTCCTCGGGCTTTCCGTGGTGGATCCCCGGGAGTCCGTCGTGATGTCCGTCGCCGTGCTGCTCGGCGGGCTCAGCCAGGCCCTGCTGGCCCGGCTGTCGGTGCGCTTCGAGGGCGACCTGATGGAGCGTCGCCCGGTGGCCGCGGCGCTGGTGGCGGTCGCCGACCACCTCGATGACGCGCTGGCCCGGCGCCTCAGCACCACCGGGAGGGCCGCCGAGGAGCGGCTGCTGACCGCCCTCGGCGTTCTGGACGCCTCGGACCTGGTCGCGGACCGTCGGCGGAACCTGCGCGCGCTGCTGACCGATGCCGAGCTCCTGCGCCAGGAGGCCGCGGCAATCCGGATGCGCCGTGCGATCGACATGCCGGTGGGTGTCGAGGACCAGATCGAGGGGGGACTGGCCACTGCCTCGCGCGCGCTGCGCACCGTGGCCATCGCGCTGACCAGCGTGGGCATCCCGGGCCGCTACGACTACACCGCCGAGGCAGCGCTGGCTGACCTGTATCCGTGCCGCCAGGAGGCCGAGGCGGTCGTCCGGGACCGGGCCGCGGACCCCACGGCACGCGCGGTCTCGCGCCGGGTGCTCCGCCTGTACCGGCACACCGCTGCCCTGGTCGAGGCCAGGGCGGACCGCAGCGAGGACCGTGCCCGACGCGTCGGCGAGGGCCTGCTGGGCCACCTGCTGCATCCGGGCCGTCGCGACCTCGTCGTCGGGCTCCGGCTCGGGGCCGCCACCCTCATCAGCTTCGCCGTGGCCTTCGCGTTCCACCTGCCGCACGGGGCGTGGGTGGCCTCCACGACCGTCTCCCTGCTCCGCCCGGACTGGCGGGCCCTGACGACCGACACGGTCGCGCGTTCCCTGGGGACGGCCGCCGCGGCCGCGCTCACCCTGCCGCTGGTGTGGGCGGCCGGCGGTCACGCCTCGCTGGAGATGCTGCTGATCCTCGTGCTGTCCACCGCCACCTACGTCATCGCGACGGTCAACGAGGGTCTCTACGTGATGACCACCGCGATGGTGGTGCTGTTCTCCCGATCGATCCTCGGGGACGATCCGCTGCATGCGGCCGCGTCGCGGGTGCTCGACGTCGCCGTGGGCGCAGCCATCGCGGTCGTGTTCCTCGTGCTCATCCCGGTCAGCCACGGCCGGCGGCTGGCCAAGGACCTCGCGGCCTACTCCGAGGCGGCCGGGGCGTGGCTGGTGGCCGTCGCGGAACTGGCCTCGGGGGCCAACCCCCGGCGGGAGAAGGCGCTGCGCCGTGAGATGCGCGAGGCCCGGGTGCTCGTCCAGCACGGCATCGAGCTGCGCACGATCGAGCCGTACGGCGGCGGCATGTCGGCCCGCCACGCCGAGCAGCTGTTCAGCCAGGTGCACGAAGCTGCCCGCTCAGCGGCGGCCGCGGAGCGGGCGCTCAAGCACGGTCAGGCCACCGGCCCGGGATCGGAGGTGCTCGCGCTCGATGCCGCGGCCATGCTCCAGCTGCTCGCGCTTGGCCTGCGCGGCGACCCGCTGCGCCACCCCCCGCCGAACCCGCCCGCCGTCCCAGTGGAACCGGAGGACATCGTCATGCTGCTGCTGCACCGCACCGACGACCTCGCCCATGCTGCCGTCGCCTCCCTCAGCGCGACGTCGACGCCGACGCCCGCGTGAGGGCCCCCGCCGACCACGTGCCCCGGGCCCGGCCTCGGCGCGTGGATGGCCTGCAGCCCGGCAGCCTGCCACCCAGAGGCCGATCGCACGTCCGTGGCTAGTCGGACGGCTCGCCCGCCGCGGGGAGCTCCACCCAGAAGGTGGCCCCCTGCCCGGGGGGGCTCTCGACCCCGACTGTGCCGCCGTGGGCGTGCACGATGGCCGAGGCGATCGCGAGGCCGAGGCCGCTTCCTCCTGAGGCACGCGCTCGGGCGACATCGGCCCGGTAGAAGCGGTCGAAGACCCTGGGCAGGTCATCGGGGGCGATGCCCGGGCCGTGGTCGGCGACCTCGACTCGGACCCTGGCCAGGTGCTGGATCACCCTCAGGTCGATGGCGGTGCCCGGCGGCGTGTGGCGCAGCGCGTTGGTGGTGAGGGCGGCGAACACCTGGGTGAGGCGGTCGCGGTCGCCGGTGACGATGGCCGACTCGGGCACGTCGACCGACACGACGCGCTCGGGCTCGATCACCTGCAGGTCGCCGGCGAGGTCGGTGACGATGTCGACGACGTTCACCGGGCCGGTGACCTGCAGCGGGCCCCGGTCCATCTGGGCCAGCAGCAGCAGGTCCTCGACCAGTCGGCCCATGCGGTCGGCCTCGTGCTTGATCCGGCGCATCGCGTCCTCGGTGCTCGCCTCGTCGGCCAGCCCGCCAGCCCCGTGGAGCGCCGCGTAGCCCTTGAGGGTGACCAGCGGGGTGCGCAGCTCATGGGAGGCGTCGGCGACGAACTGGCGCAGCTGGGCCTGGGTGGCCTCGTTGGACTCGACCAGCTGGTTGAACGCCGTTCCGAGGTCCTGGGCCTCGGTCCCGGCGGGGAAGGCCTCCACCCGCTGGCTGGAGTCTCCGGCGGTGATCGACCGGGCCACCCGGGTCACCCGCAGGATCGGGTCCAGTCCCAACCGGCGCATCCACCAGAACACCAGCGCGATGACGCCCAGCAGGGCGGCGCCGACGATCAGCAACGTGGTCCGCAGCCCGGCCAGCGCACTGTCGATGTCGGCCATGGAGCGGCCCAGGACGAGCGTGCCACCCGAGGGCAGGGTGCTGGTCACGAGGCGCATGCGCTGCGCCTCGCCGCCGGTCGCGGGGACGGTGGCCGGCGAGGTGGGCGGGTCGGCAGGGTCGAGCACGGGCGTGAGCCCCGGATCGGTGGCGGGGGTGTCGAGCGTGGTCAGCCGCTCAGGGGTCAGCAGGCCCAGGTACAGGTCTGCCATCCCCCGCGCGCGCCGCGGCTGCCCGACCTCCCCCTGGGACGTCGTGCCGCCGGCGACCACGGCAGCGGCATTCACGACCTGCCGGCCCATCCGCTCGTCGAGCTGCCTGACGAGGAAGCCCTGCTGGATGTTGAGGATCAGCAGGCCGGCGAGGACCAGCAGGCCGGCGATGATCCCGAGGCCCGCCAGCATCCGAGCCTGCAACGACATCAGGGCTCCCGGACGCTGTAGCCGACGCCGCGGACGGTGTGGATGAGCTTCGGCTCGGTGGAATCGACCTTCCTGCGCAGGTTGCGGATGAAGGACTCGATGATGCTGGACTCGCCGTTGAAGTCGTACTGCCACACCGAGTCGAGGATCTGCTCGCGGGTCACGACCCGGCCCGCGTTGGCCATCAGCACTCGAAGGAGGTTGAACTCGGTCGCGGTGAGGTGGGCCTCCACCGCTCCGCGCCAGACCCGCCGCGACTCCAGGTCCAGCGACAGGTCGGCAACTGCCAGCCGGGAGACCTCGGAGCCGATGCCCGCACGGCGCAGCGCCACCTGCACCCGGGCCACCAGCTCTTCGAGCTCGAACGGCTTGACGATGTAGTCGTCCCCCCCGCTGGTGAGGCCCCGCACTCGATCGGTGGTCGCCTGACGGGCGGTCACGAACAGCACGGGGGTGCTCGCCCCGCCGGCGCGGATCCGACGCAGCACCTCGAAGCCGTCGATGTCGGGGAGCATGACGTCCAGGACGATGACATGCGGCGCGAACCGCCCCGCCTCCTCGACGGCCCGAGTGCCCGAGGTGGCGATCAGTGTCTCGTAGCCGGCCAGCCGCAGGGCGGCGGAGATCAGGAACGCCACGTTGTCCTCGTCGTCGACGACGAGGACCCGCGGACCCGGATCGGTCGTGCTCATGGTGCGCCCAGCCTCCCACAACGTCCCGGCGCATCCGGCGGATCGCAGCGCCTGCGGCTGACGCCTGACAACCCCCTGAACCGATCTCCAGCAAATCGCCAGAATCCGTCCCTTTCGCCTGCAGGCGCGATCGGCAGCATGACGCGTGGACGACCCCACCACACGACAAGGAGCACCACCATGAGGATCCACCGGATCGCCACCACCGCCGCTGCGGGCCTGACCGCAGCAGCCATCGTGACGCTGGGAGCGGGTGCCGCCACCGCGGCAACCGCCGAGCCGTGCCCCGGCACCGGGCCCGCCGCCTCCCTGCCTGCCGCCCAGCACGACGCCTTCCTCAAGGAGATGACCGCCCTGAAGGCCAAGCGGGACGCGATCATGAAGAAGTACGGCAAGGCCGCACCCGCACGCAGGGGCCAGGGCGCTGGCCAGCCCGGTCGCGGCGGGGGCCGTGGGGCCGGCGCGGCGCTGAGCACCAAGCAGCGGACCGCCATGCAGGCGGAGCTGGCCACGTGGCGGGTGAGTCGCGACGCGCTGTTCGCGAAGTACGGGATCACGCCACGCAACCAGGGCCGCAGCGCCTGACCGGGTGAGCCCCGGGAGCGGGCGCGCCCGTCTCCCGGGGCGAGTCCTTGCGGGCCGGCCGTGGCCCGCGCCACCAACACACCGGATCGGAAGAGGAACGCTCATGTCCGTGCGGATGGTGCCCCGACGCAGCCCCGCGTCCGTCCGAGGGATCCGCTGGACGCGGCACGCCCTGCAGACGGGGGTCGTGGCGTTCATCGCCTCCACCCTGTGGGTCAAGGCGATCGGCACGCCGGGATCTCCCTCCGGGGAGGCCTTCTGCCCGTTCGGGGGCTTCGAGACGTTCTTCACCTGGGTGACCACCGGCCGCACGGTGTCCCACGTCCACACCGCCAACCTGGTGCTCGCCGGCGCAGTCGTGCTCCTGGCACTGGCAGCGCGCGGGGCGTTCTGCGGCTGGCTCTGCCCCTTCGGAGCGATCCAGGAGGCGGTGCACGCCGCGGGACAGGCGGTGACCGACCAGATTCCCCCGCTGCGCCGCGCGCACCGACGGATCTCAGCCGACGCCAGGTGGCTGGCCCGGGCGGACCGCGTCGCCCGCTTCGGACGCTACGTCGTGCTCGCGTGGGCGGTGGGTGGCGCAGCGGTCACCGGAGTGATGGTCTTCCGTGAGTACGACCCCTGGAGCGCGCTGCTGTCGGTCGTGGAGTTCGAGGTGACGACCGCCTTCGTGATCCTCGTCGCCGTGCTCGTGATGGCCTTGGTCGTCGAGCGGCCCTTCTGCCGGTACGCCTGCCCGCTGGGGGCCGTCATCGGCATCGTGGGCCAGGCGAGTCCCGTCGCCGTCCAACGCAACGCCTCGGCCTGCATCGGCTGCGACCTGTGCAACCGCGGCTGCCCGATGGGCCTGGCGGTGCACTCCGCGACCCGCGTCACGGACGCCCAGTGCATCGGGTGCCTCGAGTGCCTCGCCGCCTGCCCCAGCCGGGATGCCCTCGCCGTGACCGTGAGCCTGCCCTTCCCCGCGATCCGCGACGCCGCGCCCACACCGGTCGAGGACGCCCCGGCGATCGGCACCCCGCAAGGAGTCCTGCGGTGATCGACCAGCAGGCCAACGACATCCCGATGCTGCGCATCCCCCGCAGCGCGCACCCCGTACCCACGGCGCCACGGCTGCGGAGCACCGCACTTCCCAGCTGGGCCTACATCCTGGTCATCCTCGCCGTCTTCACCGGGAGCATCCTGGTCGGCCGGGACCTTGGCTGGTTCGCGACGACAGGTCGTGGGGCCAGCTCGTTCGGCGCCACCGGGGCCGCGCCGAGGACGGATGCCGGGCAGGGCGCCGACTCGGGGGAGCGGGTTGCGCCCACCGCCGGAGCTGTCCCAGAGGACGTCAAGGGCTGGATGACGGTCCAGCAGGTGCTCGATGCATTCCCCGTGACCAAGGCGGCGCTCTACGAGCACTTCGCCATCCCGGCGGACACGGCCACCGACACCACCCTGTCGAGCCTCAAGGAGAGCGGGGGACTCAGCGGTTTCGACATCCCGACGCTGCGCGCCTGGCTCAGCGAGCAGAGCACCAGGTGAGGCGACCTGGAGCGCGAACAGTGCGGCCGTGCATCGCGCTGTCCACCGGGATGGTCGAGGTCGTGTCGATGGCGCGTTCAGCGCCGGTCGGCTGATGGTGGCGACGTGGCGCAGAGTGCCGGATCACCGCGCCCCTCCCGGATCGACGGGCGCCACCAGCTCGGGGTGGTGCCGGGTCTCGTACATGCGCAGCGCGACGACCACGCCGGATGCGGCTGTCAGGGCGGCAACTGCGCCGATGGCGGTGCGTACCCCGTACAGGTCGGCCAGGACCCCAGCCAGCAGGGCACCGACGGCGAACCCACCGTCGCGCCACAGCCGGTAGGTGCCCACCGCACGAGCCCGCCATGCAGGATGGGCCACGTCGCCGATCGCCGCGAGCAGCGTCGGGTAGACCATCGCCGTGCCGGCGCCGAGCAGCACCGCGGCGAACGCCCACCACGCGAACGAGCCTGCGGCGGCCATGATCGCGAGCCCGACGGCTTGCACGCCCATGCCTCCGGCGATGAACCACTTGCGGCCCCACCGGTCGGACAACCCTCCCGTGACCAGCTGCCCCACGCCCCACACCAGCGGGTAGATCGCGGCCAGCACGCCGATCCGTTCCAGGGGCAGGCCCGCCGACACGAACAGCACCGGCAGCAGCCCCCAAGCCAGGCCGTCGTTGAGGTTGTTCACCAACCCGGCCTGGCTGGCCGAGGAGAGCGCCCGCTCCTTGAACGAGGTCTGGACGAACACCTGCCCATTGCTCAGGTGGTCGCCGAGGTGGTCGTGGCGACCATCAGCGCGGGCCACATGGGTCGCGGCCTCGAGTCGGGCGAACCCCCGGGTCTCGCGCACGAACACCGTCGAGAGCCCGAGGCCGAGCGCACCGAACGCGAGCCCCAGGAGGAAGGGGGCCGGGCGCAGTCCGTACGAAGCCGCGAGGTAGCCGGTGGCCAGCGCGGTCAGCGCGACCGCGACGTACCCGGCGGCCTCGTTGAACCCCATCGCCAGCCCCCGACGGGCGGGCCCGACAAGGTCGATCTTCATGACCACGGTGGTCGACCAGGTCAGCCCCTGGCTCACCCCCAGCAGCAGGTTCGCGGCCACGATCCACGCCCATGACGGCGCCCAGATCAGCAGCAGCGGCACCGGGAGCGCCACCAGCCACCCCGCGACCAGGACCGGCTTGCGCCCGAACCGGTCCGACAGCG
>DASVBK010000234.1:0-6231 GCA_036375875.1 Candidatus Nanopelagicales bacterium
GCGGTCCTCGAGCTCGACGACCGGGCCGCAGTGGCCGAGGCCGTGCTGGAGCTGACCGACGGCCGGGGGGCCGACTCGGTGATCGAGGCCGTCGGCATGGAGGCGCACGGCTCGCCGGTCACCCGTGCCGCGCGGGCCGCCGCGAGTGTGATGCCCGACGTGGTTGGGCGGGCGATGATGCGGACGATCGGCGTCGACCAGCTGGCCGCGCTGCACACGGCGATCGACACGGTGCGCCGCGGCGGCACGATCTCGCTCATCGGCGTGTACGGCGGCATGGCCGACCCGCTGCCGCTCATGACGCTGTTCGACAAGCAGGTGACGATGCGCATGGGCCAGGTGAACGTCCGCCGATGGCTCGACGACATCCTGCCCCTCGTGCTCGACGACGCCGATCCGCTGGGCACCGAGACCTTCGCGACCCATCGGCTGCCGCTGGACGCGGCCCCGGATGCCTACGCGAACCTCACGAAGAAGCGCGACAGCGCGGTGAAGGTGCTGCTGCAGCCCTAGCCAGGGCGGTCACAGCCGGGGCAGCTCCTGGGCCGAGGTCTGGGCGTCAGCGAACAGGTCGCCCACCAGCGCCACGCGCTCGATGGCGTCCCGGATCGTCCAGCGGTCGCTGCGCAGGGCCGGATCGTCCAGTTCGTCCCAGGTGATCGGCATCGAGACCGGAGCGCCGGGGCGTGGCCGCACGGCGTAGGGCGCCACGAGCGTGCGGTTCGAGGCGTTCTGCGTGTAGTCGAGCCGTGCCCGGCCACCGCGCTGCGTCCTCGACCATTCCCAGCTGACGAGATCCGGCACGGTGGCCCCGACGGCGCGCGACAACGACTCGACCCAGGTCGTCGTCTCGTCGAACGTGTACCGGTCGCGCTGCAGCGGGATCCAGACCTGGATGCCGCGGGACCCGGTGGTCTTGGGCAGCCCGACCACGCCGAGGTGACCCAGGGCCGTGCGGAACAGCCGGGCCAGCGTGAGGGTCTCGTCCCACGTCGTGGCGGTTCCGGGGTCGATGTCGATGAGGGCGAACGTGGGGCGGTCGGGCTGCGCGCACGTCGAGGTCCAGGCGTGCAGCTCGAAGGCGGCCTGGTTGGCCAACCAGCAGAGCGTGGCCAGTCCGTCGGCCACCACATGGGTGTTGCGACCCCGGCCGTGGGCGGCCGGTTCGACCCAGCGTGTCAGCCACGCGGGCGCCGAGGCGGGCAGGTCCTTCTGCCAGAAGCCCGGCGCGCCGGCGCCGTTGGGATACCGGTGCAGGTTCAGCGGCCGCCCCGCGAGGTGGGGCAGCATGTGCGGCGCGACCGTGGCGAAGTAGGTGATGAGCTCCCGCTTGGTGACGGGGGCCTCGGACTCGGCGCGCAGGGGGAACAGCACCTTGTCGAGGTTCGTCAGCCGCAGCACCTGGCCGCCGACCTCCCACTGGCCGCCGCTGCCGGGCAGCGCGGCCAGTGCGGCGAGCTCGTCGGGTGTGGCGGCGGGGAAGCCCACGGGACCGGGTGCGGCGCTGGCCGGCTGCGGGTCGGGGGATGCCACGGCCACCTCGCGGACGACCTCACGGGGGTCCCGGCCGCGATCGACCCCCTTGTAGGCGGACTGGCGCACCATGCCGTCGGTCGTCCACCCGCCGAGTTCGGCACGGATGACGAGCTCGGGGCGCACCCAGCGCACGCCGGCGAGGCCCGCCCCCCAGCGGCCGCGTGCCGTGATCGGCGGCGGCGGGTCGAACGGCGAGTCCAGGACCTCCATCCCCACGAGCTCGTCGCGCAGGGCCGCCCGCGCGCGCTCGGTGAAGCCGGAGCCCACCTTGCCCGCGAAGCGCAGCCGCAGCCGACCGTCCGCGTCGCGCTCGTGCACGCCGACGGCCAGCGCGCCGAGCTGGGCGTCGTTGCCCCGGCTCGGCGTCCAGCCGCCGACCACCAGGTCCTGCTCGGGACGGACCTTCACCTTCAGCCAGGCACCGGGCCTGCCCCCGGGGACGTAGCGGGAGCGCCGCTGCTTGGCGACCACCCCCTCCAGGCCCTGCTCCCTGGCCGCGGCCAGGAACGCGGGGCCCTCGCCCACCACGTGCTCCGAGCACCGCACGTGCGGGTGCTCGCGCAGCACCAGCCGCAGCAGCTTCTTGCGCTCCTCGAGGGGTACGTCGAGCAGGCTGCGACCGTCCAGGTGCAGCAGGTCGAACACCTCGTAGACCACGCCGCTGCCCGGTTGGGCCGCCTGCGGGCCGAGCCGGTCCTGCAGCAGGCTGAACTCGGGGCGGCCGCCCGCATCGAGGGCCACCACCTCGCCGTCCACGACGGCCTCGTTCGCGGCGATCCAGGTCGGCGGGTCGAGCAGGCCCGGGAAGTAGGCCCCACCGTCGTTGCCGTTGCGCGTGTGCAACCGCACGCCGTCGGGCCCCACCACAGCCTCGATCCGGAACCCGTCCCACTTCACCTCGAGCAGCCAGTCCGGGCCGCTGGGTACGTCGGTGGCCAGGACCGCCCCCATCGGGG
Organism: Candidatus Nanopelagicales bacterium; assembly: GCA_036375875.1. Lineage (GTDB taxonomy): Bacteria > Actinomycetota > Actinomycetes > S36-B12 > CAIYMF01 > Prado023. The sequence goes on from DASVBK010000234.1 coordinate 2,493, forward strand.
GCACGAACGTGGGCAGTGCGGCAGGGACGGCTTGCGCGAGGTCGATGCGGGCCTCGGCCACGGGCGCCTGGCCGATCCAGATGGCCGGCTGGCCGGCGCGCACCTCGTCGTTGGTCAGGCCGGAGCGGACGCTGCGGGGGTGGTCCTCGGCGTCCCATCCGGCCTCGGCGGCACTGTCGCGCTTGTGTAGCACGAGCCAGTGCTCCTGTCCGGCGGTACCGCCCGCCTCCTCACCCGGCGCGGGACTGCCCACCTGCCCGGCCCCCCGGCCGGAGGTCCGCACCAGCACGAACCGCCCGCGCAGCTTCTCACCGTGGAGCACGAACTTGAGCTCGCCCGCATCGATCGCCGCCCGTGGGTCCGGCGTCTCGGCCTCGGGCTCCCAGGTGCCCCAGTCCCAGACGATCACGTCGCCGCCGCCGTACTCGCCGGCTGGGATCACGCCCTCGAAGTCGAAGTACTCCAGCGGATGGTCCTCCACGTGCACGGCCATGCGCCGCACCGCCGGGTCGAGGCTCGGGCCCCGCGGCACCGCCCAGCTCACGAGCACGCCGTCGACCTCGAGGCGCAGGTCGTAGTGCAGGCGGCGAGCCCGGTGGCGCTGAACGACGAACCGCCGCGGCCCGGCCGGCGCACTCGTCAGCGCCGCGGGTTCACCCGATGGTTCCGGCGTGCGCGTGAAGTCCCGCTTCGCGCGGTACTCCGGCGTGCTCATGGGCCGAGTATGGAGGGCGCGGCCGGTCGCGCGCCGGGCTCAGCGAGCCGGAGCTGGGACCGTCAGGCGGGGTCGAGGAGATGCCGAGCGGCTCAGCGGTCGCCGCTCTCGGGCGCGCTCGCGGCGTCGTCACCGGACGCGTCGGCGCCCGACGCGCCGGAGCTGCCCGTGCCAGCATCCTGCGCGCCCCCGTGCTCCCCGCTCTCCGGCGCCATGCCGGGGTCGTCGGCCTGCGTGGCGTCCGCCTGGCCGGGCTGCTGCGTGTGGGGGTCCACGGGGTCCTCCTCGATGCTCACGGTCGGGTGCCGGGATGCCCTGGCGGTACCCGACCCGCGTGGTGCCATCCCTGCCAGCACGCGCTGGCGGACCGGCGTGCGGGGGCCGTGCAGACCGGTGGGCACGGGCCGGTGTGCAGTCCCTGCCGACGGGTAGGGGACGGCGTGCCTGTCGCCACGCCCACCTCCGCGCCCATCGGTTACGCCATCGTCGGGGCGAGCTCGTTCGCGCAGTTCTGCCTCGACGCGTACCGAGGGATCCCCGACCTGCGACCGGTGGCGGTGTGGTCGCGCTCGTTCGACCACGCCGCGGCGTTCGCCGAGCGCAACGGGCTGGTGGCCCACCCGCACCTGCACGGCCTGCTCGCCGATCCGGGGGTGACGCTGGTGCACGTCGCGTCGACTCCAGAGCGCCACGCTCCTGACGCGCTGGCCGCGCTCGCCAGCGGCCGCCACGTGCTGGTCGAGAAACCGCTGGCGACCTCGCTGCTCGACGGCGCGCGACTCGTGGGCGCCGCGCGCGCGAACGACGTGCGCCTCGGCGTCGACTTCATGATGCGGTTCGGCCCGCTGTGGCGGCCGGTCGCGACCATCCTCGAGGAGGCGTTGCTCGGGGCGCCGATCCGGGCTGATGTGCTCAACTGCGCCGGCGACGACGGCCTGCCCGAGGACCACTGGTTCTGGGACCCACAGCGCAGCGGTGGGATCCTCATCGAGCACGGCGTGCACTTCCTGGACCTGCTCGGCTCCTGGTTCGGCCCTGGCCGGGTGACGCACGGCTACGCCGTGCCGAGGCCCGGCGCGGACATCATCGACCAGGTCGGCTGCGAGGTGCGCCACGCCGACGCGGTGACCGTCGGGCACTATCACGGGTTCCACCAGTCCCGGCAGCTCGACCGCCAGCAGGTCCGGATCGTGTGCGAGCTTGGCGAGCTGGTGCTGGAAGGCTGGGTCGCCGACCGGTTGCGGATCCGGGCCGTCCTGTCCGACGCGGCACTGCTGCGGCTGCGGACGCTGCTCGAGCAGGCGCTCCCGGGGGTGCGGGTCGAGGTGCAGCGCACGCTCGACGGTGAGGATCGCCGCGGGAGCCGGCGCGCCGGGCAGCCCACCCTCGACCACGTGGTCGCGGCCGACTGGGCCTCGCCCCATGACCAGCAGCAGGTGTACGCCGAGGCCCTGGCCGCCCTCATGCGCGACATGCTGCAGGCCGTCCGCGACCCCGAGCACCACGTGCGGGTCAGCGGCGAGGACGGCCTCGCTGCCCTGCGCCTGGCGGTGGCCGGCGCTCCCGCAGCCTCGTCGGCAGCGGCATGAGCCCATCGCGGCACCCCACGCCACTGCGGCTGGGTGCCTGTGGGGTGGGCCGGTTCGCCCAGTTCGCGCTCGCCGAGTACCTGCAGGTGGAGGGGGTCCGGCTGGTGGCCATCGCCGACGCCGATTCCGCCACGGCGAGCGACGTCGCGGCGGGCCTGGGCGTCCCAGCCCTGGGCGTCGAGGAGCTGCTCGAGCATCCGGACATCGACCTGGTGTACCTGGGGACGCCGCCCGGGTCGCACGCCCCGCAGGCCCGCCGCGCCCTCGCCGCCGGCAAGCACGTGCTCGTCGAGAAGCCGCTGGCCACCTCAGTGGCAGACGCCAGGGAGCTTGTCGAGCTCGCGCGGCGGACCGGCCGCGTGCTGGCCGTGAACCACATGCTGCGCCACGACCCGCTGTGCCTGGCCGTCGGGACCATCCTCGACGAGGGGCTCCTGGGCGCGCCGCTGCACGCCTCCTTCGAGAACCTCGCGCAGGACGAGGAGCTGGCCCCGGAGCACTGGTTCTGGGACCCGGCACGCAGTGGCGGGATGTTCGTCGAGCATGCGGTGCACTTCTTCGACCTGTTCGCCTCGTGGCTGGGTGCCGGGGAGGTGGTCTCGGCCGAGCAGGTGCTGCGGCCCGGGACGCCGGTCCGCCTGGTGGAGCAGGTCGGCTGCACGGCCCGTCACGGCGACGGGGTGCACGTGCAGCAGTACCACGGCTTCCACCAGGCGCAGCGCATGGACCGGCAGCTGCTGCGCATCGTGTGCGAGCGCGGCGACCTGCAGCTGCACGAATGGGTTCCCACGAGCCTGGAGGTGCAGTGCCTGGCGGATGCCGAGACCCTCGCCCGGCTGGAGCAGATCCTGCGGCCGACCCGGCTCGAGCGCCTGGCCGCCTATGAGGGGTCGGATCGGGACGTGCGCGCCCGGCACCGCGAGCATGCCGCCGACGGTCGCTACCTGCTGCACGCCTCGGCGGGCATCCCGAAGTGGTCGCTGTACGCGCAGCTGGTGCGCGCCCTCTTCAGCGACCAGGTGGCTGCCATCGGCGACCCCGGCCACCAACCGCTGGTGACCCCGGAGCAGGGCCTCGCGGCGGTTGCCATGGCCGAGCGGGCACAGGAGCTGGCGGCAGCAACCACCTGGACGGGGCCTGCGTGAAGGCGTCGGCCGCGTCGGGATCGCTGTTCGCTGACGTTGGGCTCCCTGTGTCGCCTCCCGGCCTTCGGGCTACCGGATGTCGCGGACGTCCTCGCGCACGACCTGCTCGCGCACCGCGCGGTCCCGCGGGCCCCACACGAGCAGGGTCACGAGCAGCCCGATGCCCCCGACGACCATGAGGATCACGCCGACCGTCGTGAGGTCGATGCCGCTGACCTCGGCGTCCACCGCGAAGGTCAGGATCGCGCCGACCGCCAGCAGGAAGATGCTCACTCCGATACCCATGTCCG
>DASVBK010000235.1:0-3469 GCA_036375875.1 Candidatus Nanopelagicales bacterium
TGCCCGGTGGCCTGCGCATCATCACCGAGCAGCTGCCCGGCGTGCGCTCGGCCACGTTCGGCATCTGGGTGGGCGTCGGCTCGCGGGACGAGTCGCACGCCCAGATGGGCTCCGCGCACTACCTCGAGCACCTGTTGTTCAAGGGCACCCGTCGGCGCGAGTCGATGGAGATCAGCTCGCTCATCGACGCCGTGGGCGGCGAGATGAACGCGTTCACCTCGAAGGAGCACACCTGCTACTACGCCCGGGTGCTCGACCAGGACCTGCCGCTGGCCATCGACCTGATCTGCGACATCGTGACCTCCGCGCTGCTGCGAGCTGACGACGTCGACGCCGAGCGGGGCGTGATCCTCGAGGAGATCGCCATGCGCGACGACGATCCCTCGGACCTGGTGCACGACGAGTTCATGGAGGCGATGTTCGGGGCGACCGACCTGGGTCGATCCATCCTGGGCACGCAGCAGACGATCGAGAGCATCACCCGCGACGCGATCGCCTCGTTCTACGCCGAGCGCTACCGGCCCGAGGCCATGGTGGTGGCCGCCGCCGGGGCGCTGGAGCACGCGGAGGTCGTGCGGCGGGTCTCGGAGGCATTCACGGCAGCCGGTGCGCTGGGCGATCCGGACGTGCGGCCGCTGCCGGCGCGCCGTGGCGGCATCGCGCCGGCCACCGCGAGCGGACTGCGGCTGGTGCCGCGCCCGACCGAGCAGGCGCACCTGGTGATCGGCGTGCCCGGCGTGCCGCGCGCCGACGACCGCCGCTACACGATGAACATCCTGAGCACGGCGCTCGGCGGGGGCATGTCCTCCCGGCTGTTCCAGGAGATCCGCGAGCGCCGCGGGCTGGCGTACTCGGTGTACGCGTTCAGCACCGGGTTCTCCGACGCCGGGGTGTTCGGCGCCTACGCCGGGTGCTTGCCCGGCAAGGTCGACCAGGTGCTCGAGCTGGCCGCCGCCGCGCTCGACGACGTGGCCCGCAACGGCCTGACCGCCGAGGAGCTCGCGCGTGGCAAGGGCCAGGCCAAGGGCTCGATCGTGCTCGGGCTCGAGGACTCCGGGTCGCGGATGAGCCGCATCGGCTCGGCCGACTTGGTGGTCGGCGAGCTCGCCAGCATCGACGAGGTGATCGCGCGGATCGAGGCGGTCACGATGGACGACATCATGGCGGCGGCGAGCTCGGTGCTGGCCGCACCGCGTGCGCTCACGGTCATCGGACCGTTCGAGGCCGACCGGACGTTCGCGCTGGGGTAGGACCCCGCCCCACCGGGCGTGCCTCCGCGCGCTCCTCGGCCAGGTCGCGGCGTACCCGGCCTCCATCCGCCCCTGACACGTCACACGGAGCGAGTGGCTGCGGCGCAATCCACATTCCCGACGCCCACGCGGCGAGGCGCATCGTGAGTCGCAGGGCTACGCCACCTTCCCCGCCGGCTGGCACGCAGGGCTTGTGTCGTATCGCCCTGCGGCTGCCCGTTGGGGCCGTCCTGCTGGGCTGCGGTTTGTCGCGAACGGGTGCGGGCCCCCAGGGGGACAGCGCGAACAGGTGCGGTCCCCATGGGGAACCCCGCCTGCTTCGCATGCTGCTCGGGCGCAGGCGCCAGCGGCGCGCAGGTGGGGGAGAATGCCGGCATGACGATTCGAGTCGGCGTGCTGGGGGCGCGGGGGCGCATGGGGTCCGAGGTGGTCAGGGCCGTGGACGCGGCCCCCGACCTGAGGGTGGTCGCGACCTTGGACGCAGGTGACGACCTGGGCGACCTGTCAGCCCTTGGCGCGCAGGTCGTCGTCGACTTCACGCACCCGGAGTCCGTGATGGCCAACCTCGAGCACGTGATCGGCCGCGGGATGCATGCCGTGGTCGGCACCACGGGGTTCGATGCCGCGAAGCTGGAGACGGTCCGGGGCTGGCTGGCAGCCCAGCCCGGGGTGGGCGCGGTCATCGCCCCGAACTTCGGCATCGCCGCCGTGCTCATGATGCGGTTCGCCGCCGCTGCGGCACCCCACTTCGAGAGCGTCGAGATCGTCGAGCTGCACCATCCCCGCAAGGCCGACGCGCCGTCCGGCACCGCGGCTCGCACCGCCCAGCTGGTGGCCGCGGCCCGTGCCGCCGCCGACAGCCCGGACATGCCGGATGCGACCACGTCCGCGCTCGAGGGGGCCCGCGGCGCGGTCGTCGACGGGGTGCACGTGCATGCGGTGCGCCTGCAGGGCCTGGTTGCCCACCAGGAGGTGCTGCTCGGCGGTCCGGGGGAGACGCTCACGATCCGGCACGACTCGTTCGACCGGGCGTCGTTCATGCCGGGCGTGCTGCTCGCGGTCCGCAACGTCGCGTCGCATCCTGGGCTCACCGTCGGCATCGACGGGTTGCTCGGGCTCGATGACTGACCACTCGCTGCGATGACCGCCCGCCGCCTCGCCGTCCTCATGACGGTGCTGCTCTCGGTGTATCTCGTGTTCACCGCGGCCCGTGCGCTGGACTTCATCCGGGCCGGCGGGGTCATCCCCGTCCTGCTGGGACTCTCGCTGCTGTTCCTGCCCGCGCTGGGCGTCTGGATGATCTACCGCGAGTGGCGCTTCGGGCGGGCGATCCAGGCCATGGGCCACGAGCTCGCAGCGCGCGACGCGCTGCCGGTGGACGACCTGCCGCGCCGGCCGTCCGGGCGTCCTGAGCGGGCCGCGGCCGACGCGCGCTTCGCCGAGGTGCGCACCAGGGTGGAGGCCGAGCCGGCGGCGTGGGAGCGCTGGTACGAGCTGGCCGTGGCCTACGACCAGGCAGGCGACCGCAAGCGCGCCCGCGGCGCCATGCGCCGTGCGATCGCGCTGCGCGAGGGGCGGCCCGCGGCCTGAGGGTGCGGGGGCCAGCCGCTCACGCCTGGCCCGGTTCTCGGGTGGCGTGCATCGCGCGGCATCCATGCCGGGTGCTCGATCGCCGGGCGGGTGTGGCGGCTGCACAACCTCGGCGGCTGTCGCGGCCGCTGCATCATCCTCGGGGCATGGCCGCGACGGCACGGTTCCGGCGGGGCCTGCTGGGCGCGACCCCCCGCGCCAACCGCGCTCCCGCGGGCCGCTCAGCAGCCCGCGGCGTCCAGCGCCCGAACCGCGGTGGCCCCGTACCCGCCACCGAACAGGGCGGCGTGCACGAGCAACGGCCACGCCTGATGAAGGGGCACCCGGGCGCGCCACCCGTCGGCAAGCGGCCACGCCTCGTCGTACGTGGCGAGGATCCGGTCCAGGTGGGGCGCGCCGAACAGGGCGAGCATCGCGAGGTCGGACTCCCGGTGGCCACCGTGCGCCGCTGGATCGATCAACCAGACGTGCCCGTCGGCGCCCCACAGCAGGTTGCCGCTCCAGAGGTCGCCGTGCAGGCGTGTGGGGGGCTCCGGCGGTCCCACCTCGACGCTTCCCTGGAGGATCGCCTCGACGGCTCGGTCGACCCGTGCGGCCTCGGCCGCGGTGAGGCGACCGTGGTCGCGGGC
>DASVBK010000243.1:0-15987 GCA_036375875.1 Candidatus Nanopelagicales bacterium
GGTCGCTGGAGCGGCGACCACGGTGACCGGTGCCCCCGCGCCGGTCCGCCCGTCAGCGGGGCCGGCGTCGGCCGCGGGCGTTCCAGCACGGGGTGTGCCAATGCCGCCGGAACTCCTCACCGTCGTGGCGGTCGGCGCGCCAGGCGACGACGTGCGCGACCCCGGGTCGGATCTCCTGGTCGCAGCCGGGACAGCGGTAGGTCTTCGTGGCCGCGGCGCCGGCGATCTGCCGCACGTGCCAGTCCCCGTCGGGGTGCGACTGCGAGCCCGTCACCGCGCCGAGTGGGCGCAGCCCCGCCGCCTGCTCCGCCCGTCGGTTCTTGCGCCCCACGCGGCCAACGGTAGCCGGACTACGCTGCCCGCCATGCTGCACTTCGTCGACTCCGGCCCCGTCGAGCCGGGGGGTCCACCGGATGCCGGACCACCCCTGGTGCTGCTGCACGCCTTCCCCATGGACGGCGCGCTGTGGGCAGCGCAGCGCCGTGCGCTGGGCCGCGAGGGCCGACGGGTGATCACCCCGGACCTGCCGGGATTCGGGGGCAGCCCGCTGAGCGAGGCGCCGCCCAGCCTCGACGTGGTCGCCGACGAGGTGGCCGCGCTGCTGGACGAGCTGCGGATCGAGCGGGCGATCGTGGGCGGCCTGTCGATGGGCGGGTACGTGACCATGGCCATGCTGCGCCGGCATCGCCAGCGGGTGGCAGCCGTCGTCCTGGCCGACACCAAGGCCAGTGCCGACACTGTCGAAGCGGCGGCCAACCGGCACTCGATGGCCGACGCCGTGGAGGCAGCGGGGACCACCGCCCAGGTCGCCGAGGCGATGCTGCCCAACCTGCTCGGTGCCACGACCCACGCCAGCCGGCCCCAGGTCGTGGCGACGGTGCGGCGCTGGATCACCGCCCAGCGACCCGCCGCCGTCGCGTGGGCGCAGCGGGCGATGGCCGCGCGTCCCGATGCGCTGGCCGACCTCGCGGCGTTCGGCGGCCCCGTGCTCTGCCTGACCGGCGCCGAGGACGCCATCGCTACCCCTGCTGACGCGGCCGCCATGGCCGAGGCAGCGCGCAGCGGGGGCAGCCAGACGACCGTCGTCGAGGTGCCCGGCGCGGGGCACCTCAGCGCGATCGAGGATCCCGACGCCGTGACGGGCGCCCTGCGCGGCTGGCTCACCGCGCTGGACTGATCCCCGGGCACAGGCGAGCGCTGGGCGGTCAGCGGAGCGGCCGACTCCCGGGGGAGGGCCCGGTTGCTCCGCTGACCTGCCGGTGGCCGGTCAGACGTCGCGGAACCGGTTGATCGCCGTCTCGAACGTGGCCCGCTTCTCAGGATCCCGCACGCCCAGGCCCTCCTCCGGCGCCAGGCAGAGCACGCCGATCTTGCCCTGGTGCAGGTTGCGGTGGACGTCGCGCGCGGCCTCGCCGGTCTGCTCCAGGGGGAAGACCTTCGACAGCGTGGGATGGATGAGCCCCTTGTCGATGAGTCGGTTGGCCTCGTACGCCTCGCGGTAGTTGGCGAAGTGCGAACCGATGATGCGCTTGAGGTTCATCCAGAAGTACCGGTTGTCGTACTCATGCATGTAGCCCGAGGTGGAGGCGCACGTGACGATGGTGCCGCCCTTGCGGGTGACGTAGATGGAGGCGCCGAACGTCTCGCGGCCCGGGTGCTCGAAGACGATGTCCACGTCCTCGCCACCGGTCAGCTCGCGGATCCGCTTGCCGAAGCGCTGCCACTCCTTCGGGTCCTGGGTGGTCTCGTCCTTCCAGAACTGGTAGCCCTCGGCCTTGCGGTCGATCACCAGGTCAGCGCCCATCCTGCGGCAGATCTCCGCCTTGTCCTCGCTGGAGACCACGCAGACCGGGATCGCACCACCGTTGAGCGCCATCTGCGTCGCATAGGAGCCCAGGCCTCCTGAGGCACCCCAGATCAGCACGACGTCGCCCTGCTTCATGCCGGCGCCGTTGCGCGAGACCAGCTGCCGGTAGGCCGTGGAGTTGACCAGGCCGGGGGCGGCGGCCTCCTCCCAGGTGAGGTGCTTGGGCTTGGGCATGAGCTGGTTGGACTTCACGAGCGCGACCTCCGCCAGGCCGCCGAAGTTCGTCTCGAAGCCCCAGATCCGCTGCTCTGGGTCCATCATCGTGTCGTTGTGCCCCATCGGGCTCTCGAGCTCGACGCTCAGGCAGTGCGCGACCACCTCGTCGCCGGGCTTCCACGCGTTGACCCCCGGTCCGGTGCGCACGACCACGCCGGCAAGGTCGGACCCGACGATGTGGTACGGCAGGTCGTGGCGCTTGGCCAGGTCGTGGCTGCGGCCGTAGCGCTTCAGGAAGCCGAAGGTGGAGACCGGCTCGAAGATCGAGGTCCACACCGTGTTGTAGTTGATGCCCGAGGCCATCACCGCGACCAGGGCCTCGCCGGGGCCGAGTTCCGGGAACGGCACGTCGTCGAGGTGCAGGGACTGGCGGGGGTCCTTGTCGCGCGTGGCCACGCCGGCGAACATGTCCTGCTCGTCGGCGTGGACCGTGATGGCCCGGTAGGAATCCGGGAGCTCGAGCTCACCGAAGCCTGGCTGGAGGTGGGCGTCTTCGAGGATGGCGTCGCGGATCTGCTGCATGGGAGAACCTCCAGGGACGACGGGACGGACCGTTGCCGTTCAGGTTACTCACGGGTAGCGGGGGCGTCGCCACCGGGGGACCCCTGATCGCCAGTTCGGGTATCGAGCCGCCGATCGCCGACCGCGTGGGCAGTCCTCCCGCTCGCGGTGCGTGACCGCCACGCCGGGTCCGCGGCCACGCTGGGCGAGCTGCCAGCTAGTGCCCGGCGCCTGGCTCGACCAGCTCGACCAGCACCCCGCCGCAGTCCTTGGGGTGGATGAAGTTCACGCGCGAGCCGGCGGTGCCCCGCTTGGGCGCGTCGTAGAGCAGCCGGACGCCGTTGGCCCGCAGCCGCTCCCCGGCAGCGTCGATGTCCGTGACCCGGAAGGCCAGCTGCTGCATCCCCTCGCCGCTGCGCGCGAGGAACTTGCCGATGGGGGAGTCGGGGCGCAGGGGCGCCAGCAGCTGCAGGAAGGAGCCGGACCCCGCGATGTCCACCATGGCCTCGCGGACGCCCTGCTCCTCGTTGACCTCCTCGTGCACCGACTCCAGCCCGAAGACGCGGCGGTAGAAGTCGATGGCGGCGTCGAGGTCGGCGACCGCCAGGCCCACGTGGTCGATGCGCTCGACGAGGGGGCCGAGGACGGCGGCGGGAGCGGTGCTGGATGGGGTCGAGGTGTCCATGGCGCCGAGCGTACGCGGGGCACCTGACAGCGCCTCGATGGCCCCGATCGACGGGCGGTGCGAGGCCTGCGACGGGCGGTGTTGGGCCTGCCGCTGCCCCTGACTATCGTGGCGTGCGACGGTCGCCGCCGGGCGCCGCCAGGCAGGTTCCTGCCAGCCGTCAGGAAGAGAGGCACACATGTCCGGATCCGTCATCGTGGCCGGCGCCCGCACCCCCATGGGTCGGCTGCTCGGATCGCTGAAGGGGTTCTCGGCCGCCCAGCTGGGTGGCATCGCCATCAAGGGTGCCCTGGAGCGGGCCGGCGTGGCTGCTGACCAGGTGCAGTACGTGATCATGGGCCACGTCATCCAGGCCGGGGCCGGCCAGATCACCGCGCGGCAGGCCGCGATCGAGGCCGGCATCCCGCTCGACGTGCCTGCGCTCACCATCAACAAGGTGTGCCTCTCCGGCATCGACGCGATCGCGCTGGCCGACCAGCTGATCCGTGCCGGTGAGTTCGACGTGGTCGTGGCTGGTGGCATGGAGTCGATGACCAACGCGCCGCACCTGCTGCTCGGCAGCCGTGAGGGCGTGAAGTACGGCGACTGGAAGATGCTGGACGCCATGGCCCACGACGCGCTGTTCTGCGCGATCGACCAGCTGGCGATGGGGGAGTCCACCGAGCAGTTCAACAGCCGCTATGGCCTCACCCGCGAGGAGCAGGACGAGTTCTCGGCACGCTCCCACCAGCTGGCCGCCCGTGCCCAGAAGGACGGCCTGTTCGACGACGAGATCGTCCCGGTGATGATCAAGCAGCGCAAGGGCGAGCCCATCGAGTTCAAGGTCGACGAGGGCGTGCGCGGGGACACCACCGCCGAGTCGCTGGCCGGCCTGCGCCCGGCGTTCCGCAAGGACGGCACCATCACCGCGGGATCGGCGTCGCAGATCTCCGACGGCGCCGCCGCGGTCGTGGTGATGAGCAGGGCGCGGGCTGAGGAGCTGGGCCTGACCTGGCTGGCCGAGATCGGCGCGCACGGCGTGGTCGCCGGCCCGGATGCCTCGCTGCACGAGCAGCCGGCCAACGCCGTGCTCAAGGCGTGCGAGAAGGAGGGCATCAGCCCGGCGGAGCTCGACCTGCTCGAGCTCAACGAGGCGTTCGCAGCGGTGGGCCTGGTCTCCACCAAGAAGCTCGGCGTGGACCCCGAGAAGGTCAACGTCAACGGCGGGGCGATCGCGCTGGGCCATCCCGTGGGCATGTCGGGGGCGCGCATCACGCTGCACCTGGCGCAGGAGCTCAAGCGGCGCGGCGGGGGCATCGGTGCCGCGGCGCTGTGCGGCGGCGGCGGCCAGGGTGACGCGCTCATCGTGAAGGTGCCGAAGGCCTAGGCCCGGCTTCCGCCTGCGTCCGTCCACGCTCGAGGCGCGGGCGGACGCAGGCTTGTCGTGGCTGCACTGCGGTGCCAGCGGCGGCCATGGGCCGAGCCGAGCCACCCGCGACGCTCGACCTGACCGGACGCCCACATCGCCCGCCCGGCGCTCGCGGCGGACCTCCCGAGGGAGCCGGGAGCCGCCGATCGGCCCCGGCGGGCCGGAGTCGGCAGGGAACCGCGGTGCCGGGCGCCCTTCGCCCGCTCGACCGCTGGACGCGTCGGAGCATCGAGCGTCGCGCGCCCGGTGAGCAGGCAGCCGACCACCCATTGACACCCGCCTGCGCCCGTCCAGACACTTGCCCGGCTGAGCGGTGGTTCAGCTGGGCGGTGAGGTGGTTCGGCCTTGCGACCTCCAGGGATGACTCCGAGAGTCGTCCCGTCGACCACGTCACGGTCCCCTCTCGGCGGACCGTGCAGGATCACGAGGCCCGCGCCCTCGTCCACCGGTGGCCCCAGGCCGCGCACGGGATGCACTGCTCCCCGGGACGTCACCGCGTCCCAGGCCCCAGCCATCGGAGTCCGACGTTGCCGTGACACCACCACGGTGACCCGCGCAGGAACGAGGAGGAGCACATGGGCGGCTTCATGATCCAGTCACGGCACGGCATCAAGGGCAACTTCGAGCTCGTGCCTCCGATGTCCCACGGCGGCGGGCTCTTCCATGCCTGGCGCAACAACGATGCGGGGATGGGTTGGAGCGGGCCCACCCTCATCCCCGCGCGTCCCCGCTATCAGGGGTCGTCGCTCATCCAGGGCAACTACGGGACGCCGGGCAACCTCGAGTGCGTGGCGATCGACGAGGCAGGCAACCTGGACTTCTTCTGGCGCATGGACCGCTCGCCGTGGACGTGGTCGGGGCCGTTCCGCGTCGCCTCCGGCCTGCGTGGCGTCCCGAGCCTCATCCAGTCGCGCCACGGCACCAAGGGCAATTTCGAGGTGGTCGCCCCCCACGGGGCGGGTGGGCTCGCTCACCTCTGGCGCAACAACGACGCCGGGATGTCGTGGAGCGCCCCGGGGCGCTTCGGTGGGGGTGGGCGCTACGTCGGGGCCGCGCTCATCCAGGGCAACTACGGCAGCCCCGGCAACCTCGAGTGCGTGGCGGTCGACGAGGCCGGCAACCTGGACTTCTTCTGGCGCATGGACCGCTCGCCGTGGACGTGGTCGGGACCGTTCCGCGTCGCCAGCGGCGTGCGCGGCGCGCCCAGCCTCATCCAGTCGCGCCACGGCACCAAGGGCAATTTCGAGGTCGTGGTGCCCCACAGCGGCGGTGGGCTCGCGCACCTCTGGCGCAACAACGACGCGGGGATGACCTGGAGCGCACCCAGCCGTTTCGGCGGAGGCGGCCAGTACGTCGCAGCCACGGTCTTCCAGGGCAACTACGGCAGTCCCGGCAACCTCGAGTGCGCCGCCATCGACACCGCCGGCAACGTCGACTTCTTCTGGCGCATGGACCGCGCGCCGTGGACCTGGTCAGGCCCGGTGCGTATCGGCAACGAGCGCCGGTGGGACCTGCGGGAATGCGTCTACGGGTCGGCCGTCGCCTTCCACCAGGCCGACACGCACGTGTCCCTGCGCATCCAACTGAACCCCGATGCCGGCATCTCCGACGCGACCATGGCGACGCTGCGGGACCGCTGGCGCACCGGCATCCTCGACAAGTGGTCGAGCCGATTCGACTGCGTCGGCCAGAACGGCACCCGCAAGCGCATCACGTTCGACGTGGCCTGGGTGACGAGCAACGCACACCAGGTGGTCAGGGTGCGGCCGGGCCCGGCGCGCAGCAACGTCACGACGTGGGACACCGACGACTCCGGTGACGTGGCCTCGCACGAGTTCGGGCACATGATCGGCCACCCCGACGAGTACGCCGACGCCGCGTGCCCCGCACGCAACCCCGTGAACACCGGCAGCGTGATGGACGACAACACCGAGACGCTGCAGCGGCACTACGACGGCCTGGCCGCCTTCAACTGCGGCCACAGGCCGGAGCCCACGCGACTCGTTGCAGGTGGCATTGCCAGCTCGGTGATAGGGAGGATCCGCGTGCGCGGGATGGATGAGATGGCGCCGGAGGACAGGAGCCAGGTGCTTCGGCGGCTGCGGGCGCAGGTGAGTCCTGAGGCCGGGGGCGACGGCGAGGTCGAGGTCTCGTTCGAGGTGACGGGTGGCGCGCCGGGGGAGCGCCTCGAGTACCGGATCGCCGTGCATGGTGATGGCAGCACGGAACGGCAGAGCGTCGACGAGCTTCGTGGGGTCGAGCGCGTGTCGGCGCAGCGAGTGGTCGACCCGCAGCTCTCGGCCCGCGTCTTCGCCGCGGCGGAGGAGTCCGGGCTCCTCGATGACCGCGCACCGGTGTTCAGCGACACGGTCGTCCCGCCGGACACCATCGTCGGCATCGTCACGGTCCGGGCGGGGGACGCCGTCCGCCGGGTCATCGTGCCCGTGGCAGACCCCGCGGACGAGCAGGCCGCGGGAGAAGGCGACATGGAGATCCCGTTGCGTACGGAGATCCGGGTCACCCGTCGGGCAGCGGCACTCAGCCCGCTCCTCGACGCTCTGGCCGCGGCAGAGCGCAGTCTCGGCGACTGAGCCCGGGAGGACCTCCCCATGCAGGGTTCTGGAGTTGTCGGGGACGTGTGGATTCGGCAGGCCGGCTGACACCAGCGGAAGGAGCAGCACCGCAGCCGGTTAGGCTGGCCGGGTGCCCAGGAGTGCCGACCTCGAGACGCTCGTCGAGCGTGCGCGCGAGGGTGACCCCCGATCCGTGGGCCGGCTCATCACGCTCGTGGAGGACGGCTCGCCGCTGCTGCGCGAGCTGATGGTCGCGCTCGCCGACACGGCCGGTCGGGCCCATGTGGTGGGCCTGACCGGCGCTCCGGGAGTCGGCAAGTCGACCAGCACGTCAGCGCTCGTGCGGGCCTACCGGGGGGCCGGTCGTCGGGTCGGCGTCCTGGCGGTCGACCCGTCCTCGCCGTTCTCCGGGGGCGCCCTGCTCGGCGACCGGATCCGCATGCAGGAGCACGCCACCGACCCGGAGGTCTTCATCCGCTCGATGGCTTCCCGCGGGCACCTCGGGGGCCTCGCGTCGGCCACACCCCAGGCGGTGCGCGTGCTCGAGGCGGCGGGCTGCGACCCCGTGCTCGTCGAGACGGTCGGCGTCGGGCAGTCCGAGGTGGAGGTCGCCGGCGAGGCCGACACCACGATCGTGCTGCTGGCCCCAGGCATGGGCGACGGCATCCAGGCGGCCAAGGCCGGCATCCTCGAGGTCGGCGACGTGTTCGTCGTGAACAAGGCCGACCGGGATGGCGCGGACCAGACCGCGCGCGAGCTGCGCCACATGATCTCGCTGGGCCAGAGCGCGGCGGAGCCCGGCGCGTGGCGGCCCCCGGTGCTCAAGCTGGTCGCCTCGCGGGGGGAGGGCGTCGAGGCCCTGGTCGCCGCGCTCGACGAGCACCGCGCCTGGTTGGAGTCCTCCGGTGCCGGGGCTGCCCGTCGGCTGCGCCGGGCCCGCACCGAGATCGAGGGGATCGCGCTGGCGGCACTCCTGGCGCGGTTCGGCGGCCTCGCGGGCGACGACGAGCTCGCCCGCCTCGCCGGTGATGTCGCTGCCGGACGCCTGGATGCCTTCACGGCCGCCGACCGGCTGGTGGCCGCCGTCGCCGGCTGACCGGGCCGTCAGCCCCCGAGGAGTGCCAGCGCGTCGTCGAGCACGGCGGCGAAGAACGCGTCCGGGTCGGCGATCGTGTCCGGGCCGTGCTGCTCGAACACCTCGGCCGAGATGGTCCCGAGGACCAGGTTCCAGCTCGCCAGCGCCCGGCGCTGGACGCCCGCTGGGATGCCGGCGAGCAGGGTGTCGGCCCGGGTGCCCATCGCCCGCCGGTCCCGAGCCGTCTCGAGCGCCGGGTCACCCAGCGCTCCCAGCAGCCCGAGCAGGTGTGCCTGCACCCGGGTGCCCGGTGCGACCGTCCGCTCGCTCGGCGCGTGGTAGCCGGGCACCGGGGATCCGTACAGCAGGGCGTACTCGTGGGGGTGGGCCCGAGCCCACGCCCGGGTCGCGGTCCAGATCGTCCGGAACCGTCGCTCGGCCGAGGCACGCACGGGCAGCGCGGTGAGCGCGGACTCGACCGCGTCGCCGAGGGAGTCGTAGGCGGAGACGATGAGCCGGGTGAGCAGCTCGTCGCGGCTGTCGACGTACCGGTAGACCGCCGAGGACACCATGCCGAGCTCACGCGCCACCGCCCGCAGCGACAGCGCCGCCGCACCGTGGCGAGCCAGGTGCTCCCGGCCGACCCGGAGGATCTCCGCCTCGATCGCCGCTCGGTTGCGGGCACGGACGCCTGCCGCTGTCGTCATGGGTCCAGCGTAAGCGAGAGCATCGAACTGGAACAAGAGCGATGCACTTGATCTGCGTCGCGCCCTGTGATCCAATATGAGAGCACTGCTCACAACACTTGGAGGCACCTCATGGCACGTCACGTCGTCGTCGGAGCTGGGGGGATCGGTCGTGCGACCGCTCGGAAGCTCGCGCAGCGCGGGCACGAGGTCACGCTCGCGTCTCGCTCGGGGACGGATCCCGGGCTCGAGGGCGTGCGCGCCGTCGCCGCTGACGCTGCTGATGCCCGCGCCCTCGCCTCGCTCGCCTCGGGAGCAGCCTCGTTGGTCAACGCGGTCAACCCCAGCCACTACCACACGTGGGCGCGTGACTGGCCGCCCGTCGCAGCCGCCATGCTGAGCGCCGCCGAGACCAGTGGTGCCGCGCTGCTCACGGTGAGCAACCTCTACGGCTACGGGCCCGTGGCCGCCCCCATGACCGAATCCACGCCGCTGCGCCCGGCGGGGACCAAGGGCGAGCTCCGGGCCGGGATGTGGCGGGATGCGCTGGCCGCCCACGAGGCCGGCCGGATCCGGGCCAGCGAGCTGCGCGCCTCCGACTACTTCGGGCCGGGCGCCACCGGACGGGTGAGCATGCTCAACGCCTTCGTCATCGCCCCTGCGGCAGCCGGGCGCACGGTGCGGCTCATCACCGGTGGCCCCGACGTGCCCCACTCGTGGACCTACCTCGAGGACATCGGCACGCTCGCGGCCGTCCTCGCCACGGACGACCGGGCCTGGGGCCGGCCCTGGCACGTCCCCACGTCGGCGCCGCGCACCGTCCGCGAGGTCGTCGCGGAGGTCGCCGGGCTGCGCGGCCACCCGGTGCCCGCGGTGACCCGGATGCCGGGCGTGATGCGCGCGGTCGCACGGCTGTCGCCCACCGTGCGTGAGCTCGACGAGACGCGCTACCAGTTCGACCAGCCCTTCGTGCTGGACTCCACCCAGGCCGAGTCGACCTTCGGCCTGGCGCCCACGCCGTGGCACGAGGCCCTGGCCGAGACCGTGACGGCCCTGGCCCCGCGGTGACCCCGGTCGAGCGGGCGTCCTGAACGCCTCGCCACCGGGACCGCCCGGTGGCTGCCCGGCGCGAGTAGCGTGGGGGCCAGCCTGGTGGTCGGGCGACGCGCACCTGGAGGAGGGCGGCATGGCCGGTGAACCGCAGGGCCGGGAGCGCTGGCAGCGCGAGTACGAGGCGGCCCTCGCCGCGGGACGCGTCCGTGACGCGGACTTCACCACCCTCTCCGGAGACGTGGTGGACCCGGTCTACGGCCCCCCCGGGGATGCCGAGCCACCGGAGCGGATCGGCTGGCCGGGGCAGTTCCCCTACACCCGCGGCCTGCATCCGACGGGCTACCGCGGGCGGCTGTGGACCATCCGGCAGTTCGCCGGCTTCGGCAACGCAGAGCAGACCAACCGGCGGTTCCGCGACATCCTCGCTGCAGGCGGGGGCGGCCTGAGCGTCGCGTTCGACATGCCCACGCTCATGGGCCGCGACTCCGACGAGCCACTCGCCCGCGGCGAGGTGGGCCACTGCGGGGTCGCGATCGACTCCGCTGCGGACATGGAGGTGCTCTTCGCCGGGATCCCCCTGGCGGAGGTGACCACCTCGATGACCATCTCCGGGCCGGCAGTGCCGATCTTCGCCATGTACGTGGTGGCCGCCGAACGGCAGGGGGCCGACGTCAGCGCCCTCGACGGCACGCTGCAGACCGACATCTACAAGGAGTACATCGCACAGAAGGAGTGGCTCTTCCCGCCCGAGCCGCACCTGCGCCTCATCGGCGACCTCATGGAGTGGGTGGGCGTCAACGTGCCCAGGTACAAGCCGCTGAGCGTCTCCGGCTACCACATCCGGGAGGCCGGCTCGACGGCGGCGCAGGAGCTCGCCTTCACCCTGGCCGACGGCTTCGGCTACGTCGAGCTCGGGCTGTCCCGCGGCCTGGACGTCGACCAGTTCGCCCCCGGGCTGTCGTTCTTCTTCGACGCGCACGTCGACTTCTTCGAGGAGATCGCCAAGTTCCGCGCCGCGCGGCGCATCTGGGCCCGCTGGCTGCGCGACGAGTACGGCGCCCGCACGGCCAAGGCGCAGTCGCTGCGCTTCCACACCCAGACCGCGGGGGTGAGCCTCACGGCGCAGCAGCCGGACAACAACATCGTCCGCACCGCGATCGAGGCGCTGGCCGCCGTGCTGGGCGGCACGAACTCGCTGCACACCAATGCCCTGGACGAGGTGCTCGCACTGCCCAGTGACAAGGCCGCCCAGATTGCGCTACGGACGCAGCAGGTGATCGCCGAGGAGACCGGCGTGGCGAACGTGGCCGACCCGCTGGGCGGGAGCTGGTACGTCGAAGCCCTCACCGATCGCATCGAGGCGCAGGCCGAGGCGGTCTTCGCCGAGATCCGCGAGCTCGGCGCCCGCCGGCACCCGGACGGCCGCCATCCGATCGGCCCCATCACATCGGGGCTGCTCGCGGGCGTGGAGTCCGGCTGGTTCACAGGGCACATCGCCGACGCCGCCTTCGAGCACCAGCGCGCGCTCGAGGACGGTCGCAAGCGCATCGTCGGGGTCAACGTCCACACCGACGCGATCGAGACCCCGCTGGACATCCTGCGGATCTCGCACGAGGTGGAGCGCGCCCAGGTCGCCACCCTCGCCGAGCGACGCGCCGCGCGCGACCAGGCGGCCGTGGACAAGGCCCTCGCGGTGCTCGCCGAGGCCGCCCGCACCGACGTCAACCTCGTGCCCCTGTTGATCGACGCGGCACGCGTGGAGGCGACGCTGGGCGAGCTCTGCGAGGTGCTGCGCCTCGAGTGGGGCGTGTATCGGGAACCCGTCTGATCGGGTCCGCACCAGGACCCGGGGCCCCCGCTACATCAGGGAGATGATCGTGTCCTCGGTGCTGCCGTCGAGGAACATCTCAGCGGCCTTGGACAAGCGCTCGAGGTAGCCCGGATCGGTGTTCGTCCGCAGCAGGCCCGCCTCCATGGCAGCCATGTCCGAGTACTCGGCGAACCAGTGGATCACTCCCAACGTGCCCCCGACCTGCATGCCCCAGGTCGTCGGGATCCCCATGCTCTCGGTGAGGTAGGTGGAGATCTCCGCTGCGAAGGCCATCGCCTCCTGGTCCCGGGCCCCTGCCACGATGGAGGTCCTCTGCAATCGAATGGTCATGACATCCTCCTCCGGCTCACCTCGACGGGGCTCCCCGTCGACCCCAGCATCCCCAGCGGGACTGGCGTGGAACGGGGCCCAAGGGCCCAGCCGGAACCGCGGAACCCCCGGACGCAGGGTGCGCCCCCACCACGCGCCGTGAGGGGGCGCGACCACTGCCGACTGGCCGGGCTGCCCACGCCCTGCCGCGTCAGCTCCCGGCTGCGGCCGGATCGGGGCTCATCACGGCGGCACGAGGGCTCGGCGGCCGCAGCGCGCGAGGTCGGTGAGTTGGGCGAGCCAGTCGCCGATGGGACAATGGCCGGCATGAGCAGCATTCCCGCCTACGGCGCCGTCGACCTCGGTGCCCTCGCCGCCGCGCGCCAGGCCCAGGAGCAGGCACAGCAGCGCGCCCAGGCGCGCGCCGCCGATCCCAGCGCCCCCGCCGTGGTCCTCGACGTGACCGACGCCAGCTTCCAGGCAGACGTGCTCGAGCAGTCCATGGTCGTGCCCGTGGTGCTCGACCTGTGGGCCACCTGGTGCGGCCCGTGCAAGACGCTCTCACCGATCCTGGAGCGACTGGCCGACGAGTACGCCGGCCGCTGGATCCTGGCCAAGGTCGACGTCGACGCGAACCCCGGCATCGCCCAGGCCTTCCAGGTGCAGTCGATCCCGAGCGTGTTCGCCGTGATCGGCGGCCGGCCGCTGCCGCTGTTCCAGGGCGCCCTGCCCGAGCAGCAGGTCCGCGCCTACCTGGAGGAGCTGCTCAAGGTGGCGGCGTCGGCAGGGGTCACGGGCGCTGCCGCTGGGGCGCCCGAGGAGGGGAGCGACCAGGAGGCGCCAGCTGACCCGCGGATGGAGGCTGCCTACGACGCCATCGAGGCCGGCGACTGGGCGGCTGCGCGCGCGGCCTACCAGGAGATCCTCGACCAGGCCCCGGCCGACCCCGTGGCGAAGGCCGGCCTGGCGCTCGTCGGGGTCTTCGAGCGGGTGTCGGGCATGGACCATGCCGCGACGCTCGCCGCCGCCGATGCCGCGCCGGATGACCTCGAGGCGCAGGAGCGCGCCGCCGATGTCCTGGTGCTCGACGGCCGACCCGTCGAAGCGTTCGCGCGGCTCACCGGCGCGATCCGCTACACGAGCGGCGCCGACCGCGATCGCCTGCGCACCCACCTGCTCGACCTGTTCGAGGTGGTCGGCCCGGACGATCCCTCGGTCACCCGGGCCCGCATCGACCTGGCGAACGCGCTGTTCTGAGCAGTCGGCTCGCGCCGGATCGCCCCACGCAGGCCTTCGCGCCGGGATCGCACCGGTCCAACTGGTCCGTGCCGGGTTCGAGGCTGGCTTGCTCCCTCGAACCCGGCACAGGTGCGGCAGGTGCGGCGGGTCAGTCTGCGGCCGCTTCGAGGCCGTCGTCCTCGAACTCGTCCATGGCCGGCTCGTAGCGCAGCCACACCGTTGCCAGCGGCGGCAGCGTGACCATCGCCGAGGCCGGCCGGCCATGCCAGGCGGTCGCGTCGGCGGTCACTCCGCCGAGGTTGCCCACGCCGGAGCCGCCGTAGGCCTCGGCATCGGTGTTGAGCACCTCGCGCCAGGGGCCGGTGTGCGGCAGGCCGACCCGGTAGTCCCCGCGCACGACCGGCGAGAAGTTCGTGATGTTGGCCAGCACCGAGCCGTCAGCGGCCACCCGCAGCCAGGAGAACACGTTGCCCGAGGCGTCGTTGGCGTCGATCCACTGGAAGCCCTCGGGCGTGTTGTCCTGCTCCCAGAGGGCACGGGTCTCCTGGTAGACGCGGTTCATGTCGCGCATGCACGCCTGGGCGCCGTAGTGGTCCTTGTACTCGCAGAGCCACCAGTCGAGGCCGCGCTCCTCGCTCCACTCGGTGGTCTGGCCGAACTCCGAGCCCATGAACAGCAGCTGCTTGCCGGGGTGGGCCCACATGTAGCCCAGGTAGGCGCGCAGGTTGGCCATCTTCTGCCAGCGGTCGCCGGGCATCTTCTGCACGAGCGAGCCCTTGCCGTGCACGACCTCGTCGTGGCTGATCGGCAGGCAGAAGTGCTCGCTCCACGCATAGACCATCGCGAACGTCATCTCGTTGTGGTGCCACATGCGGTGCACCGGCTCGCGCTCGATGTAGCTCAGCGAGTCGTTCATCCACCCCATGTTCCACTTCAGGCCGAACCCCAGGCCGCCCAGGTAGGTGGGCCGGGTGACCCCCGGCCAGGACGTCGACTCCTCGGCCACGGTCACCACGCCCGGCACGCGCTTGTACACCGTCGCGTTCATCTCCTGCAGGAACGCCACCGCGTCGAGGTTCTCGCGGCCGCCGTACTGGTTGGGCAGCCACTCGCCCTCGTTGCGCGAGTAGTCCAGGTAGAGCATCGAGGCCACCGCGTCGACCCGCAGGCCATCGATGTGGAACTCCTCGAGCCAGAAGATCGCGTTCGAGACCAGGAAGTTGCGCACCTCCGTGCGGCCGAAGTCGAAGACGTAGGTGCCCCAGTCCGGCTGCTCGCCGCGCCGCGGGTCGGCGTGCTCGTAGAGCGCCGTGCCGTCGAAGCGAGCCAGCGCCCACGCGTCCTTGGGGAAGTGCGCCGGCACCCAGTCGAGGATCACGCCGATGCCCGCCTGGTGCAGCGTGTCGACGACGTGCCGGAAGTCGTCGGGCTTACCGAACCGCGCCGTGGGCGCGAAGTACGAGGTGACCTGGTAGCCCCAGCTCGGGGCGTACGGGTGCTCGGCGACCGGCATGAGCTCCACGTGCGTGAAGCCCATCTCCAGCACGTACGCGGTCAGCTCGTCGGCGATCTGCCGGTAGTCCAGGCCCAGCCGCCAGGAGCCGAGGTGCACCTCGTAGACGCTCATCGGCGAGTTCAGCACGTCGGTCTGCGCGCGGCGCGAGAGCCACTCGTCATCGCCCCACGTGTAGTCCGAGGTGTACACCACCGATGCCGTCGAGGGCGGCACCTCGGTGTGGAACGCCAGGGGATCGGCCTTCTCGCGCCACACCCAGTCCTTGCCCAGGATCGAGTACTTGTAGGTGCTGCCGTCGCCGATGTTGGGGATGAACAGCTCCCAGACCCCGGTGCCGCCCATCGAGCGCATCGGGTGGCCCGTGCCGTCCCAGCCGTTGAAGTCGCCGACCACCCGCACGCCCTCGGCGCTCGGGGCCCACACGGCGAACGACGTGCCGGTGATCGGGCCGAACGGGCTATCGTAGGTGCGCACGTGCGCGCCGAGGGTCTTCCAGAGCTCCTCGTGGCGGCCCTCGCCGATGAGGTGCAGGTCAAGGTCGCCCAGCGTGGGCAGGAACCGGTAGGGGTCGTCCGAGGGGATGATCCCCTGGCCGTAGTCCACGTCGATCGTGTACGCGGGCACGGTGGCGGTGGGCAGCACGACGGTCCACACCCCGCGGTGCTCGTGGGTCATCGGGTGGCGGCCCTCGGGCGTCACCACGATGACCTCCTTGGCCATCGGGCGCAGCACCCGCACGGTGACCGCGCCGTCGTGCACGTGCGCGCCGAGCACTGCGTGCGGGCTGTGGTGCGCCCCGTCCACGAGCCGGTCGATCTCGCCGGTGTCGACCGGATGCTTCGCCGGCCCCGTCGGGGCGGGCGGCGCCGCGGGCGCCGGCGTGGCACCCCCCTTCCCGGGCTGGGTCGCCCCTGTGGGCCGGGTGGGATCGGCGGGGGAGTCGGTCGGGGTCATGGGATCCTCTCCAGGACGACGGCATGGGCGACGTTGAAGTGCGGGTCGTGCCGGATGTAGGTCGACGGGCCCCA
>DASVBK010000245.1:0-8425 GCA_036375875.1 Candidatus Nanopelagicales bacterium
GCCGCCCCGAAGGCGGCCGGCGCGAGCAGCGCAGCCCAGCGGCTGCACATCAGCCAACCGGCGATGGCACCCACCCCCGCACCGAGGACCAGGGCGACCAGCGACTGCGTGGCGCTCATGGGGCCGCGCGGCATCGCCCAGGCCACCGCGAGCCCGGCGGCGGCGGCGGTGACCAGGGCAGCGATCACCCTGGACGATCCGCGGGAGCTCGTGGGGGTGCGGTCGGGTGCGATCTGCGTGCTGGTCACGATGCGTTCCTTCGCTCGTCGTTGATCCATGTGGCCAGGGCCAGGCCGATCCCAGCCAGGAGGGCCAGGATCCCGATGACGCTGGGGACCACCACGGTCCGGATCACCTCGGGGGCCAGGTCATCACCGACCGCGAGGGTGGCGGTGGTCGCGATGCCGTGGTCGGCCGTGCCGGCTCCGGTGCCCACCTGGTAGGTGCCGGTGCGCCCGGCGTCGAAGACGGCCACCGCCGTGCCCACTCGGCCGGGCGCCCCGGGCACGTCATAGCGCAGGTCCCCCACGTAGGGGCGCACCCCGACCGGGGCGCCCTGCGGACCGATCACGGCCAGGTCGGCCGCCTCGACGGTGCCGGACCCGGAGCCCTCCACGTAGACGACGTGCGGACCGGTCTGGGTGATCGCCACGGACGTGACGCCGGGCACCTCGGCGCGCGCGAACTGCTCGGGGCGCTGCACCTGGTCCAGGAAGCCCGTGACCGCCCACAGGGCGGCGGCCGTCGCACCGACGACCGCGACCAGCACGGCCAACGCGTAGCCCCGTCGGCCACTGCCCGGCCGGGCGGGCGGGGAGGCCGCTGCGGAACCGCTGCGGGGCTGGCGAGGGGTGCTCGGGCGATCCATGACGACTCCTGGCTGTGCGTCCTTCCACCCAAGACTCGCCCTCTCGGGCCCGGAGGGCATCGGTCCCCAGCCCGGACTTCGAGGGTCGTCCGCGGGGGCACGAGCACCCCCCGGATCCGTCTGCGGGCGGACACCCGTGAGCGGTCCTGAGACGGAGGTCTCGAGGGGGCGCGGGCAGTAGCGTCGGGTGCGTGAACGAGGCATGGTCGCGGCTGCGAAGCCTCGACAGTCGGCGACCCTGGGTCCTGGACAGCCTCCTCGCGGTGGCCATCTTCGTCGCCGCGGCCGCGTCAGCGGCGACGCCAGCCCCGCAGTATCGACCCCCCGACGCGACCGTCTACGGGCTGATCGCCCTGGGTGCCGCGCCGTATGCCGTGCGTCGACGGTGGCCCCTGCCCGTCCTGGTGCTCGCGTCCATCCCGGTCCTGGCGCTGCTCGCGCTGGGGTACAGCTCCGCAGTCATCGGAGCCGCGCTGTTCCTGGCCGCCTACACCGTCGCCGCGTACTGCGATGCGCGCGTCACCTCGTTGGCGGTCGGGTACGCGGTGGTGGTGCTGCTGGGCGTCGCGCTGGTCGCTCCGACCACGATGGGGATCGCGGCCATGGTGACCAATGCAGCGCTCTTCGTCGGGGCCTTCGCCCTGGGCCGCGGTGCGCACGTCCGCCGGGAGAACGTCGTCCTGCTCCAGGAACGCGCGCAGCTGGCCGAACGGGCGCGTGCCGACGAGGCCCGGCGCGCGGTGGCCGACGAGCGGCTGCGCATCGCGCAGGAGCTGCACGACGTGCTGGGGCACTCGTTGGGCGTGATCGCGCTGCAGGCCGGGGTCGGGGCGCACGTGATCGACGCGGATCCCGCCGAGGCCAAGGCCTCCCTCGAGGCGATCTCCCGCACGAGCCGCACGTCGTTGGCCGAGGTCCGTCGGATCCTGGGCGCCCTGCGCACCGACACGGGCACGAGCGGCTACCACCCGCCGCCGGGGCTCGGCGCCCTCGACGCGCTCGCGGCGGACCTGACCGAGGCCGGCCTTCCGGTCCGGATCCACGTCCACGGGGTGCCCGACCAGGTGCCAGCAGCCCTCGACCTGACCGGGTACCGGGTCGTGCAGGAGGCGTTGACCAACGTGGTCAGGCACGCTGGTGCGGCCCAGGCCGAGGTCACGGTGCGCTACGAGGACGGGATGGTCACGGTGCAGGTGGACGACGACGGGCGTGGGCCGGCCGTCCAGGGCGGCACGACCGTCGGTCACGGCCAGGTCGGCATGCGCGAGCGCGTGGCGGTCTGGGGTGGCACCCTGCAGACCGGACCCCGCCCCGACGGGGGCTACCGGGTGCTGGCCACACTGCCCTTCGAACGCCAGGAGCACCCATGATCCGTGTGGCCGTCGTGGACGACGAGGCCCTGGTCCGGCGCGGCCTCACGGTCCTGCTCCGCCTCGAACCGGGACTCGACGTCGTGGGGGAGGCCGAGGATGGGGCCGCGGCGATCGCCCTGGTGCGCCGGGAGCACCCGGACGTGGTGCTCATGGACATCCGGATGCCCGGCACCGACGGCCTGGCCGCGACCATGGCGCTGATGGCGGACCCGGACACCGCGTCCACGCGCGTGATCATCCTCACGACGTTCGACCTCGACGAGTACGTCTTCGGTGCGATCCGCGCGGGCGCCAGCGGGTTCCTGCCCAAGGACACGAGCCCCGAGGAGCTGCTCACCGCCATCCGCGTCGTCGCCGAGGGGGACTCGCTGCTCACGCCCAAGGCCACCCGGCGCCTCATCGAGGAGTTCGTCCGACAGTCCCCCGTGCCGGAGCCCGCCCGGCCACCAGGCCTGGAGCTGCTCACCGACCGCGAGATCGAGGTGTGGCGCTCGGTGGCCCGCGGCCACTCCAACACCGAGCTCGCCGACGAGCTCGTCATCAGCTACGCCACCGCCAAGTCCCACGTCAGCAGCCTGTTGGCCAAGCTGCAGGTCCGCGACCGGGCGCAGCTGGTCATGCTCGCCTACGAGCACGGCGTCGTCACCCCCACCCGCGACTGACGGTGGACCTCCTCGCGGCAGGCCCCTCGCTCGATGGGCCCACAGCGGACCGTGGATCCCGCGTGCTGCACGCCTGCGCAGGGCGGACGCTGTGGGCAGCCTGGCCTAGGGTCCTGCCATGAGCCCTGCTGCTGGGGGCACCCCGACCGCCGACGCCGTCCACGAGGCACTGCAGCGGCACGCGCTGGCCAAGCCCGGGGCCTGGCTCGACGAGCCGTGGGACGGCGACCTGGTCGCGAAGGTCGGCGATCGCATCTTCGCCTTCCTGGGGGGCGCCGACAGCGCGACGGTGGGGATCAAGGCGGCGCCCACGCGCGAGGCGGCCGACGAGTGGCTGCTGCGATATCCCGACGACGCCGCAGTCATGCCCTACATCGGCAGGCACGGGTGGAACACGCTGCGCTGCGATGGCGCGATCCCGCTGGCTGAGCTCCTCGAGGCGATCGACACCTCGTACGACGCGGTGCTCGCCAAGCTGCCGCGGCGGCTGCGCCCGGCCGCGGGCGGCTCACCGCCTGCCGCCAAGGCCTGAGCCGGGACGTCTGCCGACGCCGGGGCCCTGCGGTCAGCGATCTCGGGGGCGAGGCCCGTGACAGCGCCGGCAGCGGTCAGGGGGAGACTGTGCCCGGCCCCGGTGGGGGGCCGCGACGCGGTTCGCGTCGGGGCGTGACGGGAGTCGAGGACTGATGGACGAGCAGCACCACGCGGGCGTCGGCGATCCGCACAGCCGGTCGGGCATCCGGTTGCGTCGATGGCTGGTGCCGGCGCTGCTCATCGTCGCCTGGCTGGTGCTCGGCGCCGTCGCGGGGCCGTACTCGGGGCGGCTCAGCGAGGTGCAGGAGAACGACTCGGCCACGTTCCTGCCTGCGCAGGCCGAGTCCACCCGGGTGCTCGAGCTGCAGAAGAGCTTCAACCCGACGCAGGCGCTGCCGGCCGTCGTGGTCTACGAGTTCGACGCGCCCGTGGACCAGGCCGCGCTGGCAGCGATCGCGACCGACATCGAGCAGATCACGGCGATCCCCGGCGTGCAGCCCGACGTCGTCGGCCCGATCCCCAGCGAGGATGGCCGGGCCGCCACGGTCCTGGCCAGCGTGGTCATCCAGGACGACACCGAGCCCGGGGCCGAGGTCGAGCGGATCCGCGAGGTGCTGGCCGACAGCCCGGCCCGCGAGCTCGGCGCCGCCGTCTACGTCACCGGGCCGTTGGGGTTCCTCGCCGACTTCACCGAGGCCTTCGGCGAGATCGACGGGCTGCTCCTCCTCGTGGCCCTCGCCGTCGTGCTCGTGATCCTGCTGATCGTCTACCGGAGCCCGATCCTGCCCTTCGTCGTGCTGCTCACCGCGCTGTTCGCGCTCAGCGCCGCCTCGCTGGTCATCTACCTGCTCGCCGACGCGGGCGCCATCACCCTGAACGGCCAGGCCCAGGGGATCCTCTTCATCCTGGTGATCGGCGCGGCGACCGACTACTCGCTGCTCGTCGTCTCACGCTTCCGGGAGGAGCTGCGCCGCACCGAGTACCCGGCCGATGCGATGGGCCGCACGCTGCGGGGCACGTGGGAGGCGATCGTGGCCTCGGCCGGCACCGTGGCCCTGGGGGTCATGACGCTGCTGCTCTCCGAGCTCAACGCCAACCGGGGCCTGGGACCGGTCGCGGCGATCGGCGTCGGCTTCTCGATGGTCGCCGCGCTCACGTTCCTGCCCGCCGTGCTCGTGATGCTGGGACGGCGTGCGTACTGGCCGGCCAAGCCGAAGCTCGACATGGTCGACCCGCAGTCGCAGGTGCGCGGCTTCTGGGCCCGGGTGGCCGAGTTCGTCGACAAGCGGACCCGGCTCGTGCTCACCGGCTCGCTCGTGCTGCTCCTGGGACTGGCCGCGTTCCTGCCCATGTTCAAGGCCGAGGGCATCCCCACCACCGACTTCTTCATGGTCGACGTCGAGTCGACCCAGGGGCAGGACGCCCTGGCCCGCCACTTCCCGGCCGGCTCGGGCAGCGAGACGGTCGTGATCGGCCCCGCCGCCCAGGCCGCCGCGATGGCCCAGGTGGCCGGCGCCACCGACGGGGTCGCCGCCGTCGTGCCGGTGACCGCCGGGCCACCCGGGCCCGAGGCGCAGCCCGTCGTCGTCGACGGGAAGGTGCAGTTGCAGGTCACCCTCGCGGACCAGGCGGATTCAGCGGCCGCCGAGCGCACGGTGGAGGCGCTGCGCGAGGGCCTGGACGCCGTGAGCGCCGACGCGCTCGTCGGTGGCACGACGGCCACGGCCCTCGACACCAACACCGCCACCCAGCAGGACCTGCGGGTGATCATCCCCGCGGTGCTGGTGGTCACCCTGCTGGTGCTGATCCTGCTGCTGCGCGCCCTCGTCGCCCCACTGCTGCTCGTGGCGACCGTGGTGCTCTCGTTCGCCGCCACGCTGGGCCTCAGCGCGATCGTCTTCTACGGGATCATGGACCTGCCCGGTGCCGACGCCTCCGTGCCGCTGTACGCGTTCGTGTTCCTGGCGGCCCTGGGGGTGGACTACAACATCTTCCTGATGACACGGGCGCGGGAGGAGACGATCCAGTTCGGCAACCGGGCCGGTGTCCTGCGCGCGCTGGCCGTGACCGGCGGGGTCATCACCAGCGCTGGACTGGTCCTGGCAGCCACGTTCAGCGCGCTGGCGATCCTCCCGCTGCTGTTCCTGTTCCAGATCGCGTTCATCGTGGCCGTCGGCGTGCTGCTCGACACCATCGTCGTGCGCTCCCTGGTGGTGCCGGCATCGGTGGTCCTGATCGGCCCCAAGACCTGGTGGCCGAGCAAGCTCGCCCGGCACGAGGACCTCGATCCGGAGCAGGCCCTCGAGGTGGCCACGACCGGGCACACCCACCAGGCGCTCGACTGAGCGGGGCGCCGCCCTCGCATGCCCTCACCGGGCGCTCGCCGCGTCCAGCCGGGTGGCCAGCACCGTGCACGCAAGGCGGCTCACCGGGTCCTCCGGCACCGCGGCGGCCGTGACCGCCTCCCTCATCGCGCGCACGGACGGCTGCCCCGGCCCGTCAGCTCCTGCCGTGAGCGCAACCTCGCACGCGTGGGCGAGCGCCGCGAACGCGGCCTCGAGCCCGTCCGAGGGCTGCGCGGTCCCGGCCGCACCACGCCACCTCGCACCGTGATGCGCCTGCGCGAGCACGTCGCCGACGGGCGCACCGGCGGCCATCGCGTCGGCCGCGG
This sequence comes from Candidatus Nanopelagicales bacterium, assembly GCA_036375875.1. Taxonomy (GTDB): domain Bacteria; phylum Actinomycetota; class Actinomycetes; order S36-B12; family CAIYMF01; genus Prado023. The sequence continues at coordinate 6,109 of DASVBK010000245.1, forward strand.
CCTGGGCCCAGGCAGTCAGCACGCTGAGCTCGACCGGGTGCAGGCAGGGGGGCATCGTCTGCAGCGGGTCGCGGTGGGCACCACGGGTGGTCCTGTCCGTCGCCCCAGCCGCCAGCTGGTGCACCCCGGCCAGGTGGAAGTCGGCGACGTCGTCGACGGGGGCCCGGCCGTCCGCGGCGTGCCGCGAGGACGTGCCCCGCTCCACCCGCAGCAGGACGCCCTGCGACCCCGGGTCGCACGCGATCTCCCGCAGCCCATGGACCGGGTCCTTCCACATGGCGATCGCGCGGCTGGGCGGCAGCCCCCTCGGTCGTGAGCGCAGGGCCATCCCGAGCGCGGTCAGCGTGAGCACGGCCGAGCCGGGATCGTCAGCCAGCACGCTGGCATAGCGGGCCGTCCACCTGGTGGCCAGCTGCGGCCCGTCGAGCAGGAGGGTCACCACGAGGGTGGGGCCGACCGCGCGCAGCAGCTCGGCCACGCCGTCGAGCCGCGCCAGGTCCTCGCAGACCACCGCCGCCACGGTGACGCCGCCGCCGAGGTCGAGGAAGTGCACGCTGCGCCGCGGGATGTCCATCGCCTCCCACCAGCGGACGCTGGGATCCAGCGCGCCGCTGATGTCGTAGGCCGCGATCTGGCTGGCGTCCAGGAACCACCGGTGGTGCTTGTGCTGCCGGAAGTGCCACCATCGGTCGCCGAGCAGCAGGCCGGTGTGGACGCCGTTCCCGGGGAACTGGCCTTGGGCCGCCGGGTCCGGTCGGATGCCGGCGACCAGCATCGGCACGCCCAGGCGCTGCAGCAGGGCCTCGAACGGCGCGATGTCCGCCTCGCCAAGGCAGCCCTCGGGCAGCACCACGACGTCGACACCGTCGAGCTCGGCCTGGGCGGCAGCCACGAGCTCCTCGACCAGCTCCAGGTCGACCGGCTCCGAGGGCTCGTACGAGAAGTACGCGAACGGCTGGCGTTCGGGGCGTTGCACCGTCCCGGGGACCGGCACGAAGTCGGACTCCTCGACGCGCAACGGCCACGGCAGCAGCAGGACGTTGGCATGATCGCGGGCCGCCCGCGGCTCCGGGCGGCGCAGCGGGACGCGGTGCCACACGACCTCGACGCCGTCCCACGCGCTGGCCACGTAGCGCGACAGCGAGCGGTGCGTGATGCCGACCGAGGTGGTGCGGCCCTTCGGGATCACGGTGACGCGGTCGGCCGGCAGCCTCGCCGCCGAGCCGTGGCGGGCGAGCAATTCACCAGCCTTTGCCAGGAACACGGTGCCCGGACCCCCGCGTCGCGGGCCCCCAGTCACGCCAGCGCTCGCCTCGTCGGCCATCGCGTGCAGCACGAGCACGGCCTCGCAGAGCGCCCAGGGCCGCCCTTCGGCGACGGCGCGGACCGGCGTGTCGAGGTGGTCGAGCACGACCGACCAGAGCCGCTGGACGTCCGGCGGCGGCACCCCGTCCTCACGGTCCATCGCGGCGCGCCATGCGGAGGCGGCGGCGGTGACGCGGACGCTGAACGGCTCCTGCCCGCCAGGCGGCGGCCACGCCTGCCCGGCCGGTGGCGACACCACGAACCGGAACGCATGGGCTCGCTCCAGCAGCACGCTGGTGAGCGCGCAGACGTCCGGCGCCCAGCCAAGCAGCTGCGCCCCGAACCGCGGGTCGGCGACATCCCGCTCGAGCAGCCAGCGCCACAACCCCGCGACGGTGAGGTCGCCCGCCGTGCCGTGGGCGGCCGGCGCTGCCTCGACCACGTCCGGGCCGTGCCCCGGTCCGGGCAGCTGGTCCGGACGTCTGCCGTGGGTCTCGGCCGGCAACGGCCCGCTGAGCGAGTCCGTGCTGGGCAGGGGTGCTCCCGAGGTCATGCCGGGCATGGTGTCCGCCACGAGCCGAAGACATCAAGGGGTGCTGCGGCAGCCAGTGGGGAGCTGGCCGATCCGGCGCTGGGCCCCCAAGCACCCGATCGCACTCGGGGCGGTGACCGGAATGCTCCCCCCGGGGGCGTATCACCGTCGGATCACGGGGAAGTTCAACGGTCACGGGTCCCGAGGAGCGGCCGGCTCCCCGCACCCCGGGGACGGTACGGGCGACGACGAGTGGACGACCTGGCATCGGTGGAGCGAGCGATCGCCGCGCTCGAGGCCCAGCGCGACCTGCTGGGCAGCGCGGTGGTCGACACCGCGCTGGCGCCGCTGCGCGAGACGCGGGCCGCCATGCTCGCCCGGCGCAGGGCGGAGCAGCGCAAGCTGGTGACGGTGCTGTTCGCCGACGTCGTGGACTTCACGGTCCTGTCGAGGTCGCTGGACCCCGAGGACACCAGGACC
>DASVBK010000259.1:0-6011 GCA_036375875.1 Candidatus Nanopelagicales bacterium
GCGCTGCGCGGCTGGCGGCCGCGCCGGTGCTGGGCGGCCGCGGAGAGGGCGATCGTCCCGGCGAGCACGCCCGCGGCGATGCCGAGCCCGGCCAGGACGGCCGCCGCGCCCAGGGTCCCGGCGAGCGCCAGGCCTCCCGCCGTCCCCACCGTGAGCGCAAGGAGCCAGCCCCACGGCTCACGCAGCGGCCTGCCCACGGACACGAGCCACAGTCTGCACCCGTCGCCGCGACCCAGCCCATGTCCGCGCCCCCCAACGCCGTCGCCTGGACCGGGGCGCGCCGGGCCGCGTGGACCGCGCCCGACGCCTGGACCGAGCGCTTCCGCCCCGACGCCGCGGGAGGCGCTGGCGTCACCCCGGCAGCCGCGCGCTCCACAGGTCCTCGACCGGCCAGCGCCGAGCCCAGGCCAGGTCGGCGATCCCGTAGTAGCCGGTGGCCGCCGTCGCCTCGCCCTCCTGCGGGGCATGCAGCTCACGCAGGCCCTCGACGACGAAGCCGTGCCCGACCAGCACCCGGATCCAGTCGCCGTGCGAGGGGTGGTGCTCGGTGCCCCCGCCCGGCCAGGTGATCGTGCGCAGCTCGGCCGGCCCGCGCAGGAGGCGCTCGCCGGCCGGCCCGCCCTGCGCCGGCACGCACATGCCCGACAGTGGGCTGTTCGTGAGGAACACCAACCGGCCGCCCGGCCGAAGCACCCTCGCCGCCTCGCCGACCCAGGCCTCGGGCTCGCACCAGGCCGGCGCGCCGTGCTCGCTCACGACGAGGTCCACGCACCGGTCGCGCAGCGGCAGCGCCTCGGCATCGGCCTGCAGCACCGGGAAGGCCGGGCCGAAGGCGGCCTGGGCCGCGCGGGCGGTGGCGACCTGCGCGCCGGAGAGGTCCAGCGCGAGCACCCGGGCGCCGCGCCGCGCCAACCAGGCCGAGACGTGTGCGACGCCGCAGCCCACCTCCAGCACGTCCAGCCCGGCCACCTCGCCGAGCGCGCCCAGCTGCGCCTCAGGGGTCGCGAACAGCCCCCACACGATCTCCTCGCGCTGCCAGAGCGCCAGGCCGTCGGCGCCGGCGAACTGCGCGTTCACGAGGTCCCACAGCTGCTGGTTGCGGGCTCGCTCCGCGGGGCCGGTCACGGTCGGCCATCCTCGCAGCCCCGCCGCCCACCGCGCCCGCGTGCAGCCGCCGCCCGCGCCCGTGCTCATCGGGCACCAGTACGGGCACCGGCCTACCCTCGACCCCATGCCGCACACTGCGACCAGGCCGACCGGGGTCGCGCTGTCGCAGGTGATCGCGCGCTTCGGGCTCGAGGTGGTCACCGATGGCGGAGTCCAGCTCGACCAGCGCCTGGTCACCTCCGCGGAGGTCAACCGCCCCGGCCTGCAGTGGGCGGGGTACTCCGAGCGCTTCCCGACCAACACGCTGCAGCTCATCGGGCGCGACGAGGTCGGCTACCTCCTCACGCTGCCCGAGCCGGTGCGCTACGCGCGGCTCGAGCAGTACGCCCAGCTGGGGATGCCCGCGGTCGTCGTCGCGCGCAACCTCGAGGTGCGACCCCCGTTCATCGAGCTCAGCCGTGCCTACGACATCCCGATCCTGCGCACCCCGCTGCCGACCGAGGAGATCGCGAGCGAGCTGGCGTGGTACCTCGCCGTGGAGCTCGCCCCCCGGGAGGTGCTGCACGCCGGCCTGGTCGACGTTGCCGGCGAGGGCGTGCTCATCCTCGGCCGCAGCGGCATCGGCAAGTCCGAGACCGCGCTGGAGCTCATCCGGCGAGGCCACCGGCTGATCGCCGACGACACCGTCGAGGTGCGTCGCCCGAGCCATCGCGACCTCATCGGGCAGGCTCCGGGCCGGCAGCGCTACTTCATGGAGGTCAAGGGCATCGGCATCGTGAACGTGCGCCTCATGTACGGGGTGGGGGCGGTGAAGCCCAGCGCCGACGTGACGATGGCGGTCTCGCTGCAGGTGCTCGACCCCGACCGGGACTTCGCCCTGGAGCCCGACCACCTCGAGCTGCTCGGGGTGCGGGTGCCGCTCGTGACGATCCCGGTGCGGCCCGGGCGCAACAGCGCGATCCTCATCGAGTCCGCCGCCATGGACGTCCGGGCCCGGCGCACGCTCGGCCCGCGTCCGCGGCGGCCCGATGCGCCCTACGACGAGACAGGCGAGCTGCCGATCACGCGCTCGATCGACCAGCGGGCGGCCGTGGAGCGACCCTCATGAGCGAGCGGCTGGCGATCGAGGGCACGCACAACTTCCGCGACGTGGGCGGGTACCCGGCGCTCGGAGGCGTCACCCGCGAGGGCCAGCTCTACCGCTCGGACTCGCTTGGCGGGGTGACGCCGCGCGGCGCCGAGGCCCTGGCGCGGCTGCACATCGGCGTGGTCGTCGACCTGCGCTCCGACCTCGAGATCCGCCAGGACCGCGCCCCGGAGCCGCTGGCCGAGGCGCTCATCGTGCGCGTGCCCATCCACGGCGGCTCGCGCTCGTCGATGCTCGAGGAGGAGCTGCCCAGCCTCGAGTCGCTCTACCGGCAGGTGCTGCGCGACTCGGCGTGGTCCATCACGGCGGCGGTGTCAGCGATCGCCGAGAGTGGCTGCACGCCGGCGCTGGTGCGCTGCACCGCGGGCAAGGACCGCACCGGCCTCGTCGTCGCGCTCACCCTGGCCGCGGCCGGGGTGGAGCGCGAGGCGGTGGTCGCCGACTACACGCAGAGCGCGCTGAACCTGGACGGAGCCTGGATGGACCAGACCCTGACGATGATGGTGAGCAACGGCGTGCCGATCTCCAGCGCGCTGTTCGAGGTGCTCGGAGGGTCGCCGGACCACGCGATGTCGCGGGTGCTCACCTGGCTGGAGCAGGAGCACGGCTCGATCGCGGGCTACCTGCAGGCCCACGGGCTGCTGGACGGGGCCGTGGCCGATCTGCGCCGGAAGCTGGTGGCCTGATGCCCGGGCGCGACCGTCCCGGCGGCGCGGCGGGCCTGGGTGCTGACGCCGGTGCCGGCCGGCGGCGGCACGGCACCGGGGGGACGCCGCCCACCAGCCTCGCGGGCTACTCCGTGCCGCTGGCCGACGTGGTGGGCGCGATGGGCCTCATGCGCGTGGCCGGGGGCCACGTGGACCTGTCGGACCTGCGCCTCACCACCCCGGAGGTGAACCGTCCGGGCCTGCAGCTGACCGGGTACACCGAGCACTTCGCCGCCGATCGGCTGCAGATCATCGGATGGACCGAGACCGCGTACCTGTCGAGCCTCGACCCGGTCATCCGGGAGCGGCGCCTGGACGCCTACTTCGCGCTCGGCTTCCCGGCCCTGGTGGTGGCCCGCGGCCTGCACGTCATGCCCGACATGGTGGCCGCCGCGGACCGCCACCACGTGCCGGTGTTCGCCACGGACTCGCTCACCAGCGAGTTCGCCGGGGCGCTCACCTGGCTGCTCATCCACGCCCTGGCTCCGCGCACGGTCGTGAAGGCGAGCTTCCTCGACGTGTACGGCGAGGGGATCCTGCTGCGCGGCGAGCCGCACGTGGGCGAGCGTGAGACGAGCCTCGAGCTGGTGCGCCGCGGCCATCGGCTGGTCGCGGCACACCGCGTCGAGGTGCGCCGCATCTCCGAGGTGCACCTGCGGGGTCGGGCCCCGGAGGGCCAGCGCCACCTCATCGACATCCCCGGCGTGGGCGAGGTCGACGTCGAGGAGCTGTTCGGGATGGGGGCGATCAAGCCCGACGCCCGGCTCACGCTGGTGGTGACCCTCGAGATCCGCGACCCGGACCTGGAGTACGAGCGGGTCGGCATCGAGAGCCGTACGACCGAGGTCTTCGGCGTCGAGGCGTCCCACGTGACGATCCCGGTGCAGCCCGGTCGCAACCTCGCGGTCATCATCGAGGCCGCTGCGCTCAACCACCGGATGCGCGGCCTGGGCTACAACGCGGCGCGGGACCTGCTGTCCGGGGGTGGCGAGCGCACGGCCGAGAAGGGCTGACGAGGCGCTGGGCCACACATGATGCGCAATTCATGGATCTGACGGACAATTGGGACATGGTCCCGCCTGCGCGTCCTCGACGCCTCCCCCTGCTGGTCGCCAGTGCTGCCACCGCCGCTGCCCTGCTGCTCGGGGGGTGCGCCGCCGCGCAGGAGCAGGTGGGCCGGGTCGCCGAGGACCTGGGCGCCTCAGCGCAGGCAGAGGCTCAGCGGCTGCTCGACGAGGCGACGGGCGCCCTGCTGCCCGCCGAGGGGCAGGTGGCCGGGGAGCGGCGCGCCGACTTCCGCGAGCTGCGCCTGGACCTGGAGCGCCTGGAGTCGCAGGTGATCGCGTTGCTGGCAGCCCCGCAGGACCTCAGCGCCGCCGCGCTCGAGCCGCTGCAGCAGCAGCTCGACGCCCTCGAGGCGTCCGTGCGCGAGCGAGCCGCGGCGGTGACGGGCATCTCCGCGGCCGAGCAGCAGGCCTGGGCCGACCTGGCCTCGCGCGTGCAGGCCGCCGCCGAGCAGGTCAGCGGGTTCGCGAGCCTGCTGGGCTAGCGCCAGCCGGCCCGCGCCGGCGGTGGGGCGGGGGAGCCGGCCGGCCCGGCCAGCTGCCAGCCCCGGGAGCGAACGGCGGCGCGCACGGCTGCCTCGAAGTCGTGGACGGACCCGCCGAGCACGTCGAGGGCCTCGGTGGCGAGCAGCGGGTGGACGCTGTCGTCTGCGAGCTCGGCGAGCAGCACGGGCGTGCCGGTGGACGCCACGGCGGCAGCCACGGCGCCGTGCACCTCGTTGCGATGGCGCAGGTGCACGGGGACGCCCAGGCGCACGACCATCCGGTCCCAGGCTGGCTTGCGCCGGACCGGGGAATGGGTGATGTCGCACAGCGAGCAGTGCGCCTGGCGGAGCAGGTGGCCCAGGAGGTAGCGGGCCTCGCCAAGCAGGCCGCCGTCGGCGTGGTAGACGCCGACGAGCGCCAGGACCTGCGGGGCCTGCTGCATGGCGTCGACGGTAGCTGCGGGGAACGGACCCGGCATCCGCACGCGGGGTGCCGACGGCTCCGACGCCGGGGCCGGCCGGGTCGGCCGGGCCTCTCAGGCCCCGCGACGGCCCGCGCGATCGACCAGGTGATGCACGGCCGCGAGCACGGCGCCGGCATCGTGCGCAACCTCGTGGGCCACACCACTGGCCGCCCGCTCGGCCGCCGTGCGTGCTGCCTGCAGCCGGCGACGTGAGGGACCCGCCGAGGGATGCGGCGCCGCCCACACCCGCTCCAGCTCGTGGGCCGCGCGGAACGGCAGGACGACCGCGGGGGCGTACAGCTCACCCCACGCGACGCCCGGCACGCGGGTGTGCAGCTCCTCGGGCCGGATCCGCTCGTCGATGGGCAGCAGGTGGTCCCAGTCGACCAGGACGTGCTGGGCCGGGGCGCCGGGCTGGTCGGCGCGGCCGGCCAGGTAGGGCCGCGACAGGACCACCCCGCGCCCCACCAGGCCGCGCGTCGGCCCCTGCAGCATCAGGTGCACCACCGTGCCGGGGGCCGGCACCGGCTCCTCGCAGACGAGCCAGGGCGCCTGCGCGCCACCAGTACGAGCGAACTGCGCCAGGGCGTGCTCGAAGGAGGGGACCCAGCGCGGCCCCCGCTGGGGATCCCAGCCCAGCACCATCGCGGTCATGCTCCATCATGGCCCCGCACGGAAGCGCGAAGAATGCCCACAGCATGGGCAGAATCGGGATCTCGCACGCTGGTGTGAGGCATCTCACGGGTCGGGACGGCTAGCCGTCGGTGGCCCCGATCCGCCCGGCGAGGTCCGTGGCGGCCATCGCGGCGCGCGCCTCGCCCAGCGTCCGGATGCCCCGCTCCGCCAGCAGCGGCAGCATCCGCACCAGGACCTCCGCGGTGGCCAGCGCGTCGCCCAGGGCGGTGTGCCGGCCGATCACCTCCACGCCCAGTCGCTGGCAGACGCCGTCCAGGCCGTGGCGCGCGTCGGGGTCGGGGTCGAGCACCGCGGAGAGCAGCATCGTGTCCAGCTGCAGCGGCTCGAGGGTCACGCCCGCC
>DASVBK010000256.1:0-2765 GCA_036375875.1 Candidatus Nanopelagicales bacterium
CTCGGGCGTCCTCGAGGTTGCCGCCCACGGCGCCGACCTCCGCGGCGCGCGCGACGGTCCAGGCCACCTCGTCCGGCCTGTCGCCGTAGCCGGACTCCAGGTCGGCGCTCACCGGCACCGACACGGCCGCCACGATGCGCCGGACGTGCTCGAGCATGGTCTCGCGGTCCAGGGGCCCACCATCCGGGAGCCCGCAGGACCAGGCGATGCCGGCACTGGTCGTGGCGATCGCCGGGAACCCCAGCTGTTCGAGGATGCGGGCTGACCCGGCGTCCCAGGCGTTCGGCAGCACGAAGCCCGGGCCGCGGTGCAGGGCGAGCAGCGCGGCCGCGTGCCCTGCCGGTGCGTGACTGCTCATGGCGCGAGTCTCCGCCCGCCGTGCGCCACTCGCCGCTCGCCGCTCCCCGCGACGCACGAGCCCGCCCGGTGCCAGCATGCACGGCAGCTCCCTGGCCTCGGGGCCCACACATGCCGGGCTGGGCTGGGAACCTGTTGCCATGGACCCGGTCACCGCCCTCGAGCGCATCGCGTTCCTGCTCGAGCGCGAGCAGGCCGAGACCTACCGGGTCCGCGCCTACCGGCGGGCTGCGCGGCGCCTGCGCGGCCTGACCCCTGGGGAGCTGCAGCACCGACTGGCCGCCGGCACCCTCGCCGAGCTGCCGGACGTCGGCCCCAAGACGGCTGCCGTGGCCGCGGCCGCTGCAGCCGGCCGGGTGCCCGACGAGCTGCAGCGCCTCGAGCAGCGGGCCGCGGGCCCGCTCGTCGCCGGGGGCGAGGCCCTGCGCGCGCTGCTGCGCGGCGACCTGCACAGCCATTCCGACTGGTCCGACGGGGGCAGCTCGATCCTCGAGATGGCCCACGCAGCGATCGCTGCCGGGCACGAGTACCTCGCGCTGACGGACCACTCGCCGCGGCTGACGGTGGCCAACGGGCTGAGCGCGCAGCGGCTGCGAGAGCAGCTGGCGGTGGTGCGCCAGCTCAACGACGAGCTGGCCCCCTTCCGGATCCTCACCGGCATCGAGGTCGACATCCTCGAGGACGGCAGCCTCGACCAGGACCCGGAGCTCCTCGACGAGCTCGACCTCGTCGTGGCCAGCGTGCACTCCAAGCTGCGGATGGAGCCCGAGGCGATGACCCGGCGGATGGTGGTGGCCGTGGCCAACCCGCGGGTGGACGTCCTGGGCCACTGCACCGGCCGGCTCATCAGCGGCGGCCGCAGCCCGCGGCCGGAGTCGCAGTTCGACGCCGAGGTCGTCTTCGAGGCCTGCCGGCGGTTCGGCGTGGCGGTGGAGCTCAACAGCCGGCCGGAGCGCCGGGACCCGCCCACGCGGCTGCTCGAGCTCGCCGCGGAGCAGGGGTGCTCGTTCTCGATCGACTCCGACGCGCACGCTCCCGGCCAGCTGGACTTCCTCGACCACGGCAGCGCGCGCGCCCAGCAGCTCGGGCTGCCGCCGGAGCGCATCGTGAACACGCTGCCGGCCGACGACCTGCTCGCGTGGGCCCAGCGCGCCTAGCAGCGGGCCGGCTCGTCCGGCAGCGCCCCGGTGAGCAGCAGGGTGCTCACCGCCTCGCTGACGCAGGCGTTCGAATGGCCGAAGGCCGTGTGCCCGTAGCCGTCGTACGTGAGCAGCGCGGCGCCCAGGTCGGCAGCCAGCGCCTGCGACCAGGGGTAGGGCGCGGCTGGGTCGTGCGTCGTGCCGATGACCAGGATCCTCGCGTCGGGCGAACTCGCGAGGGCCCGTGCTGGGGCGCGCATCCCCGCGGCTGGCCCGCCCTCGGCCGGCCAGGCGGCACAGAGGATGGCGGCGTCGAGCAGGTGCGCGCCGAACGTCGGGGAGGCGGCCGCCAGCCGCCGGCCGTGCGCGGCGAGTGCGGCCAGGTCGGGGCGCGACTGGTCGGCGCAGGTGATGGCGACGTTCGCCGCGAGTTCCGCGGCTGGGTCGCCGTGCGCGCCGCGTCCGTCGAGTCGGTCGGCGAGGCTCAGCATCGCGCGCGGGTCCCTGTCGTCGATCGCCGCGGTCAGGGCGGTCGCCAGCTCGGGCCAGGTCTCGTCGTCGGCGATGCCGAGCAGGAGCGCGGCCAGGGCGTGCGACCCGGTGAGGGCCCGGTCGGTCGAGTCGGGCAGTGGCCGCACCTGCAGGTCGGCCAGCCACGCCCGCAGGGTCGCGAGCGCGGCCGCGGGTGATCCGCCGAGCGGGCAGGGTCGGCTCGCCACGCAGTAGCGCACGAAGGCAGCCAGGGCCCCCTCGAACCCGGCGGCGAGGCCCTCGGTGCGTGCCATCGGTGCCAGGTCCGGTGGCACGCCGGCGTCGAGGACGAGGCGCCCCACGCGCTGCGGGAACAGCGAGGCGTAGCTGGCCCCAAGGGTGGTGCCGTAGGAGACACCGAGGTACGTCAGGCGGGCATCGCCGAGGGCGGCGCGCACGATGTCCAGGTCGCGGGCCGCGGTCAGGGTGTCCAGGTGCGCCAGGTCGGCCGGGTCGAGCTCGGCGCAGGGGGCGACCAGCCGCCTCGCCTGGTCGACGCGGGCGCGCAGCCCGTCGGGGACCATGACGTCCGGCGCGGGATCGGGGTGCAGCCACGCCTCCAGCTGGGAGGCGTCGAGGCAGTCGACGCCCGCTGAGGCGCCCACCCCGCGCGGATCGAGGCCCACGACGTCGACGTGGTCACGCACCGCGGGGTCGAGGATCGTCAGGGACCCGTCGAGCGCGGCGATGCCGGAGCGTCCCGGTCCACCGGGGTTCACGAGCAGGGCGCCGAGGCGT
>DASVBK010000267.1:0-11670 GCA_036375875.1 Candidatus Nanopelagicales bacterium
GATCTCCGAGGAGGAGCACGAGGTGGTCCTGCACGAGGAGCGCCCCGTCGTGGCCAAGGAGACCGTCCCCGTCGAGCGCGTGCGCCTCGACACCGAGACGGTGACCGACCAGGAGACGGTCAGCGATGAGATCCGCTAGGAGCGGGTCGAGGTCGAGAGCGACGACGACGTGCGCCGCTGACGCTGCGGCTGCGTGACCGGCGGGGCCCGGGGGCGACCAGTCCCCTCGCCCCTGCCGGGACGAGTGCCTTAGGAACCCCGATCCCGCGATGAGCGAAGGCCGGGCTGGCCCACACCACGGGCTGGCCCGGCCTTCGCCCGGTCTCGGGTCTGTCCAGCCGCGCCTCGGCTCCCTACAGTGTGACTGGGTCATCGGCGCGGACCCCGCGGCCCGCCGCTGAGGATCGGCCCGCCCCTCAACGCCGCCAAGGAGCCCCATGAACCTCGCCGACAACCTCGCCCGCGCCGCCGAGCGGTCCCCCCAGACCGTCGCGATCAAGCTCGACGACACCGTCGTGCCCTACGGCATGCTCGCCCAGGGCGCTGCCCGGGTGGCGGGCTGGCTGCAGTCCCTCGACGTCCAGCCGGGCGACCGCGTGGCGGTCAGCATGCCGAACATCCCCCACATGCCGATCATCTACTACGGCATCCTCTGGGCCGGCGGCGTCGTCGTGCCGATGAACCCCCTCTACAAGTCGCGCGAAGTGGCGTACGTCCTGCGCGACTCCGGCGCCAAGGTCCTCTTCGCCTGGGACGGTGTCGCGGAGGAGGCCGGCAAGGGCGCGGCCGAGGCCGGTGCGGAGTTCATCGCCGTGGCCCCCGCGGAGTTCCTCGGCCAGGTGCTCGGCCACGAGCCGGTGCCGCTCGTCGAGCGCGACGACCAGGAGACGGCGGTCGTGCTCTACACGTCGGGCACAACGGGCGCGCCGAAGGGCGCGGAGCTCACGCACGCCAACATGGCCAGCAATGCCCGCCTGTGCGTCAACATGATCGAGTTCGACGCCGACGACGTGGTGTTCGGCGGCCTGCCGCTGTTCCACTCCTTCGGCCAGACCGTCGGGATGAACGCCTGCATCGCGGCCGGTGGCACCCTGACCCTGATCCCCCGCTTCGAGCCGACGAAGGCCCTCGAGGTGCTCCAGCGCGACAAGGTCACCGTCATGCTCGGCGTGCCCACGATGTACGTCGCCCTGCTCCAGCATCCCGACCGCGGCTCCTATGACCTCTCGAGCCTGCGCATGTGCGCCTCGGGCGGCGCCTCGCTGCCGGTCGAGGTCCTGCGCGGATTCGAGGACGCCTTCGACACGATCATCCTGGAGGGCTACGGCCTGTCGGAGACCAGCCCGGTTGCCTCGTTCAACCATCCGCACCGGCCCCGCAAGCCGGGGTCGATCGGCACGCCCGTCGAAGGCGTCGAGATGCGGCTGGTCGACGCCGACTGGAACGACACGCCCGAAGGCGAGATCGGCGAGATCGCCATCAAGGGCGACAACGTCATGAAGGGCTACCTCGGCAACCCGCAGGCAACGGCCGACGTCATGCATGACGGCTGGTTCCGCACGGGCGACCTCGCGCGTCGCGATGCGGACGGCTACTACTTCATCGTCGACCGCGCCAAGGACATGATCATCCGCGGCGGCTTCAACGTGTACCCCCGCGAGATCGAGGAGGTGCTCTACGAGCACCCGGCCGTCGGCACCGCCGCGGTGGTCGGGATCCCGCACCCCACCCTGGGTGAGGAGGTCGCGGCGGCCGTGACCCTCAAGCCGGGCGAGTCCGCCACGGAGGAGGAGCTGCGCTCGTTCGTCAAGGAACGGGTCGCGCCCTTCAAGTACCCCCGCGTCATGTGGATCACCGCCGAGCTGCCGCTGACCCCGACTGGCAAGATCCTCAAGCGGGAGATCCACATCCCTGGCGACCTGGCGCAGTCGGCGCAGGGGGCCTCCTCGGCCGTGGAGGGGTGATCCGGGCGGAGCGTCGCAGCTGACCTCCGGACGGCCGGGCCTGCCCAGCACGCCGCACCAGGCCCCCCGCCCGGCTCACGCGACCGTCGGGCCCACCAGCTCGGCGCCCAGCTCACGCGATCGTCAGCACCAGCCCGCCGCGAGGCTTCGGGATCGGCACTGCGGCCATCTCCATGCGCTGCCCTGCCCGTGCCGTGACGCGGTGCTCGGCGAGCACCGCCGCCATCACCGCCTTCGTCATGAGCTCGGCCAGGTGGTTGCCCAGGCAGATGTGCGCCCCGCCGCCGAACGGCACGTAGAGGTGCGAGTGCTGGCGGTCCTCGGCGCGGTCGGGGGCGAAGCGCTGGGGATCGAACCGGTCGGGCTCGGTCCACCACGCCGGGTGCCGGTGCAGGCCCAGGCTCGCCAGCGCGATCATCTGTCCACCCCGCAGCGGCACGCCGTCGACCTCACAGTCGCGCACCACCCCGCGCGGCGAGAACGGCACCGGCGGGCTCAGCCGCAGCGCCTCGGCCATGACCAGCTCGGTGTCGGTGAGCGCCTTGTGGTTGTCGATCGTGACGTCCTGCCCAGCCAGGCTGCCGAGCTCGGCGGCCACGCGGTCCTGCCACGCGGGCTGCTGGGACAGGTGCCACAGCATCACGGTGAGCGTGGCCGTCGTGGTGTCGTGGGCAGCAAGCAGCAGGAAGATCATGTGGTCCACGACCTCGTCGGTCGCCAGCGGCCGGCCGGCCTCCGTCGTGGCGTGGGCCAGGCGTGACAGCAGGTCGGCGCCCTCCGGTGCTGCGCGGCGCTGCGCGACCAGCCCACCGAGGAGCGCCTGCAGCCGTCGGCGGGCGGCCATCCCGCGGGCGAACGGCGTGCCGGGGATCTCGTGGCGCACCGGCCACACCGAGGCCCGCATCATCGCGACGAACGCGTCGTTGACCACCTGCGCCTCGCGCCCGAGGTCCAGCCCCACGAACACCTGGGCGGCGATGTCGAGCGTCAGCCGCTTGGTCATGGTGTACACGTCGACCCCGTCAGGCCCCGCCTGCTGCACCGCCGCAGCGACGTGCTGGCGTGCCAGGCCATTGACCCGCTGCATGTAGCCGGCGAGCGCCGCACGGCGGAAGGCGTGCTGCATCACGCGCCGGTGCAGGTGGTGGTCGTCGAAGTCGCGGAGCATGAGCCCCCGCGCGAACAGCGGACCGATCGTGAACGACCAGCCGCGCTCGCTCGAGAAGGTGTCGCGGCGGTCGACGTAGACCTCCTTCGTGGCCTGCGGGCTCATCAGGACGGTGACGGCCTGGCCCAGGATGCGGACCTCGAACACGTCGCCGTGCTTGGCCTGCGCGTCGAGCACGAGGGCGCGGGCGTCGCGCAGGAAGGCCGGGGTGTTGCCCAGGACGGGCAGGCCGGCCACCCGCGGGATCGTGGCGGCGGGCGGCATCGGCGGCGCAGCGTTGGGCACGGACCCATGGTGCCGGTTGCCGGGCCGGGCCACCGGCCTGGGGCCCCGCGCCCGCCCGACGTGTGCGGGCGTGGCCATGGCGACACGTGGACGTGCGCCACGGCGCTCGCCGGGCCCAGCGTGCGTCGGCGGCCGTGGCGTGGCGTGGCCGTGCGTCCGCGGCGCGTCGGGCGCCCGGCGCCGACCACGTCCTCGGGCGAGCAGTGCCGCGCCGCCGCGGATCGCGGCTGTCGCGTGGCTACCCTGAGCGCCATGGCGAAGAAGGGCAAGCGCAGCGGCCAGCACGGCGACCGGGACTCGGAGCTCGCCGGGCGCGACGAAGCCGCCGCCGCACGCAAGAAGCAGCGCATGAACAAGGCGCTCTACGAGCTCGAGCTGTTCCGGCTGCAGGCCGAGCTCGTCGAGATGCAGGAGTGGGTGCGCACGACCGGCGCCCGGCTCGTGGTGATCTTCGAGGGTCGCGACGCCGCGGGCAAGGGCGGCACCATCCAGCGCATCGCGCAGTACCTCAACCCCCGCGTCGCGCGCATCGTCGCCCTGCCGGCTCCCACGGAGCGCGAGCGCAGCCAGTGGTACTTCCAGCGCTACGTGACGCACCTGCCGGCCGCCGGTGAGATCGCCCTGTTCGACCGCTCCTGGTACAACCGAGCGGGCGTCGAGCGTGTCATGGGGTTCTGCACTGCCGAGGAGTACCGGCGCTTCCTGCACCAGGCGCCGATCTTCGAGAGCATGCTCGTGGAGGACGGGATCCTGCTGCGCAAGTACTGGTTCAGCGTCTCGGACGAGGAGCAGGAGGCCCGGTTCCGCTCGCGGCTCGACGACCCCATGCGCCGATGGAAGCTCTCGCCGATGGACCTCGAGTCGATCACGCGGTGGGAGGACTACTCACGTGCCAAGGACGACATGCTCGTGCACACCGACACGTCGTCGGCCCCCTGGTACGTCGTGGAGTCCGACGACAAGCGTCGGGCCCGGATCAACGCGATCCACCACCTGCTGTCGACGATCGCCTACACCCACGTGGAGCGCCAGCGCCTCGAGCTGCCCAGCCGGCCACCGACCACGGGCTACGTGCGCCCGCCCCGCGACACGCAGCGGTACGTGCCGGACCACGCCCGCGACCTGACCCTGGCCGCCGAGGCGGCCAGGGAGCCCAAGGTCCCTGACCCCGAGGGCTGACTTGGGAGGGCAGCCGCAGTTCGTCCGGCCTGGCGGGCATGCCCGGCACGTGTGACGGCCCGCCGGGATGCGGCGGGCCGTCAGACGTGACTGGGCTGTTGGACGGGATCGGATCAGTGGAGGTGTGGGGTCACTGCTCCGCGGTCACTCGACCACGATGTCCAGGTCGGCGTCCTCGGGCACCAGCACGGCATCGATCACGTGGATGACACCGTTGGAGGCGTCGACGTCAGCCGCGGTGACGTTCGCAAGGCCGTTGACCTGCACCCCGCCGTCGTCGGTGGTGAGCTCGATGGTCTTGCCCTCGACCGTGGGGACGTCGCCTGGGGTGACGTCGGCGGCCATGACCTCACCGGAGACCACGTGGTATGTCAGGATCGAGGTGAGGAGCTCCTTGTTCTCCGGCAGGAGCAGGGCGTCGAGCAGGCCCTTGGGCAGCGCCTCGAAGGCGGCGTTCGTCGGCGCGAAGACCGTGAAGGGGCCCTCGCCGGAGAGGGTCTCGGCCAGGCCGGCGGCCTTCACGGCGGCGACCAGGGTGCTGAAGTCGGGGTTGGCGGCGGCGACGTCGACGATGGTGCCGGCCTCGCTGGGCATCGCGCTCGGCTCCGCCATGGTGGGCGACGGGCTCGCGGCAGCGGTGGTCGGTGCGGTGGCGGTGTCGTCGTTGCTGCTGCAACCGGCGAGGAAGAGCGCGGCGGCCAAGGTGCCGGCGGCGGCGTACTTGAGCTTCATGGGGTGCTCCTGACGTTTCGGGAGGAGCCACGCGGTGCGGCTCTCGTTCGGACATTCCGCTCGGGCACGCCGCTTGGATGCAGAAGTTGTGAAGAAGTTTCGCGGCCGCCTCGTCACCACGGGCCTCGGTGGGCCGAAGCGCGGGGTTCGTCAGCGCGCAGGGGCTCGCCCGGGCATGCGCGGTCCCGCAGGGCGGTGGGGGCTCACCGTCGGGTCGTCGAGCAGCCAGAACCGCCACGGGGTCGGGGCGCCCTCGCCAGCTACGCCCGTGCGAGGGCCGTTGCCGATGCCGTCGACCGGACGCGTGCCGGGCGGGGGCACCTCCAGCCGCAGCGGCGAGGCTGGATCGAACAGGTCGGTCCCATCCAGCGCGCCGCTGACGCCCAGGGCTGCGGCCAACCGCGCGGGGCCGCGCGCCAGCTCGCGATCGGTGCGGGCTGCGGGCCGTCGCTCGCGCGCAGCAGCGAGCCCTTCGACCACGGCACCTGCCCTCAGCAGCACGCCGCCCGCAGCACCATCGGGATGGGCCACGACGTTGAGGCACCAGTGCATGCCGTAGGTGAAGTAGACGTAGGCGTGCCCGACCGGCCCGAACATGGTCGCGTTGCGAGCCGTGCGACGGCGATGCGCGTGCGAGCCGGGGTCCTCCCCGAGCCCGCCGTAGGCCTCGGCCTCGCTGATCCGGACTGCCACGCGCGGCCCGAGCTCGCTCACGACGAGCGCGCCCAGCAGCCACGGCGCGACGTCGACCGCGGGACTGGCCAGGAGCCCGCGCACGTCCCTACCGTGGGCTGCAGCGCTGTCGTCGATCTCGGCGCTGCCTTTGCCCAGTCCGGCTGGGTCCACCTCCGTCACCGCCCTCCGCGTGGCGTCAGCGGCTCACGCCGCGGGTGGCGGCTGCTCGGTGCTGGGCGCGTCACCCTGCTGCACCTCGTCGCGCAACAGGGCGAGATCCTCGGCCAGCCGGCGGGTGCGGGCCTCCAGCTTGGAGACCTCGAAGCTCAGCTGCACGGCCACGAGGAGCAGGAACAGGATCGAGGCGAAGAACAGCAGGTTGGCGGGCAGCTCGAAGCCCAGCGCCTGCGCGGCCGCCCGCAGCAGCTGCGGGAACAGCGCCACGACCACGAGCAGCGCGCTGACCGCCACCCACAGCGCGGCGAACCGCTCGCGGAGGATGCCGCGGCGCAGCAGCTCGGCCACGAACACCACCATGAGCAGCGCGGCGGCCAGTCCCACCCAGTTGACGCTCATGCCGCCGATCCCGGCCCCTCGATGGCCGGCACGCCGGCCCCTGCCTCGAGCCGGATCGGCCGGCGCGCGAGCGCGACGTAGAGCGCGAGCACCGCCCGGCCGAGGTAGAGGCCCGCCCGCACCGGCGACTGGCTGGCGGCGCCCCCCTGGCGTGGGCGCATCTGCACGCCCACCTCGCGCACCGTGAGCCCGGCCCGGGCGGCGAGCACGAGCGACTCGACGGTGTCCCCGAGGTACTCCGCCGGGTAGTGCCGGGCGAACAGGGCGATGGCCGTGCGGTCGGCTGCGCGGAACCCGGACGTTGTGTCGGTGAGCGGCGTGCGACAGACCCGGCTCAGGCTGCCCGCCAGCAGCCGCATCGCCCACCGCCGCGGCCCCCGCACGGTGTAGGCGCCGTCGGTGAACCGGGAGCCGATCACGACCGAGGCCGCTGACAGTGCGCCGGTGAGCTGGGCGATCCCGGAGGCCACGTGCTGGCCATCGGCGTCCACCTGGACGACGGCGTCGTAGCCGTGCTCGTGCGCGTAGAGGAACGCCGTGCGCATCGCGCCGCCGACGCCGACGTTGAAGGGCAGCGTGAGCACGCGGGCACCAGCGCTGCGCGCCAGCCGGCCCGTGTCGTCCGTGGAGCCGTCGTCCACGACCAGCACGTGGGCCGCTGGCGCGGCCGCGCGGACCTCGGCGACGACCGCCGCGATGGTGGCGGCCTCGTTGAGCGCGGGGATCGCCACCAGGGTGCGGGGCATGCCGGCATGCTGCCACAGCGGCGCGACCTGAACCTGTGTGCGCACCCCAGCCTCCCTGTCACGGCCATCGTCGGCGCCGCCTCGCGCGGGGTTTGCTGAACCCGTCACCGCCATTGTCGCCAAGCGCCGCGAGCCGCCTGCGCCGGACACGCCCCCTCACTACGATGGATCGATGCTCTCGCCGACCGAGCCGACCGACGCGGTGCGCGCGGAGCAGCCGGTCGTGGCCAGGATGTACCGGCGGCTCGACGAGCTCACAGAGCGGGCCAGCCGCGACCTGGCGAAGGCTCGCCGAGCACCCACGGCCGGCACGCCGGCCGCCCAGGTGGAGCGCGAGGCGATGATCCGTGCGTACAACGAGCGGCTGGGCGCCCTGGTCTCGGCCGAGCGGCGGCTGTGCTTCGGTCGCCTGGACTTCACCGCGACGAGCACACCGGTCTACATCGGGCGGCTGAGCCTGGCGGACGACCAGCAGGTGCTCATGCTCACCGATTGGCGTGCTCCGGCGGCCGAGCCCTTCTACCGGGCGACGACCGCCGAGCCGATGGGGGTGGCACGTCGCCGGCACCTGCTGCTCGAAGGCCGCTCGGTGACGGCCGTCGAGGACGACGTGCTCGACCTCGACGCGGTCGGCGAGGCCCGGTTCGAGGGCAACGGCGCGCTCATGGCCGCCCTCGCTGCGCGGCGCACGGGCCGCATGGGCGACATCGTGGCCACGATCCAGGCGGAGCAGGACCGCATCATCCGGGCGCCGCTGGCCGGCGTCCTCGTGGTCGAGGGTGGTCCGGGGTGCGGCAAGACCGTCGTGGGGCTGCACCGCGCGGCCTACCTGCTCTACACGCACCGCGACCAGATCGCGCGCAGCGGCGTGCTCGTGGTCGGGCCCAACCCGCTGTTCCTGCGCTACATCAGCCAGGTGCTGCCCGGCCTCGGTGAGTCCAGCGCGGTGCTCGCCACGCCGGGGCAGCTCTTCCCCGGCGTGGAGGGCGTCGCGGAGCCCGATGACCGCGTGGCGGCCATCAAGGGCGACCTGCGCATGGCCGAGGTGATCGCGGCGGCGGTGCGCGCGCGCCAGCGGGTGCCCGAGGCGCCCCGCCAGCTGGTGGTGGCCGGCACCCGGATCACGCTCACCCCCGGAATGGTCGTCGGGGCCCGCGACCGCGCTCGCGCCTCGCGCAAACCGCACAACCTGGCGCGCCGGACCTTCGTGCTCTCGCTGCTCGATCGCCTCGCCGCCGCCCTGGCCACCGCACGGTCGGTGGACGTCGACACCAATCGCGAGATCCTGCTGGGCGACCTGCGCGACAGCCCGGACGTGCGCCGCGAGGTCAACCTCTGCTGGATGCCACTCACGCCGCACCAGCTCGTCGCCGATCTCTTCGCCGACCCCGCGCGGCTCGCCCAGGCGGCGCCGCGACTCTCGCCGAAGGAGCGGGCCCTGCTGGGCCGCCCCCGGGAGGCGGCGTGGACGACGGCCGACGTCGCGCTGCTCGACGAGGCAGCCGAGCTGCTCGGCGAGGACGACGAGCCAGCCCGTCGGGTTGCCGCGATCGCCGCCTCCGAGCGCGCCGCGGAGGAGGAGTACGCCCGGGGGGTCCTGGAGATGACCGGCGTGTCGAGCATGACCGCGGGGGCCCTCATCGATCGCTACGCCGCCAGCGAGGGCTCGCGACGTTCCGTCGTCGATGCCGCTCTGGCCGACCGCAGCTGGACCTATGGCCACATCGTGGTCGACGAGGCCCAGGAGCTCTCGGAGATGCAGTGGCGACTGCTCCTGCGGCGGTGCCCGAGCCGCTCGATGACCGTGGTCGGCGACCTGGCGCAGGCCTCGTCGGCCGCAGCCCCCCGTGCCTGGGGCGAGGTCTTCGACCGGCTGGTGCCGGGTCGCTGGTCGCTGCAGCGGCTCACGGTCAACTACCGCACGCCCGCGCCGATCATGCGGCTGGCTGCTGACGTGCTGCGTGCCAGTGACAGCACCGTCGAGGCGCCGAGCTCGGTGCGCGACGGCCAGCGCCCGCGCATCCGCAGCGTGCCCGGGGCAGGCGCGCACGACGCTGCCGCCATGGCACCGGCCATCGCCGAGGAGCTCGCAGCCTGGGTCGACGACGAGGGTCGTTCTGCGGTGATCGTGCCGGCATCGCTGCGCGCCACGCTGGCCGACCCGCTGGCCGGCGCGCTGCCGCGGGGCGTGCTCGGTGTCGGCAACGGCGCCCTGGACTCCCGGGTGAGCCTGCTGACGGTTGCCGAGGCCAAGGGCCTGGAGTTCGACCAGGTCGTGGTGGTCGAGCCGGCGGCGATCGAGGCAGGCTCCGCCCGTGGCGGCCACGACCTCTACGTGGCGCTCACCCGGGCCACGAGGGCCCTGGTCGTGCTCCACGGCGACCCCCTCCCGGCGGGCTTCCCAGCCGGCTGAGCCCTTGGACTCAGGCGCATCTCGACGGCCCCCCAGCTCCTCCGGGCCGGCGCAGCGCCCTGACGTCCCCCGCAGCGGCGCAGCGCGCCTACTCCGGTGGCAGGCTCGGGTCCGTCGCGGGCCCGACGTGGTCGGCGAGCCACTCGACGAGTGGGCGGAGCTGGCGCCAGTCACGGCGCACGGTCGTCAGCGCCTTGCGGGTGCCCAGCCACGGCTCCACCGGGTAGCGCCGGGCGGCCGTGAGCGCGCGGAAGCGCAGCAGGTCGAGGTCGGGGTGGTCGGGGTCCACGCCGCGTGGCCGGGTCTTCAGCGGCCGGCCGTCGAGCTCCCAGCGCTGGCGCTCGAGGCCGTGGAGCATGCTGCGGACGGTGCTGCCAGCCCCGGCCTCGATCGCCGCGCGGAACCGGACGAGCTGCTGGCCCTGCGGTGCGTACCAGCCCCCGGCAACCATGACGCCGGCGGCAGACACCTGCACGTAGTAGCCCACAGCGTCCTCGAGGCCGACGAAGGCGCCCTGATGGTCCTTGATCGGGGTCTTGTCGCGGCTGAACCGGGCGTCCCGGTAGGGCCGGTAGACATGGCCCTCGCCGAACTCAGGCTCGAGCTCGGCGAGCAGCTGCGCCAGCGGCGCCCGAACGTGCTGCTCGTACTCCCCGCGGTGCTCCTGCCACCAGGGCCGGGTGTTGTTCGCGGCGAGCGCGTCGTAGAAGTCGAAGGCCTCCGCGGGGAGGCCGGTGAACGTGTGGGTCGTCGGCATGGCCGCACCGTAGGCGGAGCCCCCCGACTTGGACAGCCCAACGGGACGGATCTGTGGACACCGGTGGGACCCTGTGCACGGCCTCGGCGGTGCCCGCCGCGCAGCTACGTCAGGCTGATCGACCGGCCCGCAGCCAGTGCGGCCTCCGGGGGGATGTCGCGCCCCAGCGCGCGGTGGCGCAGCCGTTCCGTCGCGCGCTCGGCGGACTCCGCAGCCGCGGCGATGAACCCCTGGTAGCAGTCACAGCCGGCGCTGGTGAGGATCCGCAGCTGGCCGGGGGTCTCCACGCCCTCCGCAAGCACGCGCATGCCCAGGGCGTGGCCGATCCGCACGATGCCCTCCGCGAGCGCCCTGGTGCGGGGGTCGCGCTCGATGTCACGGACGAACACCCGGTCGACCTTGAGCTCGTCCACTGGGAACTTCGCCAGGTACGCCAGCGACGAGTAGCCCGTGCCGAAGTCGTCCAGCGAGATCCGCACCCCCAGCGCCCGCAGCTTGGCCAGCGCCTCGGTGGCCGCCTCGGGGTCGTCGATGAGGGCGCCCTCGGTGACCTCGAGCATGAGCGCGGTGGCCGGCAGGCGGGAACGCAGCAGCGCGCTGCGCACGATGTCCAGCAGGCCTGGGTCGATGAGCTGGTGCGGCGAGAGGTTGACCGCGACCGTGAAGTCCGTGCCGGCGATGCGCAGCCACTCGGCCGCCCGGATGCACGCCTCCTGCAGCACCCACGCGCCGATCGGGATGATCGCCCCGGACTCTTCGGCGATCGCCACGAACTCGCCTGGCGAGATGTCACCGGCCTCGGGCTGGTGCCAGCGCATGAGCGCCTCGACGCCGACCTGTCGGCCGTCCAGGCACCGGAACTGCGGCTGGTAGGCGACCGTGATCTCGTTGCGCTCCAGGGCCCGGTTGAGCCAGGTGGAGATCTGCACCCGTCGTGCCACGTCGGCGCGCAGGCCCTCGTCGTAGGCCACGATGCTGTTGCGGCCGCGGGCCTTCGCCCGGTACATCGCGGTGTCGGCGGCCCGCAGCAGGTTCGCCGACGCGTCCGGGCCACCGTCGGTGTCACTCGACAGGGCGGTGCCGATGTTCACCCCGAAGAACAGCTCGCGGTCGCCGAGCGGCAGCGGCGCGGTGATCCGCCGGGCCAGGTCGCCGGCCAGGCGCGCGAGCTCAGC
>DASVBK010000281.1:0-3062 GCA_036375875.1 Candidatus Nanopelagicales bacterium
CCCCGCGCACCGCTACCGTGTGCGCATGACCTCCCCCGGCGCCCCCGCACCCGAGGGCGCCGAGCCGGCTGACCCAGACGCGCCGGGGGAACCGCTACCGCCGCTGCTGCTGCGCGACGGCCTGCCGCCGCTGGTCGCCACCGAGGCCCAGCTGGCCGAGGCCGTCGCGGCGCTCTCAGGCGGGGAAGGACCGATCGCCGTCGACACCGAGCGCGCCTCCGGCTACCGCTACGGCCAGCGCGCCTACCTCATCCAGCTGCGCCGGGAGGGTGCCGGGACCTTCCTCGTCGACCCCACCACCCTGCCCGGCCTCCCGGGCCTGGCGCAGGCGCTCGACGGCCCCGAGTGGATCCTGCACGCCGCCAGCCAGGACCTGCCCTGCCTGGCGGAGCTGGACCTTCGGCCCCGCGCGGTGTTCGACACCGAGCTCGCGGGTCGGCTGCTGGGCATGGAGCGGGTGGGACTGGGGCCGATGGTGGAGGCAGTCCTGGGCCATACCCTGGCCAAGGGGCACGGTGCTGCGGACTGGTCGAAGCGGCCGCTGCCGGCGTCGTGGCTGGAGTACGCCGCGCTCGACGTCGAGGTGCTCATCGAGCTGCGCGCCGAGCTCGCCGCCCGGCTCGAGGCCGCCGGCAAGGCCGAGTGGGCCCGGGAGGAGTTCGATGCGGTCCGCGACGCCCCGCCGGCCACCCCCCGCACCGACCCCTGGCGGCGCACCTCGGGCATCCACCGGATCAGGACCCGCCGCGGCCTGGCCGTCGTGCAGCACCTCTGGCACGCCCGCGACGACGTGGCCCGGCAAGCCGACACCGCACCCGGCCGGCTGCTGCCGGACGCCTCGATCGTGGCCGCGGCGCACGCGCTGCCGCAGGACGGCGAGGCACTGCGCGGGCTCAAGGAGTTCAACGGCCGCGGCGCCGCGCGCTACCACCGCACCTGGGGCCGGGCGCTGCGCGAGGCCTGGGCGGTGCCGGACCAGGCCCTGCCGCTGGCCGCCCCCCGCGGCGACGGCCCACCGCCGCCGCGGGCCTGGGCGCAGCGCGACCCCGTCGCTGCCGCCCGGCTGGACCGGGCACGCGCCGCGTTGCGTGAGCGCGCCGAGGCCCTGCACCTGCCCGTGGAGAACCTGCTCACCCCGGAGCTCGTGCGCCGGCTGGCCTGGCAACCTCCGACCGGCGTGCTGGACGGTGACCCGGCGCAGGCGAGCGCGATCGTGGCCGAGCTGCTCGCGCACGGCGGGGCACGGCCATGGCAGGTGGCGCAGACCGCCGGGCTGCTGGTCGCCGCCCTGCGCGAGCCCCCGGGCTGAACCGGGCGCCCAGCCCCTCAGGCCACGCCCAGTCAGGCCACGCCCCGTCGGCGCCCAGCCCCGTCGAGCCACGCCCCTCAGGCCACGCCCCGTTCAGGCTCCCAGCCGCGTCAGCGTCCGCGGCGCCCAGCGGCTGCCCGCCAGCTGCAGCTCCTCGGCGGGGAGCACCTGCGCGATGAGGTAGCCCTGTGCCTCGTCGCAGCCCAGCTCGGCGAGCACGCCCAGCTGCTCAGCCGTCTCGACTCCCTCGGCCACCACGCGCTGGCCCAGCGCATGGGCGGCTGAGATCGCTGCGCTCACGATCGCCCGGTCAGCGGGGCTGCTCGGGATGCTCGCGACGAAGGAGCGGTCGATCTTGACCCGGTGCGGACCGAGGAAGCGCAAGGCACCCAGCGAGGAGAACCCTGTGCCGAAGTGGTCGATGGCCAGGCCGATGCCCGCCGCCCGCAGCCGTCGCAGGGTCAGCTGCGCGGGACCGGTCGCCTCGAGCAGGCCGAATTCCCCCATCTCGAACACGATCCCGCCGGGCGAGTCCCCGGCCGCGGCGATGAGGGCCAGGGCCTCGCCGGCGAAGGACGCGGACGCCACCTGCCCCGGGGCCAGGTTGAGGCCGACCGGCACGCTGATGCCCTGCGCGCGCCACCGGCCCCGCTGCGCCAGGGTCCGGGCCAGCACCTGCTCGCTGAGCACGCCGGTGAGCCCGGCGCGCGTCGCGACCGGCAGGAACTGCGACGGGAACACCAGCGATCCGTCGGCGAGCTGGACACGAGCCAGGGCCTCGACGTAGGCCAGCGCTCCAGAGCCGATCTCCACGATCGGCTGGTAGTGCAGCACCAGGTCCGCCCCAGCTGGATCGGTACCTGCCTCCGCCAGCGGCGGGGCATCAGCCCTGCCCAGCGCGGTCGCGAGGGCCTCCCGGATGCGCTCGGCCATCACCACCTCGGCGTCCATCGCGGCGGAGTGCGAGCGCACGGCGTTGCGCCCGGCGTCCTTGGCCCGGTACATCGCCATGTCGGCCTGGCGGAGCAGGTCGGCGGGATCCACGGCGCTGGCCGGCGCGGTGGCGATGCCCAGGCTCAGCGTGACGCGGTGGGCACGGCCCTCGACGCTGACCGGCTCATCCAGCGTGGCGCGGATGCGCTCGGCGATGGCCCGGGCGTCCACGGGGTCGGCCAGCTGCGGGCACACGACCACGAACTCGTCGCCGCCGAGCCGGGCGAGCCGGTCCTCGGGGCGCAGGGCACCGCGGAACCGCCGGGCCACGGCGACGAGCAGCTCGTCGCCCACCTGATGGCCACGGGAGTCGTTCACGAGCTTGAACCCGTCGAGGTCCACGAAGAGCACCGCCACGTGCGGGCCGTCGACCGCGGGATCCAGGGCCCCGAGCGTGCGCAGCAGCTCACCGCGGTTGATCAGGCCCGTCAACGGGTCGAGCCGAGCGGCGCGGCTGAGCTGCTCCTCGCTGCGGTGGTGCGTGGTGACGTCGTGCAGGACCACGAGCACGGCCGGCTCCCCGCCGCCGGCCTCGACCGACAGCGGCGTGATCGACCCGGCCACCCAGCGCCCGGGGGCGCCGGGTCCGGTCGAGACCCCGACCTGGACCCTCGGCCAGCCCTCCGGCGCCGCGGCTGGCGGCGCGCCGGCGAGCGCCTCGAGCAGGCCAGGCAGCACCGAACCCAGGGTGCTGCCCACCAGCCGCTCGGTCTGCCCCAGCAGGTCGTGCGCGGCGGGGTTGGCGTCGAGGATGGTGCCG
>DASVBK010000295.1:0-2025 GCA_036375875.1 Candidatus Nanopelagicales bacterium
GCCGAGGAGGCGCTCAAGCTCGTCGACGAGAACACCATCGGCGTCGTGGCGATCCTGGGATCGACGTTCGACGGCTCCTACGAGCCGGTCAAGGAGATCTCCGCGGCACTCGACGCACTGGCCGCCGCCGGGGGCCCGGACGTGCCGATCCACGTCGACGCAGCCTCCGGGGGCTTCGTCGCGCCGTTCATCGACCCCGACCTGGAGTGGGATTTCCGCGTGCCGCGCGTGCGCTCGATCAACTCCTCGGGCCACAAGTACGGCCTGGTGTACCCGGGTGTCGGCTGGGTGATCTGGCGCACGCCGGAGGACCTGCCCGAGGACCTGGTCTTCCACGTGAACTACCTCGGCGGCGACATGCCGACGTTCGCGCTGAACTTCTCCCGACCCGGCGCGCAGGTGATCGCGCAGTACTACAACTTCATCCGGCTGGGCCGGGAGGGGTATCGCGAGGTCCAGCAGGCCTGCCGCGACACGGCCATGTACCTGGCGAACCAGATCGCCGCCATGGGCCCGTACGAGTTGCTCTCGGATGGCTCGCAGCTGCCCGTCTTCTTCTTCCGGCTGCGCGCGGACGTCACGAACTACACGGTCTACGACGTGTCGGCCAAGCTCCGCGAGCGTGGCTGGCAGGTGCCCGCCTACTCGCTGCCGGACAACCTGACCGACGTCTCGGGCCTGCGGATCGTGGTGCGCAACGGGTTCGGCCGGGACCTCGGCGACCTGCTGCTCGACGACCTGCAACGGGCCACCGACTACCTCGAGGGCCTGCCCGCACGGCTGCCGGCCGACCCGAGCCACACCGAGTCGTTCCGGCATTGAGTGACCGGCCGCTGACCACCGGGCCGTTCGCGGTGCCGGAGGACGCGACCGAGGTGCGCCGGGACGGGCCGCGGCCCTTCCTGACCCGCATCCGGTACCGGTCCGCCGACGGCACCGAGGTCGAGTGGTCGGCGCGCACGCACCGCAAGACCGCACCGGCAGGTCGCGGGCTGACCTGGCGGATCGGGCTCCTCTTCGCGATCGGCTCCACCTGCTTCCTGCTGGGCCCGATCCCTGCGTATGCCTCGCTGGTCGGCCCCCGGGCCACCGGGATGACCTACTTCGTCGGATCGCTGTTCTTCACCACCGCGGCGTTCCTGAGCTACGCCCAGGTGGTGCGGCAGGCCGGGCACCGGTGGTTCGGCTGGACGCCGTGGCTCATGGGGTTCTGGGCCACCCTCATCCAGTTCGCCGGCACCCTCGAGTTCAACGTCACGACGGCCGCGGCCCTGCTCAGCCTCGACCCGAGCCAGGCGCAGCGGCTGGTCTGGCGGCCGGACGCGCTGGGCTCGGTCTGCTTCCTGGTCAGCTCGGTGATCGCCTTCGCGGAGGCCGGGCACCGCTGGTTCTCGTGGCGGCCAGGGCACCGCGACTGGTACATCACGGCGTTGAACTTGTGGGGCTCGGTGTTCTTCGGCATCTCCGCGGTGGGCGCCTGGGTGCTGCCGGACGGCTCGTCCTACGACGAGGCGTGGGCCAACGGCGGCACCTTCCTGGGTGCCGCGTGCTTCCTGGTGGCCTCGATCCTCATGATGCCCGAAGCCCGCACGAAGCCCTCCGCCGCAGCGGCACCGGCGGCCGGCTGAGGCGTCAGACCACGCCCGCCACGGCCAGCGAGGCCAGCTCCAGCGCCCCGATGCCGCCGGACTGCGCGCCCAGCCCGGGGGGCACCACGTACGCGTCGATCTGCTCGAGGATGGCGGGGCTGGCCACGTAGCCCGCGAGGCTCTCCTGCAGCCGTGGGCGCACCCGGGCCAGCAGCGCCGGGTGGGAGCCGACGCCCCCGCCCACGACGATGCGCTGCGGGGACAGCACGCAGACCACGGCGTGCAGGAACGCGGCCAGGTAGTCGGCCTCGAGGTCCCACATCGCGGCGTGGCGCGGATCGTCCGGTCCGATGTCCTGGGCGGGCGAGCCCCACCGCGCGGCCAGCGCCGGGCCCGCGCCGATGCCCTCGAAGCAGTCGCCGTGGAACGGGCAGAC
>DASVBK010000003.1:0-14507 GCA_036375875.1 Candidatus Nanopelagicales bacterium
CGCACGCCGGGCAGGCCGTGGGCTGGGCGTGGAAGCGGCGGCTGCAGGGGTCCTCGTACTCGGCGCGGCACGGCGCGCACAGGGGGAAGTCGGCCATCGTGGTGTGCGCCCGGTCGTAGGGCAGGCCGGTGGTGATGGTGACCCGCGGGCCGCAGTGCGTGCACGCGATGAACGGGTAGCCGAAGCGACGGTCGCGGGGGTCGCGCAGCTCGACCAGACAGGTCTCGCAGACGGCGGTGTCCGGCGGGATGGAGGTCGCGGTCGTCGCCGCGGGCGCCTCGGGTGAGGCGACGATCCGGAACCCCCCGGACGCGGCAGCGCCGGAGACCAGTTCGTCGGACACCAGTTCGTCGGACACCACCGCGACGTCGTCCACGACCGCCATCGGCGGGGCCTCGTCACGGATCCGCCGCAGGAGCGCCTCGAGGGCGGGCGCCGGCCCGATCGCCTCGAGGAACACCCCCTCCGCGTCGTTGCCCACCTGGCCCGCCAAGCCGAGCTCGTCGGCCAGGCGGTGGACGAACGGCCGGAACCCCACGCCCTGCACCACGCCGGTGACGCGCACGCGGAGCAGGCGCAGCCCCTGGCTCCCAGTCAGCCCGCCACCTCCTCGGTCAGGAGCGTGACGCCCACGACGTGGACCTCGGCGTCGCCCACCAGCGAACCCGTTGCACCGCAGGTCGGACACGCCAGCGAGGGCGCATCAGCCAGGGGCTGGAGGCCGCATGCGGGGCAGTCGATTGCGAGCGGTTCGACCTCGACCTGCAACTCGCTGCCGTCGAGCGGGCTGCCGGCCGCCGCCACCTCGAAGGTCAAGCGCAGGCCGTCGGGGGTGATGCCTGCGAGTGCGCCGACACGCAGCCGCACCCGGGCGACCCGCGGGGCTGGCTCGGGGAGCGCCGCCACGACGGTGCGCACGACCCCCTGGGCCATGGCCAGCTCATGCATGGCGCTGACTCCTCACCTGATGTCCGCGGCCGGCTCCGCCGCTGCCACGAGCATGCTCCTGTCGAGCGCCGTACGTCGCTCGGTGCCCAGCGCGGTGCGGTCGGGCGACGGCCATAGGCTGCCCGCGTGTTCCCGCTGCTCGGACCCCTGCCGCGGCCCGGGCAGCCGCTCGTCGTGGTCGCGGTGCCCGATGAGGCGCAGGCGTTCGCCGATCGGCACCCTGTCCTCATCACCGGCGTGGGCAAGGTCCGGGCGGCCATCGCGACGACCTGGGCGGTGCTCACCCACCGCCCCAGCCTGGTGCTCAACGTGGGAACCGCGGGCGTGCTTCGGCCAGCGGAGGTGGGCACCGGCATGGTGCACGAGATCGGCACCGTCCTGCAGCACGACCTGGACGGTACGGCGATCGCCGCCATCACGGGCCACGACCCAGCGCCCCCGATCGAGCTGGGCAGCGGGCCGGTCGTGCTGGCCACCGGCGACCGGTTCATCGCCGAGCCGGCGCAGCGCGACCGCCTCGCCGTGCACGCCCACCTCGTCGACATGGAGGGCTACGCCGTCGCCGCAGCCGCGCGGGGCCTTGGCGTGCCGGTCCGCCTGGCCAAGACGATCAGCGACGACGCGGGGCACGGCGCGCTCGCCTCCTGGCTCGACGCGCTGCATGCGGCCTCGCACCTGCTGGGTGGCTGGGTCGATGCCGTCATCGAGGGTCGGGACCGGTCGGACGGCGCGCCCTGAGCCGCACGGGAGCCGGACGCGCGCGCTCCCGGCTCGGGCCGATCACGGTGGGTCCCCCCATGCTTGACCCATGGTGACCTGGCGACTCCTCGCGTCCGTGGCCGCAGTGGTGCTCGTGGCGGTCTATGCCGCGGGCTCGGGTCGCTGGGTGTCCACCGACTCGGGGTGGTACGCCTCGCTGGCCAAGCCGCCGTGGCAGCCACCGGACCTGGTGTTCGGCTTGATCTGGCCCTACAACTTCCTGGCCCTGGCGATCGTGGGGGTCGTCGTCGCCCAACGCGGCAGCGGGGCGGCGGTCGGTGCCTGGCTCGGCATCGGGGCCGCGAGCGTGGCCGCCGCGCTGGCCTGGGCCTACCTGTTCTACGTGCCGCACGCGTTCACGGGCTCGGCGATCGCGCTGACCACCGCGGCGACGCTCACGTTCGGGCTCGTTGCGGTGACCTGGACGGTGACCCGGGGCGGCGCGATCGCGCTGCTGCCCTACTTGGTCTGGGTGTGGCTGGCCACCTCACTGGCCTGGGCGTACGGCTCGCTCAACCGGTGACCTGCGTCGGCCAGGGCGCGGCCTCCTCGAGGGCCAGCGCGAGCTCGAGCAGCGTGCGCTCGCGGCCGAACCGCGCGGCGAACTGGACGCCGATCGGCAGCCCGCCGGCGGTGCGGCCCAGCGGCAGCGAGATCGCCGGCGAGCCCGAGACGTTCTGCACCGGGGTCATGGCGCAGAACCGCATGAGCCGCACGAGGTGGGTGCGGAACTCGACCTCCGGGCCGAGGCTGCCGATGGTCGGCGCGGGGTGGCCGGTCACCGGCGTGAGCAGCACGTCGTAGTCGGCGAAGGCGGCCTCGTGGTCGCGTGCCAGCGCCCGCAGCCGGCGCAGCGCCCCGGCCAGCCCTCCGGGATGGCGGCGCAACCGCTCGCTCATGCCGATGGTGAACGTCTCGAGCCGGGTGACGTCGAACCCCGGCCCGTACAGCCGGCGCCCGCCGCGATGCAGCAGGAACGCCAGCAGCTCCCAGAACAGCAGGAAGTCGGGGCCGAACCGCTCCTGCACCGGGGGACCGACCTCGTCCACCTGGTGGCCGAGCGACTCGCAGAGCCGGGCCGCGTGCTGGGCCGCGGCCACGGTGTCGGCGCTGATGGGCAGGTCGCGCAGGCCCGTCACGCACAGGCCGATCCGCAGCTGGGTCGTGCCGGGCTGGGTGACGAGGCCGATCGCGGGCAGGCCCGGCGCCGGTGCGAGCCGGTCGGCGTGCCCGTAGTACAGCGCGGTGTCGCGCACCGTGCGGGTGAGGACGCCCTGGGCGGTGACCTGCACGGGCAGCTGCTGGGCAGCCACGGCGTCGGGCAGCCGGCCGCGAGTGGGCTTGAGGCCCACCAGGCCGCAGGCCGCGGCGGGGATCCTGGTCGATCCGCCGCCGTCGTTGGCGTGGGCGAGGGGCACCACGCCGGCAGCCACCAGGGCGGCTGATCCGCCGCTGGACCCGCCCGCCGAGCGCGTCGTGTCCCACGGGTTGCGGGTGGCACCGTGGCGGCTGGACTCCGTGCTCGCCGTGAGGCCGAACTCCGGCAGCGTGGTGGCCGCGATCGGGTCCAGGCCCAGGCCCAGCAGGTGCCGCACGACCGGCGAGCTCGCGGGGCTCGGCGTCTCCGGCACGGCCCACGAGCCGTTGAGCGAGGGATACCCGAGCAGCGGCTCGTTGTCCTTGAGCAGCGTGGGGAGGCCGGCCAGCGGGGCGTCGGGCCGAGCCGGGGCATCGGCGTGAGGTCCGGGCTCGATCCATCGGACCACCCCGTTGAGGTGCCGGTCGGCCGCCTGCGCCCGCTCGACGGCGGCGGCGCGCAGCTCGCTGGCGTCGACCTCGCGACGAGCGAGCCGTTCGAGCAGGTCGGTCGCGTCGCTGGTGCCCAGTGCGTCGTCGGTGCTGGCGGTGACGGTGCGGGGGCGCTCGGGGCTCACCCCGCGCAGCGTAGGGCCCCCGCCCTGCCCGCCAACTCAGAGGTACTTGGCAGCCCGCACCACGCTGGCCGTCGTCGCCCACGCCACCACCGCGTAGCGGGGGAAGTACTCGCGGGCGAGCAGCTCCAGCAGCCGATCGGCCACCTCGGGCGCCACCAGGGTCTCCAGGCGGATGTTCGAGCCCTCGAACTCGTCGGCCCGCACCCCTCGTGATCCCTGCCCCCGGGCGTCGACGATCGTCCAGCCGTGCGCGCCGCACGCGGCCACGTCACGCACCAGTCGGTGCTCGACGACCGCCTCGGCGACCACGGTGACCAGCAGCAGGTCCTCGGTGTGCATGCGTGCCTCCTGCCTGCCTCAGCCGCCCAGCGCCTGGGCGATCGCCAGGTACAGCGGGATTCCCACGATGAGGTTGAACGGGAACGTGATGCCCAGGCTCGCGGTCAGGTAGTAGCCCGGATTGGCCTCGGGCAGCGCAAGGCGCACCGCGGCGGGTGCGGCGATGTACGACGCGCTCGCCGCCAGCACGCCGAGCACGGCGGCCCCACCGGTGGACAGGCCGGCCGCCAAGCCCCCGACGATGCCCAGCACGCCGGCCACCACCGGGAACCCGAGCGCGAAGAGCCCCAGGCCGATACCGGCCGTCGGCAGGTCGCGCAGCCGGCGTGCGGCGATCACGCCCATCTCCAGCAGGAACAGCGTGAGGACCCCGGTGAACAGCCCGCCGAAGAACGGCTCGACCTTCGCGTAGCCGGCAGTGCCCGTCACGAACCCCAGCACGAGGCCGCCCACCAGCAGCAGCACGCTGCGGCTGGTGAGGATCTCGCGCAGCGACTCGCCCCACGAGGCCGAGCGCGCCGCGTGCCGGCCGGCCAGCATGAGACCCACGACGATCGCCGGCACCTCGAGCACCGCCAGCAGGGTGGTCACGAAGCCCTCGTACGCGATGTCAGCGCTCGTGAGGAAGACGATCGCGGCGGTGAAGGTGACCAGCGAGGTCGAGCCGTAGTGGGCGGCCAGGGCGCCCCGGTCGACCGGACCGAGCTGCGTCATGAACCGCAGCACCACGAAGGCCAGCAGCGGGATGACCACGCCGAGCGCCAGGGTGACCAGCACCGGCAGCAGCACCTCGCCGGCCGGGGCCTCGCTCAGGGCCACGCCGCCCTTGATGCCGATGCCCAGCAGCAGGTAGAAGCTCAGCAGCTGGTACACCGGCTCGGGCAGCCGCAGGTCCCCGCCGAGCGCCGTGGCCAGCAGGCCCAGGATGAAGGCAAGCACCGGGGGCGAGGTCAGGTTCGCGGCAGCGAGCGACCAGGTGTCCACGGCGGCCCCCTCCGGCGATCAGCGGAACAGGGACAGCATCTCGCCCACCTCGTGGTCGGCCTCCGCGGGGTGCCGGAACGGGCTCGATTCGTTCACGACGTAGTGGGTCCGGCGGCCCTGCGGCTTACGCGTGATGTACCCGCCCTCCGCCAGGTCGCGCAGGATGTTCAGGGTCGCGCGCTCGGTGATGCCGACGGCCGCCGCGATGTCGCGGATGCGCGCATCGGGGTTGCGGTGCACGTGCACCAGCACGTGCCCGTGGTTGGTGAGCAGCGTCCACGTCCGTGCGGGCTGCGAGGCGCCCTCCGCTCGCTCAGCCATCCTGACCTCCCCATGCGCTCGTCCGTCAGGCACCGATCCTGCCCTCGGATTCATCATCTGCAGCGCGTCAGTCACGCGACACCCCGCATCTTGCCCTGCCATGCCCCCACGGGGAGCGCGCCGCCCCGCCCGAGCCGTCCCCGGCGTGACTCGGCCTCCTCGCGCGTCCGGGCCTCGTGACTTTTGCATGAAACGGACTTCATGCTACTGTCCTGCGCAGAGGGGAGTACCCCACTTCTCGAGCGGGCCGTCACCACGACCGATCCATATCGGTCCGGTCCCCGGGGGTCGCTGCGGCGGCCGGGGAAGACCTCTGGCATCGAACCTGCCGGAGGCTGCCATGTCCCTCACCGTCGTCACCCCACCACTCGCTGCACCCGGGTCCGCGGCTGCCCGCGCCGCGGCGCCCGCGGACCCTATCGAGGGCGCCCGTCGCGCCGTGGCCATGGCGGCGCATCCCGCCGGCTCGACCAGGTCGCGCCGCCTCCCCCGCACCCACGGCACCCTGCCCGGCATGCGCGCCGTACCGGCCACGCCGAACGCGCTGCGGTTCCCGAGCGCCGAGGACGTCGCCGAGCTGGCCATGGCCCATCACCCGCTGAGCCTCTCGGTGCTCATGGCGACCAGCCCGGCCCTGCGCATGTCGCGTGCGGATCGCTCGCAGCTCGCGGCGCTCGCACGCGACGCCCACCGGCGCCTGGAGCAGGAGCCGGATCGGCGCGCTGCGGCGACCGTGCGCGCCGGCCTCGCCGCGGCCATCGCCCGGGCGGTCGACGGGCCCACCGATCGGGGCCTGGCGATCCTGGTGAGCCCCGACGGCGCCCACCTGCACCACCTGCGCGTGACGCCCCAGGACCGGGTCGTGCTCGACCCGAGCTTCGCCACGCGCGACCTGGTGCGCTCGACGAGCGAGGACCCGCCGTTCCTGCTGCTGGCCATCGACGGCCGCGCCGCGCGGCTGTTCCACTACGACCAGCGCTACTCCCGGCCGATCCTCGGCCACGACTTCCCCATGCTGCGACCCGAGCCGATCTCGCGCGAGCGGCTCAGCGGCGGGTCGCTGGACCGTGCCCGCCGCGAGCAGCAGCGGACGTTCCTGCGGATGGTCGACGCCCGGTTGGCGGCCAGGCTGGCCGAGCACCCCCTGCCGGTGGTGCTGGTGGCCAGCGACCGGACGGCCGCTGAGTTCGTGGCGATCGGCCGTGGTCGGCGGGTTGCCGCGGTGGTCCGCTCCGGTGCCACGCACCAGCCGCTGTTCGAGCTGGAGGAGCTGGGCCGCGCCGCGCTGGCGGAGCACGTGAGCGATCACGTGGCGGCGGCCATGGACGCGGCGATGGTGCGGCTGCGCCAGGGCCGAGCGGTGAGCGGCCTGGCTGACTCGTGGCAGGCGATGCTGCACGGCGAGCCCGAGCTCGTGCTCGTGGAGCGCTCGTACGCCGCCGCCGTGCAGGTGACCGACGAGGGCTTCGCCCCTGCCGATGATCCTGAGGCGCCGGGCGTGCTCGACGACGCGGTCGACGAGCTCATCGAGGCGGCACTGGGCCGGGGCGCCCAAGTGGTGGCGGTGCCCGACGGGGCGCTGGCCCGGCAGGGCCGGATCGTGCTGGTGATGCGCGGACGGGTGCCGACGCCGCTCGGGTGAGCCGTGGAGCGCCGCGCCGGTGGCTGACGCCCGGATCAGTCGACCGGGTCCGCGAAGCCGGGCAGGTGCGCCTCGAGCTCGGGGCGCACCTGGACCGTCGCGCCGAGGCCGCACAGCACGCCGACCATCCCCAGCCAGAGCCGGTGGGTGAACAGCTGCTCGGCAGGGATCGTGAGCTGCATGGCCACGAGGAAGTCGGGGTTGCGGGGGTCGTTCACCCGCCCGAACTGCTCGCGCAGCCAGGCGCGCGAGTAGGTGAAGACCTCGTGGCGGGCTGGGTCGCTGAACGGCGCGAGGTAGTCGATAAGCTTGTCGACCTCGAGGCTCGCCCCCGGAGCGATGAAGCCGCCGGCCCGCAGGGCGTGCTCGACGGCGCTGGGCTCGGTCTGCGTCATCGCGCGGATCAGCCCGCCGAACGTCGGCGGCAGCCCGCCGGGCATCACCAGGACCGAGCCGAAGTCGAGCACCCCCATCCGGCCGTCGTCGAGCAGCCGGAAATTGCCGGGGTGCGGGTCGGTGTGCAGCAGCCCGACCCGCGCCGGCGAGGTCAGGAAGAAGTGCTGGTACGCCGCGCCGAGGTGGTCGCGCTCCGCCCGGGAGCCGTCGCGGGCCACGGCCGCCAGCCCCCGGCCGTCCATCCAGCGGCTGACCAGCACCGCCCGCGTCGCATGCAGCACGGGCGGCACCAGGTAGCGGGGGTCGTCGGCGTAGGCCTCGGCGAACGCCTGCTGGTGGGCCGCTTCGACCGCGTAGTCGAGCTCCTCACCGAGGCGCGTGCGCAGCTCGAGGATGAGCGGGGGCATGGCCATGCCGCGGGCCACCAGCGAGGTCAGCCGCAGTGCGACGGCCAGCGCGCGCACGTCGCTGGCGATCGCCTCGGCGACGCCGGGGTACTGCACCTTCACGGCCACGGGGGTGCCGTCCGACCACGTGGCCCGGTGCACCTGGCCGATCGAGGCGGCGGCTGCCGGGGCCTCGTCGAAGGAGCGGAACGATCGCCGCCATGCCGGGCCGAGCTCAGCAAAGAGCACCGGCTCGACCTCCGCGAAGGGCAGGCCCGGGTTCTGCTCCTGCAGCGCACCGAGCGCGGACTGCCAGGAGTCGTCCGGGTCGGACGGGAAGAGCGCGTCGACGGTCGACAGCAGTTGGCCGAGCTTGAGGGCGCCGCCCTTGAGCTCGCCCAGGGTCGCACGGGTGTCGGCGGCGGTCGCGGAACGCGCCTGCTCGCGCAGCGCGGCGCGATCGGCGCCGAGCAGGCCGCGCGCCTGGAGGGTGATGGCGCGCCCCGCGGCCCGGGCGGGCAGGCCGGCGATCGCGGCGCTGCGGCGCAGGCGCGAGGTCTCCAGGGGCACCCGACCAGTATCGGCAGCCGCCGGGTCAGCCGAAGCCCTGCCCCTCGCCCCGGTACGTCGCCGCCTCGCCCACGACCCGGTCGCCCTCGACGAGCAGGAACGCGTTGAACCGTTCGGCGAGCTCACCAGCCTTGGCGTGCCGCATCCAGACGAGGTCCCCGAGTCGCAGCGCATCCGCCGCGGCCCCATGGACCGGGGTCTGCACCTCCCCGGCGCCCTCGGCGCGCGCCAGGGACAACCCCTCCGGCAGCGCCACCTGGGGCAGGCGGGCGGCGTCCCCGGGCCCGGAGGCGTGGTAGCCGCCGCTCTGGAGCGTGACCCAGCCCGGTCCGGGCCGGCGGACGACGGGCAGGGCGAAGAGCGCCGCGGGCCGGGGCCGGAACGCCGCGTAGTCGTCGAACAGGTGCGGGCCGAAGACCCCGCTGCCGGCTGCGACCTCCGTGACTGCCTCCTCGGCGGCGGTCCGCTCGAGGCTGCCCGTTCCCCCGCCGTTCACGAAGCGCAGGGGGGCGATGGCCCGCACGGCTGCGACGGCGGCTGCCCGCCGCTCGGCCAGCTCCGCCGCGGACCGGCGCTGCAGCTGCGCGATCGCCGCGCCCTTCGCCCGCGCCGCCGCCCCACCGGGTGGCCGGTCGCCCACGCCCGCGATCTGTGCCTCGTAGGCCATGAGGCCGTCCAGCCGCAGCCCTGGCCGTCGGACGATCGTGCGCGCCAGCGTCGCCGCGTCGCCGGGCGTGAACAACGGGGAGCGGCGCACGCCGAGGTGCAGCCGGTCCGACCCGAGCGGGCGGTACGACGCGTCGAGATCGATCGCGACGCGGATCGGGCCAGCGGGACCGCTGGCCGCCTGCGCGGCGGCCGACTCGATGAGGTCCAGGTGCTCGACGGAGTCGACCATGAGCGTGATCGCGGCCAACGCGGACGGGTCCGCCGCGAGCTCGGCGATGGCCCCTCGATCGACGCTCGGGTAGGCCACCACCAGGTCGTGGCTCGAGCCTGCGTGCACCAGGAACAGCGCCTCCCGCAGCGAGTACGCGAGCAGGCCGGCGTACCCGGGCATCGCGGCGACCTCCTCGATGACCGCACGCACGCGCAGGCTCTTGGTGGCCAGCCGGATCGGCCGGCCGCGGGCGCGGCGGACCAGGTCGGCGGCGTTCGCGCGGTACGCGGGCACGTCCAGGATCGCCAGTGGCGCGGCGCGCCCGGCCACCGCGGTGTCATACCGGGTCTTGCGCTCGCCTGCGGCTTCCATGGCCGCACGGTAGCGAGCGCGTGCCGGGGTGTGGCGGCGCGAGCTGGCCAGGCGAGCCGGGGCTTGCGGTCGCTGGCTCGGGGCGCGGGCAGGGGGATCGGTCCTGGGGCGGCGAGGCACGGGGGATCGGTCCTGCGGCGGCGGGCAAGTGGATCGGCTTTGCGCGCGGGCGAGGCGTGGGGGGATCGGTCCCCCCACGTGGCACGATCGGGCCCGGCCAGGGCACCGGCGCGTCCCTCGGCTGGCGAGGGAGGCCTGCGTATCGGGAGCGCCGGTGGGAGCACGAGGGAGGCGCAGCATGGCGCGAGGGGGCCGGGACGGCGGTGCGGCGAACTGGGCGGGCAACGTCCTGTGGCGACCGGCGGAGGTGGCGCGGCCCA
The DNA here is from genome assembly GCA_036375875.1 of Candidatus Nanopelagicales bacterium. Lineage (GTDB taxonomy): Bacteria > Actinomycetota > Actinomycetes > S36-B12 > CAIYMF01 > Prado023. The sequence continues at coordinate 9,912 of DASVBK010000003.1, forward strand.
CCAGCCTCGGCGCGAGAACGCCTACGTCGCGGTCCACCAGTACGTGGGCATGCCGTACGAGCAGTACTTCGAGGAGTTCGCCGCCATCTGCGCCGAGGTGGGCGGCAGGCCGCACTGGGGCAAGGTGCACCCCCTCGGGGCTGCGGAGCTCGACCGTCGCTACCCCCGGTTCGCCGATGCGGCACGGGTGCGCCGCGAGGTCGATCCGCGCGTGCTGTTCCTGAACGAGCACCTGCGCGAGGTGTTCGGCGAGGGGTAGGCGACGCATCACCCGGCCTGCTCGACCGCCTGGCGCAGCACCTCCTCGCAGAGCAGGTGCGTCATCAGCGCGTCTCCGGCGTCGAGCACCTCGCCGTGCCTGACCGAGGCCAGCAGCGAGGCGACCATCGCGACGAAGCCGCGCTGCGCCGAGACCGAGGCCCAGTTGCTCGGCTGCGCGTGGAGCTCCACGCCGTCGTGGCGATCGACCACGTCGACGAGGTCGGTCACCCGCCGCGAGCGGCCGGGCGCCATCGCCTCGAGGACCTCGACCGTCTGCCCGCCGTCGCGGTCCATGATGCCGACGCCCACCCGGCCGCCCGAGCGCACCACGATCGCCAGTCGCCCCAACCGGCCGTCCTCGCTCCGCCGGGCCGCCACATCGACGAGTTCGACGTCGGGGCCGACCAGGAACCGCAGCGTGTCCACGACGTGGACGAAGTCGTCGACGACGAACCAGCGCGCCTCGTCCGGCAGGCGGTGCCGGTTCTTGGTCAGCACCACGGTGTCCAGGCCGGGCCAGGAGGCCAGCTCCGCGTACGCCGGGGCGAACCGTCGGTTGAACAGCACGGCGAGCGAGACGTGCGCGGCGCGGGCGTGCTCGACGATCGCGCGCGAGTCGGCCAGGGTGAGGGCCAGCGGCTTGTCCACGAACGTGGGCACCGCGGCGTCGATCAGGGCGTGGGCGAGCTCAGGGTGCGCGACCGTGGCCGCATGGACGAAGGCGGCGTCCGGCGGGTGGCCCCCGGCGAGCAGCGCGGGCACGTCCCGGAAGGCCTCGTCGATCCGCCAGGCGGCCTGCAGCCGGGCCCGTCGTCCCTCGTCCCGCGTGACGAGCACCGGGTGCACGGTGGCGTCGGCAGCGAGCACCGGCAGGTAGGCCTTGGCCGCGATGTCGCCAACACCGATGAGTGCCACGCGCAGGGGTCGCTCAGCCATGACCGGCATCCTGCCGCGTGCGTGCGGTCCACGACGGACCTGGGCTGGTCGGTGCGCGGCGACGGGAGCAGGATGGGCGCGTGGCAGCGCAGCGACCGAACGGTGGCAGTCCGGTTCCGGGCGTCGCCGACCCGTTGGTGCTGCGCTCCAACCAGCCGGTGGTCGGGCTGGACTTCGACGGCGTGCTCAACGTGACGGCGTTCGACGACCTCCCACCCGGATTCTCCCGCCACATGGTCGAGCTCGACCGCGCCGCGTGGCCCGATCACCCCTACATCCGGCCGTTGCCGCGGACCGACCAGCCGGTGCTCCACGGGATCGTCGTGAGTCCCGCCCACGGTGCCATGGTGCGGGCGTGGCTCGCCGCGGGCGCCGCGGTCGTCTGGGCCACCACCTGGGAGCGCGCGGTGCTGCCCAATGCCCCGCTCTGCGACCTGCCCCCGCTGCCCGTCCTGGAGATCTCGAAGGTCGTGCCCGCCGACCGCCTGCCGCAGCGCACCGCCGACTGGAAGGTGCTGGGGCTGCAGACGGCGTTCGCCGGGCATCCCCTGGTCTGGGTCGACGACTTCGGCGCAGCGTTGCGCGGTGAGACCACGTACGGGCAGCCCCCGGTGCCCATGCTCACCGTCGCGCCGGACGAACGGGTGGGCCTGACGACGGAGGAGGCCGAGCAGGTGCTCGCGTTCGTGCGCCGCTGGGCGTGAGCGGCGGGTCGGGCCCCGGCGGCTACCCTCCCGATGTGCCCGCGACCATCACCGCCGTCTGCGTGGTCCACGCCCTGCTGCCCGAGCCGGGCAACCCGGACGGCACCACGGCGATCGACAAGCGTCCGGTCGCGGGGCCGGTGCCGGTGGGCCTGACGGGGCTGCGGGGGGACGACCAGCGCGACCGGCAGTACCACGGCGGTGAGGAGTACGCGATCTACCTCTACGCCGACGAGGACGCGGGGTGGTGGGCCGAGCAGCTGGGCCGCGCGATCCCGCCGGGCCTGTTCGGCGAGAACCTGCGCACCACGGGTCTCGACGTGAGTGGCCTGGTCGTCGGGGAGCGCCTGCGGCTGGGGGAGGGGGTGCTCCTCGAGGTGACCAGCCCACGCAACCCGTGCGCCACGTTCGCCCACCGGATGGCTGAGCCGCAGTGGGTGCGGCGGTTCACCGAGGCCCGACGGCCGGGGGCGTACGCGCGGGTCCTCGAGCAGGGCTCCATCGAGGCCGGCGATCCGGTCGAGGTGGTGGCCCGGCCGGAACATGCCGTGACGGTCGCCGAGCTGATGTCCCCGGCCCTGCCCGGGTGCGCGGCGGCGCTGCTGGATGCCCAGGCCCGGGGCCTGGTCGGGTTGGGCCCCCGGATGCGGGCCGACGCCGAGCGCGAGGCAGCCCGCGGCGGCGGATCGCCCTGATCCGGCTGCCTGCCTGCTCCGGCTGATCGCCCTACTCCGGCGGACTGCCCTCCGGCCGAGCGCCCAACGCCGGCTGATCGCCCTGCTCCGGCGGCGATGGCCGCTCGTCGAGCTCCCACAGGCGGATCCCGCCCACGATGCCCGCTGAGTTCGGGACGATCGTGACGTCGTCGCCGAGGTCGACGGTCAGCCGCTCGGCGTTGCCGCCGCCCACGTAGCACCGGTCCCAGAGGAACATCGGCCGCAGCCCGTCGATGACCTTGCGCACGCGGTTCGACCAGCGTTTGGCACCGAGCTCCCGGCGGGAGCGGTCGCCGATCCACTCGTCGTAGATCACGCCCTTGCGCACTGGCGCGCGCGACAGCTCGATCTTCGGCACGAGCACCCCGTCGTCGAAGACCGCGCATCCCAGTCCGGTGCCCAGGGTGAAGGTCACCTCCAAGCCCTCGCCGGAGACGACGGCCGCGGCGTGGACCTCGGCGTCGTTCACCACACGGGTGGGGATGCCCAGGGCAGCACCGAGCGCGGCTTGGGCGTCGAAGTGGTCCCACGCCCGGGCCAGGGCCGGATCGACCTTGGAGTGCGGGCCCCGCACGGTGATGTAGTGCGGGGTCGAGATGACCCGGCCGTGGCGGATCATCCCGGGCATGCCGACGGTCGCGCGATCAGCGGCAGGCAGCTGCTCGGCGATGGCCACGAGCTCGGTGACGAAGCGGTCGGGAGCCATCGGGTAGGGGGTGGGGACGCGGACGCGGTCGGCGATCATGGCGCCCTCGTCATCGAGGACCGAGCCCTTGAGCCCGCTCCCACCGCAGTCGATGGCCAAGGTGCGCTCGAGTTCCATCGGGCCAGCGTGCCGCATCGGGGGCCGAGTGTGCAGGCGGCGCGGGCCAGTGGCGCCGATCGCGTCGGGTCGCGGGTGGTGCGGCGGCTCTTCGACCGCACTGCGCAGGCTCACCGGCTCGCCGCCGCCGGTTCAGGCGGGCCCATCTGCCACGATGGCCGCACCGATCGCGAGGAGGAACGATGTCCGACCTGGATGCCCGGTTCGCCGCTGCCACGGAGGCCTCGAAGACACTGCCCGAGCGCCCGGACGACGACACCCTCCTTCGGTTGTACGCCCTGTTCAAGCAGGCCACCGAGGGCGACGTCAGCGGCAAGCGCCCCGGCTTCACCGACTTCGTCGGCCGCAAGAAGTACGACGCGTGGCAGTCGGTGGCGGGGATGTCCGCCGACGATGCGAAGGCGGCCTACGCCGAGCTCGTGGAGAGCCTCGCCGGCTGACCATCCCGAGCGCGGTGGCCGGGCGCGTACGAGGCCGACGATTACGTCGCCGTCGCGGCGTTCGGGTACCCTGCTCTGCGTCCGTTCGCGCGGATGGGGAGGCATCGCCTAGTCAGGTCTATGGCGCCCGCCTGCTAAGCGGGTTTGGGGTTTATAGCCCCATCGAGGGTTCAAATCCCTCTGCCTCCGCCGGATCGGCCGTGGGCCTCGGGCAGTGCGTCCGGGGCCCCGATCGATTTCGTGGGGACATGCCGAGTCGGGTACCCTTGGCAGGCCCTTCGGGGCGTGCGCCCGTAGCTCAGCGGATAGAGCATCTGACTACGGATCAGAAGGCCAGGGGTTCGAATCCCTTCGGGCGCGCCACATCGTCGCAGGTCAGGGGCCGTTTCAAGCTCGAGTGGAGTGCTATCGCCTCCGAGTGTGTGCACTACGACCTTCCGGACGGCGACTTGACACGGCGCCTTCGAGAGCGCCTATGCGAACGGGTGAGTCCCCTTGCGGGCCACCAAGCAGTACGACATGGAGCGGACGCGACGCCATGAACACGCTGCGTGCGCTGTCAGGGGGGTGAGGCGGTAGAGGCGGCCCTGGTGGCGGTCACTGGCGGCTGACCGCGAGGAGCTGACCCGGCGGATCTCGACGACCGGGGGACCGCTCCGCCCCACCCCACCTCTGAGGGGCGCATGAGGGCGATGATGGAGGTGTGGCTGGCGGCG
>DASVBK010000004.1:0-3719 GCA_036375875.1 Candidatus Nanopelagicales bacterium
GAGGGCGATCAGGCCCAGGGCGGCGAGATAGGGCTGCACGGGTGCGAAGATCCGCACCGCGCCGGTGGCGCCGAGCGCGATGAGCACGACCTTGTTGCACACGGGGCAGCCGATCGCGAGGTAGGCGAGCAACCCCCCGAGTGCGCCCCTGCGCGCGCTTCGCGGGTCCGCCGCGATGCCTGCCGTGTTCTCGGATCTGACGAGGGCTGGCCCGTCGTTGCGGACGTAGGTGCTGGTGAGCAGGCCGGCGAGGGCGCTGGTGGCGATGAGCACGTCCATCGCCCAGGTGGTTGGCGCGATGCTCCGCCCGAAGACCGGGTTGGCGATGACCGCGGTTGGCAGGCCCATCGTGAGGAGCGTGACGATTCCCACCCCGCCAGCGACCAGCCACCTGCGCAGGGACCACGTCAGCAGCGTGGCGAGGAAGCAGTGCTGACCCACCGAGGCATCGTACCCTGGGGGGTATAGAGTGGCCCGTCGCCGCGTCGGATGTCGAGTGGGCCGGCGGAAGGGCTGTCCTGCGATCAGCCGCCAGCCGGGCGCTTGGCTTGACAGATACCCCAGGGGGTATGCATCCTGAGGGCGGATCAGATCCCGTCAAGGAGGAGCAACCCGCGATGATCGAGCAGATCACCACTGACGAGCTGCAGGCCCGGATGGCGCGGCAGGACGTCACCCTCGTCGACGTCCGTGAGGTGCACGAGTACCGCGCGGGACACGTCCCCGGGGCGGTCAACGTGCCGTTGGCCCTGCTGCCGGTGCGGCTGCACGAGCTGCCCAGCGGCGGCGAGCTGACCATCATCTGCCAGTCCGGGAACCGCTCGATGCAGGCATGCATGTGGCTGGCGAACCAGGGACGGCGCGCGGTGAACGTGCACGGGGGGACTGGTAGCTGGGTCATGTCCGGCAAGCCGGTCGAGACCGGGGTGGCGGCATGAGGCAGCAGCCGACCGTGGTAGCGCTGGACACCCCGAACCTCGGCGACCGCTCCTACGTGGTGGCCCTCGACGGATCCGCGGTGGTCGTCGACCCCCAGCGGGACATCGACCGGCTGCTGGCGATCATCGAGCAGAACGCGTGGACGGTGACGCATGTCGTGGAGACCCACGTGCACAACGACTACGTCTCCGGCGGCCTGGTGCTGGCAGCTGAGCTCGGGGCGGCGTACGTGGTGCCGCGGGGCCACGAGTATGGGTTCGACGCCACCCAGGTTGGCGACGGGTCGACGTTCACCTCCGGGGCGATGGCCTGGCGGGTGCTGCACACCCCCGGGCACACCCCGCACCACGTCTCCTACGCGGTAGCCGTGGATGGTGTCGACGCGGGGGTCTTCACCGGCGGGTCGATGCTCTACGGCAGCGTGGGGCGCCCGGACCTGATCGGCCCTGACGCCACCGAGGGCCTGGCCCACGCCCAGTGGCGCTCCATGCGCAAGATCGTGGCCGAGGTTGCCGACGAGGCTGACGTGTACCCGACCCACGGGTTCGGCTCGTTCTGCTCGGCCACGAACACGGTGGGCACGGCCTCGACGGTCGGCCATCAGGCGCTGAGCAACCCCGCGCTGCTGACCGACGAGGACATCTTCGTCAAGGAGCTCATCGACGGCCTCGACGCGTTCCCCGCCTACTACGCCCACATGGGCCCGGCCAACGAGGCCGGCGCCGGTCCGATCGACCTGTCGCTGCCGGCCCGGGCCGAGGCTGGTGAGCTGCGGCGGCGGATCGACGCCGGCGAGTGGGTCATCGACCTGCGCTCACGACTGCTCTTCGGGCAGGGCCACGTGCGCGGCACGCTGTCGTTCCCGTCCGACGGCAACGCCGTGACCTACCTCGGGTGGGTCATCCCCTGGGGCACGCCGATCACCCTGCTGGGTGAGACCGCCGAGCAGGTGCAGGCGTTCCAGCGCGACCTGGCCCGGATCGGCATCGACCGCCCTGAGGCGCACGCGACCGGCCAGCCGCGGGACTGGGTCACCGACGCAGGCGACCTCCAGAGCACCGAACGCACCGACTTCGCGGGGTTCGTCGCCGCGCTCACGGAGGATCCCAACCGCATCTACGTCGACGCCCGCCGACGGTCCGAGTGGATCAACGGCCACGTCAAGGGGGCCCGGCTCATCCCGCTGCACGAGTTCCCCGCGCGGATCGACGAGATCGCCACCTGGTCCAAGGCGGCGGCCCACGCCGGCGCCGACGCGCGGGTCTGGGTCAGCTGCGGCAGCGGGTTCCGCGCCAGCATCGCCACGTCGCTGCTCCAGCGGGCCGGCATCCCGGTCGTCCACATCGACGACTCCTTCGCCAACGCGGCGAAGGCCGGTGCCACGATCCTGGTCGACCAGCACCCCGAGACGATCGGGTCGGCGTACACCGACTGATGACGCTGCTGCTGGCCGCCGCCGTCGGACTGCTCCTGGGCGCCGCCCTGGGGGTGTTCGGCGGCGGTGGCGGGATCCTGGCCGTGCCGCTGCTCGTCGGGCTGCTCCACATGGACGTCGACCAGGCCGCCACGGCGAGCCTGGTCATCGTCCTGTTCGGCGCCATCGGCGGACTCGTGTCGCACCACCGCGCGGGACGCGTGCTGTGGCGCCAGGGGGTCCTCTTCGGTGCCACGAGCATCGTCGGCACGGCCGTGGGCACCCTGCTCGCCGCCCGCGTGGCTGACTGGGTGAAGCTCGGCGCATTCACGATCCTCATGGTGGTCGCGGGCCTGGCGATGCTGCGCAACGCCCGCCGCCAGCCGGCCACGCGAACCGCACCCCGACCGAGCCTCGTCGGCGCAGGTCCCCAGGCCTCCGACGCGGGCGCATTCCTGGTCGACGTGCCGGCCGCGGACCTGCCCACGAGCCCGCGCCCTGTCGCGGCGCCAGCCGATGGGCTCCCGTCGCCCGGCAGCTCGTCGAGCTACTCCGTGCCGCTGCTCGTCCTCCTGGCGACCGGGACCGGCCTGGTGACCGGGTTCCTGGGGGTCGGCGGCGGCTTCCTCGTCGTCCCCGCCCTGGTCCTGTCGCTGCGCATGCCCATGGCCAACGCCACCGCGACCGGCCTGGTGGTCATCGCGATGGCCTCGACCACCTCCCTGCTCGTGCGCCTGACGCACCCCGCAGCGGTCGGTCAGCTCGTCGTGATGGCAGTGCTCGTCCTCGCCGCGGTGACCTCCTCCCTGGTGGCCGCCCGGTTCTCGGGCAGGCTCTCACCGCGCGCCCTGGGCACCGGCTTCGCGCTGCTCGTCCTCACGCTGAGCGTGCTCGTCGCCACCCCGGCCTGGCGCGCGCTGGCCAGCAGCTGACCCACCGGCAGCCGAGACCCCACCAGCGCCGGGCGCGGCCCCCACCGGGTCCCCCTGAGCCCCGCGGGCCTGGCCCTGCTGGTGCCGTGCCGACGGTTGCGGAGTCCTGGTCGGGCCCGGGAGGGATCGATCAGGCGTTGCGCTGGAACGCGGCCAGGTGCCGGCCGCTGGCCGCCAGCAGGTTGCCCAGGACGGTGTCCACGTCGGCGGGGGCCTCCAGGGCCAACGCCTTCCGCAGGTCGGTGATGTCAGTGCGCTCGACGGTGATGCCTGCCTGGATCGCATCGTCGCGGCCGCTCGTCACACGCTCAGCCAGCTGGGCGTACAGGCGCTGCAGGTCGTCGTCGGCGAACTCGCCGGCCTTGGCACCCGCCGTCGGATCAGCGACGTCGTAGCGGTCCAGGAGCGCGTGCACCGCCGCCATGTGGGTCGAC
>DASVBK010000011.1:0-19593 GCA_036375875.1 Candidatus Nanopelagicales bacterium
GGCCACTGGGTGTGTCGTGATCGGGGTCGACACCATCGACGCGATGCGGGCGCACCGGCCCACCCCCACCGAGGCCGACGGGCAGGCTCGCGGGTGTCGAGCTGGGCGATGGCACCCGGATCGACGCCGACCTCGCCGTCGTCGGGGTGGGCATCACGCCGAACACCGCAATCGCGGGGGCCGCAGGGCGCTCGAGGTCGACAACGGCGTGGGTCGACGAGCACCTGCGAAGCTCCGACGCGGGACATACTCGCCTTCCAGTGCCTGTGGTCCCTGGGGTTCCAGACGTACGGCACGCGGGTGCTGCTGCACTCGCTGGCCGGCTGCGCGTTCTACGGCGTCCTGGTTACGAAGCTGCTCGCCCTGCGCACCCGCCGGCTGCCAACGTGGGCGATCCCGGTCCTCGGCGGTGCACGCTTCACCGTCTTGGTCGCCCTGTGGCTGACCTCCTCGCTCTGGTACTTCACCCACGGCTCACCCGGCCGTCTCGTCGTGCACCGCTCCGACAGCTACCGGGCCCAGCAGCCCTCGTGGGTTGGCCCGGGATCCTGCCAGCTGCGAACGCGGTGCGGTGGTCAGCAGTTGACGGCATCTCGATAGGCGGGCCATCGGGGATGCTGCGCAGACGTTCTCCCGTCACGGACACGAGGGCTTATCGCCGCGCGCTCGGGTGCCGTTGCGTTGACACGACCATCGGGAGAAGACCGGTGGATGCACACTCGTTGCACGCGCCGCGGCGGGGCGGGTGCCGAGACCCGTCCGACCTGCGTGGACGATGTGGACGGCGCTGCTGCTTCCCAAGCTGACAGTGCGGGTTCGATTCCCGTCACCCGCTTACGACGAGGGCCCCCCTCGTGGGGGCCAGCGGCATGAGAAGGGTTCCACCCGTTGCTTGCTGTGCGGATCCGCGAACACCGCTCCGAGTTCCGGACCGAGGACCGGCACCAGTGGATGATCCGACGATCGCGCGAGTCGGCCGCCTCACCTGCTCAGGCCGGCCAGCAGGTTGATCGTGACGGCGAGGATCACGGTGCCGAAGATGAACGACAGGAGCGCGTGACGCAGGACCGCGGTGCGGATCGTGGCCTGTCCGATGTCGGTGTCCGAGACCTGGAAGGTCATCCCGACGCTGAAGCTGAGGTAGGCGAAGTCCCGGTAGGTGGGATCGGGCTCCTGGTTGAAGTCGATGCCACCCACGGGTTCCTCGTAGTAGAGGCGCGCGTATCTCAGGACGAAGATCGTGTGCAGGACCCCCCAGGAGGCGGCCACGCAGGCGACCCCGAGCGCCAGTCGGAGTGGTCCGCTGTCATGCGCGCGGAAGATGACCAGACCCACGGTCAGCAGGGTGCCGACGGCCAGGAGCAGCAGGACCAGGTCGCGAACGCGACGCGACGGGTCCTCCCGACGCGCCACCCGTGCCGTGTCTTCAGCGTCCATCGGCCAGATCGACGTCCACGTCCAGCCCAGGAACACCGAACCGGCCACCACCCAGGCGACGAGCCCGCCCCCCACGGGGTCGTACGCCAAGGCCACCACCGCTCCCAGGACGATCCCGACGCCGGCCGAGACGAGAAGGTGCGTGAGCGCTGTGACGCGCTGCCATGAGGGCGTGCCATGCTGCAACGCCTCGCGAGGAACTCCACCCATGCGGTGAGCATGGCAGCGACCACTCAGGGCAGCTTCAGGCAGTGAGCATTCAAGCCTGCGGTCATAACGGCGTCGCTGGAGCGAACCCGCCCTGGCGGAGCCGATGGTCCTCACCTCGCTGATGAATCAAGGAGCCCATCACAGGGTGCTCGCGAGAGATGTCCACACCCGGGCTTCAGGACGGACCTCAGGTCAGCGTGTCGAACCGCAGTCCGGCCGAGGGCAACTGCCCGGCGGGACGGGAGCGGTGGGCAGCCCACACGTGCAGGGTGCCGTCGATCCACCGCGCCGCCTGGTAGTGGCGCTGCAGGACGAGGCCATCGTCCGGCACCTCCTCCTCGGGGATCAGGAGCGACCCCTCGGCGTCGCCCCCCAACAGCCCGGTGACACTGCGGACGAGCCGCCGACCGCCCGTCACGTCGAGCACGGAACCGCGAGCGAGCACGATCTGCTCGTCCGGTCCGGGACGCACCGGTAGCAGCGGGATCCAGTGAGGCGGCGGCTCGTGGGAGAGCCGGTAGTCGGGCGCCTCGTCGGGGTCGGGTGGCGGGTCGGCGGGACGAGCGTCGCTCAGCGGCACGCCGACCTGCAGCGGCGATTCGACGAGCTGCTCGATCGCCCACCCGACGTTGGACTGCTCGTCGCGGGTCAGCGTGATCTGCTCGACGACCGGCCCGATCAGTGGCTGCGCCACGCGTGGCGCGAGGTAGAGCAGGTTGCTGATCGGCACGCCCTCGGCCTCGTCGTCCTCGACCGGCATGGCGTGCCGGAACAGGCCCCACCGGCCTGAGGTCAGGGCTCCCGCGGGCTGCAGCAGCGTCCGCACGCCGAAGGTGTCCGTGACCACGAGTGACGCCGACTGGACGAGTCGTCCCACAGGGAGCTCGACGCCAATGACGAACCAGTCGTTGCCGTACGAGCTGAGGGTCTCCACCAGCAGCACCTGGGCCAGATCCGTGCTCGCCGGCTTGATCGCCGCGATGTTGAGCCGGCCGTCCTCGAACTCCCAGAAGCGGGCTGCGGGCAGGCCCGGTGCCGTCACCGGAGCCGGCACGACGGTCCGGGTGAGCGTGGCTCCCACCTCGTCGGGTCTCGTCCCGAGGTTCACCTCGCCGTTCACGTCGAACTCGTACCAGTCCACGGTGTCGCGGTCGTAGCGGGGCGCTGTGAGGGTGGTCTCGCCAACAGGGTCCGGCGAGCGTCGACAGGCCATCGACGCCGTGTACTCGAAGCGGGCTGGCTGCCAGCAGGATGTGCCGGGGTCGGCATGGTCGAAGAGCGTTCCCAGCCAGGCGATCCAGGCGGCCGCCGCCTGGCGCACCTCGGCGACATCGCTGGGGGCGATGGCGGGGTCGAGCCGTGGCACGTCATGCCCGGCGAGCTCGGCCCGCAGCCGTCGGCCGTCCAGGCTACGGCCAGCATGCAGCCGGGTGAAGGCGAGGGTCGCCGGGTCGAGCGCGGCGAGCTGCCCGTCGGTCGGCATCTCGAGCACGTAGCGGGCGAGGAAGTCGGCGCGGTAGTCGCGGGACGTGGCCTGCTGTCCCAGGAGGGCCAGGAAGTGCCGGCCGGTGTCGACCGCCAGGCGGATCCCCGCGCACGTGTCGGCGTCGCCCGGCAGCGGGGCTGTGACACGCTCGATGATCGACTCCAGCGGCGCCGCCGCCGCGTCGAATGGGGGCGCATCGAGGGCGGTGTTCGGCGGGAGCGGTCCAGCGACGAACCTCGTCGGCGCCGCTGCGACGCCGCGCCAGCGCGCGACGATCGGGCTGCCGCCGTCGTGGCCTGCGAACTCGCCGACCTGCCACTGGCGCGCCAGCAGCCACATCGGATCGCGCACGGGAGCCGAGGCGCCGACCGTGACGTCGCCTCGATGGACCTGCGGCTCGAGCCGGGCGAACGTGGTGATCGACGCCATCTCAGCTCCTCACTGCAGCGCGTTGGGGTTGGTCGACGGCACGTCGGAGTCGGTGTTGAACGCCAGCATGGTGGCGGGCAGGAACTGCCGGACGAGGTCGAGGTCGTCCGGGGCGAGCGCCCTGACGTGCGCGAGGTCGAGCGTCTCGAGCAGCACCTGGTTCAGCCCGCCCGCCGTCCATTCCTCGCCGATCACGGGCGGGACCGCGAGCAACAGCGCCTGAGGTGCTGTGGAGGTCGGGGGCTCGTACCGGAACGCCACACCCGTCGTCTCAGTCGCTGACGGCACGAGTTCGGTCAGCTCATCGACGAGCAGCCCTGCGATCTGGTGGCCCGGCGCCAGCACGTCGGCCCCGACGAGCACCACTGAGGCGGCGCCGTCGACGTAGGCCGCCGCCGGGCGCCCGTTCCACGCGGCGCCCGGATGGTGGGGCGTCTGCACCACGCCGAGGCGCAGCGGAGCCCCGCCGAGAGCCTCCGCCTCGCGCATCGCAACGCCCAGCCGCATCAGCGGCTCGCGGACGCGTTCCATGCGCATCAGCCAGGTCTCGGCGACCAGGGGATCCTCGCCCACCAGCGCCGGGTCGTCCCGAGAACTCACGAGGTCTTCGGCGTCTGGTGCCTGGAAACGCGGCAGCGCTACGAAGCCCGGCCCGAGCAGAGCCCGCATGCCCTGCTGGATCGTCCCCAGATCGTCGCCCGTGGCGGCGGCGATGGCCTCAGCCTCGTCGAGTCGGGCCTGAAGTGCCGCTCTGGCCCGGTCGGCCGCGGCCCGCAGCGACACCTCGTCCGACATCGCCGGGACGGCCGCCTCACCGAGATGGAACCCCCACGCATCCGCCAGCGAGGCCTGGACGCCCTCGGACCCTGTGCCCGCCAGCGCCGCAGCGAGCGCGGTGATCGCGGCGCGCACGAGGTCCTGCGCCCGGGCTGCGCGAGCAGCCAGCTCATCCAGGTCGATGCCGGGTTCCGGGTCGGCGTGCGGTGGCTGGAGCTTCGAGCCGTCGAGGGGGCGGGCGCCCGCCACGAGGGCTGCCAAGGAGCGGCCGAGCTCGAGCAGGTCGAGTAGGTCACGCTCGGCTCGCAGCGTCCCCGCCAGCTGGCCGGGGATCGTCCGGGCAGCTCGAGCTGTCAGCTCGGCAACCCCCGACTCGCCGGCGCTGGCCATGCGCACGAAGTCGGTTGCGGTCAGGCCGAGCGCCGCGAGCGCGACGACGTGCTCCGTGTCGCCCCCGGTCAGGGTGAGCTGGTGACCGGCCACGGGGCCGAGGCACTGCGCCAGCCAAGCATCGAGAGCCGGCTCGCTCGCGGCCCAGGGCGAGCCGCCGGCAACCGCCCAGCCGCCGGTCGGCGCCGCGTCGACGGACAGCGCGACGGCGACCCGGTGGGTGACGGTGATGCCCGTCCGAGGCGTGCGGACGACGTCGAGCTCCGGTGGCGGGGCGAGCCCGCGATCGATGTCGCCGAGGGTGTTGACGGCGGCCGTGAGGTTGCCCCGGACCATGTGGTGGACCTGCTCGGCCTGCAGCAGATCGGCGGCGGCGTCGACGGCGACGCCGAGCCGGCGCAGCACGCCGGCGGCCTTTCGCCGCAGCGCGGCGTCCTGCGAACCGGCGACGAGGTGGTCGACGGCGTGGTCCTCGCTGTCTGACCACAGCTTGTGCAGGGACAGGCCGTCGAGCCGCCGCGCCGGGATCGGCAGCAGCTCCTGCCCCGGCAGGGGCGCGACCTCGCGGGCGTTGTCCACTGCGGCGTCGAGGCCCCGCTCGTGAAGGTCACGCTCGACCAGGTAGCCCAGGACGGCGCCGAGGCTGCGACCGGCCCGGACCCCGGCGAAGATGCGCTGCGCCAGCCGCACCCGCTGGGAGGTGATCGTGATGGCGAACGGGTCGTCGTCGCCACCACCGTGCCCGAGGTGGGCGTTGCGCAGCAGGGCGGCGACCTCGGCCTGGTGCAGCGACGGGGCGTGCAGGAACCCCGGGTCGTCGGCGGCCCGGCGCAACGGCGCCGGCTCGCCCTCGACCGGCTCAGCGACGGACTCCCCGGGGTCCGGGGCGAGGCCCTCGACCCAGCCGTAGCCGCCGACGAGGACGCCGGTGGGTCGGCCCGCGCGCAGCTCGGCGAGCCGGCGCGTCGCCAGGGAGGTGGCCCAGGCGTCCACCCGGTGGGAGGCAGCGTCGAGATTGTCGGCGACGTGCGGTGCCAGCTCGTCGGCGGTCGCGGCGGCGAGCCTCAGCGCGGCGGAGCGGAACGCGTCGATGTCGGCGGCGGCGGGATCGCCGTCCGACGCGAGCCGGGCGCGCACCGTGCTCGCGCCGACGGACCGGTCACGCTGCGCCGACCAGCCGAGGGTCGAGCCGGTGAAACCGAAGAACTCCGGATCGTGGGTCGGGGCGACCGACGTGTCGTCGATCAGCCTCACCGCGGCTTGCGCATGCGCGCGCAGCAAGCCCTGGCGGACCAACGCCGCCAGGAGCGACGCCGGTCGATCGTCGGTGGATGCGGCGAGCGCGTCGACGTCTGCGGCGAGGAGGTCGCGCAGGACGCTCGGGTGATCCTCGCCGACGAGCGGGAGGTCGACCGGCCACGCGGTGGGCTCGTACAGCAGCAGCGCGCCGGCGATCGTCGCTGGCAGTCCGACGGCCTGCGTGAGCTGCTGCGTGCGTGCGGCGAGCACGCGCCACGCCTCGGCCGGCACGCCGCGCGCGAGGAAGTCCAGCGCGTTGGCTGCGAACGTCGCGCCGAGGGCGCGGCGCAGCGTCACGGCACCGGACCGGGCGTCCAGGCGGAGCACATCGACGAGGTCCTCACCAGGGTCGCCGCGCCCGACGCGGGCAGCCTCGCCGAGCGCAGGCCGCCACCCCGTGGCGACCAGTCCGGCGAGGATCGCGCCCAGCCGGGTCTCACGGGCGTCGCCCTGGAACCGGGTGAGCGACGTCGTGGGCAGCAGCCCGTACGGCTGGCGTCCGACGCGAAGGGCGGGCCACGGGCCGCCGGGACGCACGTAGGCAGCGGCGTGCTCTCCCGCCCAGTCGCAGTCGGCGCGATCCAGGCCACCTGCCCCGAGCCCGACGAACTGGGTGAGCCAGTAGCCCCACGTGGCCGGCCACAAGGTACGGCTGACCGCCGCGATGAGCGCGTCGTCGACGCCGGCCCCCGGCAAGTCCCCCAGGTCCGCGTCAGGCAGGCCGAGGGCGCGGAGGATGGACTGGGTGCTGGCGGCTGACGGGGCGTCGGCTGCCCCGAGCGAGCCGAGGTCGGCACTGGACCATCCGGCCGGCGCGCCCTCGGTGTTGTTGGTGAGTGTCCCGGGCTCCAGGATGCCGAGCCCGGCGGTGAAGCGTTGAGCGGCGAGGAGGTCCGCCAGGCCAGCCGCTCCGTCGTCGGGCTCGCCCGAGCGGACACCCGTCACCAGCAGGAGGTCGACGGGCCCGTCCACCGGCAGCCGGAGCGCCATTCCGAGGTCTTCAGCGGCCTCGAAGTCGACCAGCCAGTGCATCCCGGTGTCGACGGGGGCCACCTCGTCGGCGTCGTCGCCGGCGGCGTCCGGGTGCACCAGCGGTGCGTCGAGGTCGGGTCCGACTGCCGGATCGCCGGTGATCGGCCGCCCCGTCGCGACTGCCACGACCTGCCCACCGGCGTAGGCCGTTGCCGTCCAGGCGGCGGGCAGCAGGCGGGCCACGGGTGGGGACGGGCGCTCGGTGAGCGCGACCGTGCCGAACCTCGGCTGCACTCTCGGCGACTCGGTGTCGGCGACGGCGTCGGCCGGTCGTGCCTCGGCGTTCTCGGGTCGGGTCCGACGTGCGATCCAGGCCGCACGTGTCGGGCCGAAGCGCTCGGCCAGCGCAGACCAGGCCCGCCGACGCCGATCCTGGTCTGCGCCGCAGCGCCAGTCGGCCAGCCAGAACTGATGCCCGGCCTGCGCCTCGGCGGCCGTCAGGCGCGGGTCGTGGGCGTCGATGTGCACCTGGTCGGGCCAGATGCGTACGCGCAGCTCGCGGCCACCAGCCTCGACGTCCGCGAAGCGGGTCTCGACCCGGACCGGGAGCAGCACGATCGGGTGGCTTGCGGCGAGCGTCGCTGACAGGGCCGGGTCGATGGATCCGGTCGGGGTCCCGCCGGCGATCAGCGGGCCGAGGTCGACGACGCCGCTCACCTGTTCACCTGCGGGTCATCAGGGCGCAGCAGGACGGGCACCGGGATGGTGATCAGCGCCGGCAGCTGGATCAGCCGCTGGGCGAGTGCGGCGGACGTCGCGTCGATGGCCGGGGCATGGCTGACACCGGCAGGGGCGTGGCCGACCTCGAAGCCGAAGCGCGGGGCACCTGGCTGCTCGGCGATCACGATCGACCACTGCGCAGCCTCGGTGGCGGGGATGGCGAAGCCGAAGTACCGGACGTCGGGCACCAGCGCGCCGGTGAACAGCGGCAGGATCGTCTCGCTCCCGCGCACCGCGGTGACCAGCGCCTCGGGGAACCGCCGCAGCAGCTCGGTCCGCAGCAGCAGGACGAACCGCTCATCGGTCGTCGAGGCCGCGCCGAGCGGGCGGTCGCCCCACTCCGCCAGCGGGTCGAGGTCGACCGGCGCCGTCGGGTCGACCGCGTTGTCGAAGAACCGCTGGAAGAACGTCGCGGTGAGCGGGGTCGGGAACTCCCGCCACAGCAGCTCTCGGCCGAGCTCGTGGTTGAGCCCGATCATGAAGGCGTGCACGAACGACGCGTTCGTGCGCAGCGCGAGGGCGGTGTTGGCGGGCACCTCGCCCAGCCCGGGCAGGAGCCATTCCTGGCCGAGCTCGGCCAACGAGCCGGCCATCGGCGCCCCGAACCGCGGGCTGAGGCTGGCAGGCAGCGGCGCGCTGGGGGTGGGCCTGTTCGGCAGGGTGGGCGTCGGACCCGCGAGCAACCGGCCGAGCGCGGCGGTGAACGCTGTGGCCGGGGCCGTCAGCGCGAGGACCTGGTCGAAGAGGGCGGGCATGTCGATCGGCGTGGGGACCGGCCGCGCGTTGTGGTCCGCGTTGAGGAACCGGGTCAGATGGCGCGGGGCGAGCTCCCGGAACGCGGCCGCATCAGGGCTGTCCGGCCGGGGGGGTCGCCCGGGCTCCTCCGGCGGCTCACGAGGCTCGGGGGGTTCGGGGATGTCGGGCAGGCCGTCGTCGTCCCGCCGACGTGCCAGGGCCGGTGGGATACGGCTGGCCCGCGTCGTCCGGTCGCGCACGACGTCCAGGACGTCCACGGGCCGGAAGCCGCCACCGACCCCTCCCAGCGACAGCGGGCGCACGGTGAACCGTGGTCGCAGCGGCGCATCGCTGAAGGCGTCCGGCGCCATGAGTCGCCAGGCGAGGTCGATGGGCGACGCGGCCGCCGAGCCGAGAACCTCGAGCGTCGCCAGGTTGCCGACGTCGAGGCGGGCGCGCGCCGGACCGGCGATGCGATCGATCCGGACGGCCAGGTCGAGACGCGCCGGCTCGCCGGCACCGGAGCTGGCCGGCGTCGCGATGGCGCTTCGCTGCGCGCGACGCACGGTGGCGCCACGGGTACGCACGACGCGACGGACGGTCGCGCTGAAGGTCGTCGCGTGCACGCCATCCCCGGCGAGTACCCGGGCCAGGGCCGGCGCGCTGACGACTGGGTCGAGGCGGAGGCGGGGGAGCAGCGGGCCGACCACGAACACTCCAACCTCCCTTCCCAACGGCGTCAGGTGCCGAGCCTGCATCCGCTCGGCCACCGCGATGCCCACTCCGGCCAGCCGACCGAGGGCTGAGACGGCGCGCAGGTCGGCCGCCTGGTCCCACGCCGACGCCACGAGCGCCTCCTGGTCGCGCTGCACCACCTGCACGCCGAGGGCGGCGGCCACCCGTGCCGCTGGGTCGGTGTTGAGCTGCTCGTACCAGCGCGCCGGGACGGTCGGGTCGAGCGTGGCCACCGGACGATAGGCCGCGCCATAGCGCGGTGGTGCGAGCACGGGCGCTTCAGCGGGGGCCTGGTCGGGCGTGTTGAGCACCTCGGTCAGCGCGGTCGCGAACCGGGCCGGCAGCGAGGGGTCGGACCATGCCACCGGGTCGGCGTCCAGCGCTCGCAGCGCGCCGCCGAGACGGAGCTGGGCGTCGTCGGTACCACCCAGCCCGAGCCCCGCGGTCGAGAGGTCGATCGGGCGTGAACCGAACGTGTCCGGCACCGGGCGGCCGCGGATGGCCAGCGCCAACGACTGGAAGTCGCCTGCCGGACCGGTGGCGAAGTGCCAGTGGTGGTACACGGGCAGCCTGACTGGACCCATGTCGGGCGCCAGCGTCCAGGCCGGGCCCGCTGCGCCTGCCGGATCCTCGCCGAGCCCGGCCCGCCGCCCCGCCTCGAACGTCGGCACCACGCATGCGACGTAGTCGGTCTGCTCGGCGAGCAGCCGACCGCACAGCAGTCGCGACAGGTTGCGAGCCGGGTCGCCCCCGAGGGCCTCGGTGAGCCCGGGCCCGCCAGACCCGGTGGCAGCGACCTGGGCATGCGCCCAGGCCCAGGAGTCGGTGAGGTCGGGGAGCTCGATCTCAGGTCGAGCCGGAGGGCCGATGCGCAGCACCGGCAGCGGGGTGGCCCCCGGCGGTTCGAGCCGGACGCCGGGTCCGAGCGCGACGACGACGAGGCACAGCCACGGGCGCAGGCGTCCATCGAGGGCCGACGCGGGCGTGAACAGCCAGGGCAGCGCCGGCTCGTCGAACTCGACGAGCGCGAGGTAGTTGGACTCGAACGCCCGAGTGCCGGCCGCCGGGTCCGTGCGGATGATCTGTTGCGGGACGAGCGACGTGACGTCGCCCGGGCCCATCAGCAGGACCGGGATCGACGCGGGTCGTGGATCGTTGTTGACGCGGACCTCGGCGCTCGTGGACACCTGGTTGGCCGGGTGGGTCTCGCGGCGGTCGGGGGGCCGATCGGTGGTGCCGCCGCGGTCGACCCACGGCAGGAAGCTCAGGGTGGGCTCGGTCATCGGCACATCCCGGCCCACGGCTGGACGACGAGGCTGCGCCCGGTCACGGCTGCCGCCACCGCTCGTCCAGGCGGGGGGCGCCGGCGAGCGCCGGCTCGGCGTACCGCTCGGACTGACCCGTGCGAGTGGCGGCGCGAGCGGCGGCACTGATCCGCAGCCCGGCATCGAACACGTGCGTGGGCGGAGGCTGCGGCTGGGCCTCGGCCACCGGGATGCCGTCGGGTCCCACGGTGATCCTGGTGTAGCCGACCGGCGAGGGGACTGCGCGGCCGGTGTCGGTCCGGTACTCGGCACTGCCGAACGCGACGCCGGCCTCGCGCCGCACGAACGCGGGTGCGGCGAGGCGCTCGGCATCCGTGAGGTCGAAGAAGTGACCCTCGGGGAAGTCGTCGAACACGGGGTCCGTGTCGGCGGACGATCCGCCCACGACGGCGGACGTGATGGCGAAGCGCCGCTCGCCGGACGGGATGAAGGCGCCGATCCGGTCGATGTCCCGGTCGAGGCGCAACGGTACGACTCCCTGGCGAACCTCCAGCCTGCCGAGGGGGTGCAGGAGGAGCGTGTCCCCGGACGGGATGCTCCGCAGCCCGACCAGCTGTGCGGCGCTGGGAGGAAGCTCAGCTCGCCAGCTCCCCGGGTTCGCCAGCCGGGTCAGCACCTCGGCGACGACGTCGAGGGTCTCGGTCACGACGTCACCCGAGCCGCCGACCAGGACCCGGTCGAACCCGACCGTGTAGTCCCACCACAGGATGCCGAACGTGGCACGCCCGGCGACCCGAAGGGGGATCGGGCCCTCGAGTGTGCCGCGCACGTCGACCTTGAACAGGTTTCGGCTGCCGCGCTTGAGCTGCACGCCTGCCTGGAAGTCGGCGATGAAGTGCGGCGGCCACAGTTGGATCAGCACGTCGAAACCGACGTACCCCTCGATGCTGAAGCCGTAGGCGGCCGCGTAGAGGGAGGCGCGCGCACCGAACTGGACCGTGTTCGACGTGAGGGCGAAGTACGCCTCGACGATGAGCCTGGGATTGTCGCCGGTCGTCAGCGCGATCGTGACCCGGGGCACCACCGGGAAGCCGGCCGGCGGTCGGAACCGGGGGTTGAAGCCACCGACGGCGAGGGCGAATCCCTGGCCCTTGGCGCGCCGGAAGGCGGCGGCACCCGTGAGCACGAAGCGGCCGCACAGCATCGACTCGTACAGCACGGCGTCGACCGCCATCTCGCCCGAGTCCAGGTCGAACACCCCGACCACGTCGAGGTTCAGCCGCAGGATGGCGTCCTTGTCCTGCGGGAGTGCCGAGGAGATCCGGCCGAGCACGAGCAGCCTCGACCGATCGACGACCGAGTCACGCTCGAGCAGCAGGGCCAGATCGGCCCGGATGATCGGGTGACCGGCGCCGAAGAACAGTTTGACGAGGATCCCGTAGCTGTGCGTCCCCCGCTGCACCGGGAAGAACGTGCGCAGCGCGCTGACCAGCTCGGGCACGTGCTTGACGGGATCGGCAGGGAACAGGATGTGCCACAGCTGACCGGTCGGCAGGGCTGCACGGACGGCCGGCACGTCGAGGCGACGGTCGGACACGTAGATCAGGCCGAAGCCGTCGAAGGTCACCAGGCCCGCCTGCAGGTCGAGGTGCTCGACGGTGCCGATGAGGATCAGCGACGACTCGTCGGCTCCCTCCCGTCCCGGCGAGACCAGTCCGATGCACGTGATGGTCACCCGCTTGCCAAGCCGCAGCACGAGCACGCCGACGTAGTCCCCGGTGGCCGGGTCGTGCTGGATCGAGCCGCCCCCACTGACCGGCCCCGTCTCGACGTTGACCGCGATGCCACGCGGTGCTGCCGCCCCTATGCCGGCCTGCAGGACGCGGAGGTTGCGCTCCTCCGGCGGAGTCATGGTGTCCGCGTTGGCCTCCAGCCCGAGACGGTCGACGCGCAGGTACACCGGGCCGATCTGCGTGCTGAAGGAGATCAGGATCCCGACGGCGACCGCGCGGCCGGTCTCGGGCGCCGTGGCGGACCGGCCGGCGAGCCGCAGCACGATCTCGTGGACGTTGATGCCGAGCAGCCCGCCGCCGCCGAGCGGCAGCGTCGCTTCGAGCGTCGGGGGGCCGGCCGGACCCGACGAGTCGAAGGGCGGCTCGGCACCGGCCGCGGCGGTGGCAGCGGGCGTGTGGATCTCGTGGATGAAGCCGAGCTGCGAGTCGTAGCCGAGGGAGACAGAGATCGGGCGGCGGATCGGGCGGCCGCCGAGCAGCGTGCGCATGAAGCCGTCGCTGCTGGCACCGTCGATCACGATCGCGGCCTTGTCGAGCCTGAGCAGGACGCGGGCGCCCGGGCCGGCAAGGGTCAGCACCGCGGCGATCCCCCCGAGCTCGAGGCGGGTCCCGGTCCGACCCGGCACGGCATAGGACACGCCGGTCTCGTTCGGGATGGCCTCCCACCCCACGGAGACCTGCGAGGTGGCACCGGTGACGCTGGCCTGCGAGTCGTCACCGGAGATCAGCCAGGCAGCCGCGGCGTCGCTGCGGACGTCGACGCGGAAGTGCCACTCCGGGTCACCCTGCGGCGGGACCGGATTGAGGACTTGGTCGAGCGTCAGCTCGCCGCCGAGCGCGAGGAAGAGCTGGTGCGGGCGGGCGGGCGTGCCGATCCGGCGCGGCAGGTAGAGCCAGCTGAGGCGCACCTGCTGCTCGTCCTCGCCACCACCGCGGCGCAGGACGACCGAGACCATGCGCCCGGACACGACGTCGGCCGCCGTCGGGCGGGCGGGCGAGTCGATGTCGAGCGCGGCGGCGTCCCAGCCGACGATGACGTCACCGAGCACGTTGTCGTGGTACTCGTCCTGCACCTGGTCGATGACGGCGATCGCTGCGACCAGTCCTCGGATGAGCCCGTCGACGACGAGGAACGACGTGTCGCGGTCCGTGGTGAGGGTGCTCCCACTCGCCCCGGGCACGGTGTCGTCGAGGTCGTCGAGCGTCCGGCCGGGGTTCCACACGAACGAGAGGATGGCGAGGATCGCGTTGATGAAGCGGGCATGGCCCCGCTCGCCGGGCCCGTGCGTCTCGGTCAGCTCGACAGCCGACGCGATCCCCTGCATGACGAGGAACAGCTTCGGCGATGCCCGGCGGACGTGGTTGCTCGCCAGGAGGTCGAGCAAGCCGTAGGCGAAGGCGTCGCCGCGGCTGGGCCACTCGGCGTCCCACGCCTCGATCTGGTCGATGATCGCCCCCAGCAGGATGGCGACGTTGGCCACCGCCTCGGCATCGGCCTGCGCGTCGGGGTCGACCTGGTCGCGGTACTGGCGGACCGCCTCCAGCGGCGCCGCGGGGAGCTCGAAGGTGCCGGCCGCGCCCGGCTTGCCGCCGAGGTCGGCCAGGACGGCTTCACGCACGTCCTGGTGCGCGAACAGGTCGGCGATGTCGCCGGCGACGTCCGCGGCCCAGCCGGCCAGCCGCTGCAGGGTCGACTTCTCGCTCATGACGGCGCCGCCGGGATCGGGACGCGCTCGATCGCGGGCACCCGGAGCGTCTCTGGAGGGGGTTCGACCACGGGTCCGAGCGGCGCCTCCTGCACCAGGTAGCGATCGAGGACCGGAAGCTGGGTCTCTGGGTCCGGCGCCGACGTGTACAGCTCGTGCACGGCAGTGATCGCGCCGCCAGTCGCGCTGGTGAAGCGGCAGATGCCGAAGTTGGACCGGAACAGCATCTGGCGGGCGTTGCGCATCCGGTCCAACGCCGACTGATGGCGCGCGGCGATCGTCTGCAGCGCAACGAACACCTGGGCGGGGTCGGCCAGCTGGGCCTCGACCCCGGCGTCGTCGATGGCCCGGGCTCGGATCGGGCTCGGGCGTTCGCTGTCGGGCCGATCGTCGAGCAGCGGCTGGACCCGCCAGCGCCAGTCGGGCGGATGCGCCGGGTTGAGCCGAGTGGTCAGCTCGTCCCGGTGGGGCTGGCCGGGTTCGTTGTCGTCCAACCACCCGTGGGCCGGCAGCAGCACCGGGCTGCGCAGCAGCCTCGCACGCGTCGCGGCGACGAGGTCATCCTCGGTCCGCCCCTCCGGCAGCAGCACGAGGTCGTCCGCTGCGCGATCCCACCCGAAGCGCTCGACGCCGATGCGGGCCCGCAACAGCTCCTGCAGGAGCATGGCGCTGCGGTCGAGCGCCCGCAGGTAGACCGGCATCACGTTCTTCATGCCGCTCGACGTGAACTGGGCGATGCGCGCCGGGTTCGGCGCGCCGCCGCGCCAGTAGCTCATGAGGTTGCCTGTCGAGTTGTGCACGTCGCCCGACAGCAGCACGACGCGCTGGTACTCGGCCAGGCGCTTCAGCAGGTGCTCGTACGCGAGCGGCTCGAGCGACCACGTCTCCAGGGCATCGGGGTTCGTGCCCGGCATCTTGCGCGACCCGCTGACTGTGTCGGTCGCGCGCTCCCCGGCCTTGACGAGGTCGAAGATGCGGTAGATCGCGGGCGAGACGACCTCGTCGAGCAGCCCGGGGCCGATCACCTGGAGCGGGGCGATGACGATCAGCACCTCCCGCCCCGCGGGGAGCGGGGGCAGCGGCAGCTGGTCGACGAGCGCCTCGGGCGACACGTTGCCCGGCGGGCCGATCTCGGCGGCGTACGACCGGCGCGTGCGGTTGTCCAGGGCCACCACCCGGTGCTTGGGGCCGTCGACGGTGAAGTGCCAGGTGAGCGGCGGGCGCACGGCGCGGTAACGGCCGTCGAGGTCGGGCTGGTTGTCGAGGTTGTGCCCGAACATCGCGGCCAGCGCGGTGAAGGTGGCGCCGTCCGGTCCTTGGGACCGGCCCGTCGGGAAGCAGTCCGCAGCACGGACCAGCAGGTCGCCGGGCAGTTGCCCACCGAGGTCGGGACGGTTGGCATCGGTGGCCTGGTCGTAGCGTCGTGGGTCGTTGCCCCAGTCCTGGAACAGCGCGTAGGCGAGCATGCCGTTGGTCAGGATGACCTGGCCGAGGGTCGATCCCAGCACGCGGTGCCGCCACATCGGGCTGAGGAACAGGTCGTCCGTCAGGTCGTGGTCGTCGAGCATCATGTAGGTCGGCACGTTGGCCAGCACCCGTTGGACCTTGCCCAGCCCCAGCAGGAAGTCGCGGTGCACCCGATGGCTGCGCGCCAGCGCCCGGGCGGCCTTCTTCGCCCGTTCCTCCGGATCCTCCTCTGCCTCCTTGGCTGCCTTCTTGGCCAAGGCCTCCTTGTCGGCGTACAGGTGCTCCGGGATGCGCGTCGGGAAGTCGGCGACGGGCAGCGAGATCGGCCCGAGCTCGGCCGGCGCGTCGGTCCAGCGCAATTGGGATCGGGTCGTGTCGCCGAGGCGCAGCACCTCGGCGCCGGGTATCAGCGCGCCCCAGGCGGCAGGACTCCAGACCATGAGGTGCAGGGCGGCGAACTCCCCGAACGAGATCAGGTGATTCGATCCGTCGGTGCTCGTCAGCTGTGCGCTGCGCTGCGTGAGGTCGAGCCGCTTGCCGATCGGGAAGTGGTCGCCACCCGCGGGGAGATCGCCGACGGTGGCCGTCTCGGCCTCGGTCTCGGCGACGTAGGAGGCTGTCGGATCGGCCTCGTCCGGCAGCGTCCCGTCCGGCAGCCGAAGCACCTTCCCCACCTTGACCCGCTCGATCGGTGGGCCGGTGTCGCCGTCGCGACCGATCAGCTCGATGCCGAGCTCGACGACGCGCAGCATCATCAACGAGTCGACGTCGTCGGCGTAGATCTGGTCACCGCCGAGGAACAGCTGGTGGATGCGGCCCCGGGGGTCGCCGACCGAGGTGACGATCAGGTCGTCCATCCAGGACAGGGCATCGCCGTCGTCGTAGCCGGGTCGCCGGCACGAGCCGTAGGCGATCCGCAGATGGTCGAGCTCCGAGGGTGGCAGGGCGAAGCTCGGCAGCATCCGGTCGTCGTAGCCAAGGGGCGGTACCTCGACGCCGTTGACGGTACGGGTGGTGAGCAGCCCCCGTTCCCCCAACCCGAGCACCTCGCCCCCGGCCGTGATCAGGACGTCATAGGAGTAGAGGCGGTCAGGCTGGAAGACCTTGCCCGACGCGGGAGGTATCCGGGCCGTCACCAGCCCGAGGTGGAGGTGCTCGCCGATCCTGATCGCCTCGGCGCCCGGGCGCGGCGGCG
This sequence comes from Candidatus Nanopelagicales bacterium, assembly GCA_036375875.1. GTDB lineage: Bacteria > Actinomycetota > Actinomycetes > S36-B12 > CAIYMF01 > Prado023. The sequence continues at coordinate 16,677 of DASVBK010000011.1, forward strand.
GTGCCGACGGATCCGGGAGGTCCTGGCTGCTGACGAACACCGGGTGCGTCGTGTCGTGGGCGACTCGGCCCTCCCACACCCGCAGCTCCAGGTCGGCAGGCTCGCTCAGCGCCATCCAGACGGCGACCGTGCTGGGATCGACCCGGCGCAGGATCGGTCCGGCGAGGATGAGCGGCAGGTCCATCCATACCCCTTAGGGACAGCGGCGCGAGGAAGGTACACCCGGTGCCGGCATCCCCGCAGTGGGTCGTCAGGCGCACCCCACCCGGTGGCCGGTGTTGGTGCGGACGATGTCGCGACGCCTGCTCAGCCTGCGCGATCGGGGCCGCAGGGGGCACAACGACCGCGGTGAGCCCTTCCGTGGGGTGGCAGGATCCGCAGCATGAGGTTCGAGTCGGAAGTCGTGCTCAACGGCAGAACGGCAACCGGGATCCCAGTGCCACCTGAAGTGGTTGAGGCCCTCGGCGGAGGCAAGCGCATCAAGGTCGTGGCGACCATCGGCGACTACTCGTACCGCAACTCCGTGGTGGGCTGGGGCGACGGTTTCATGCTGTCGTTCGGCGCCGAGCACCGTGTGGCGACCGGACTCGAGCCGGGCGACGGCGTGACGATCGAGCTCATCAGGGACGAAGCCGAGCGGACTGTCGAACTGGCCGACGACTTCGCCGCTGCACTTGCGGCGAACGCGTCCGCGAAGGCGTTCTTCGATGGGCTGTCCTACTCGCAGCAGCGGTGGTTCAGCCTCGGGGTGGCCGGGGCCAAGAAGCCGGAGACCCGAACCCGGCGCATCGAGATGTATGTCGACATGCTCTCCAAGGGCCGAGCCCGCTGAAGGACGACGAAGCTGAGGATCATCCTGACGCGCTACGGGTCGCAGTGACGCGGGGTCGACGTGCACCATGTCTCTCGGCAGGCTTTCGGCGCGACCACGCGGGCCGGTCCCGCCGAATACGGGCCCGTGCCATGGGAACGGGATTCGGACGCCGATTCGGAAGGAGCGGTGATGGGTGAGCCGGTACGCAAGCTGTCCGATGGCGAGCTCCGCGAAGCACAGGGAACCCCGGGATTGACGCGCCGCACGGCGTTTGAGGGGGATGGCCACTGGTTCGGGCACGTCGTAGCGGCTCCCGTGACCATGTCCGGGTGGCACCACCACGGCGACAACGTGACGATGGGATACGTCCTCAAGGGAAGCATCACCTTCGAGTTCGGCCCGGGTGGCAGCCAGCGGGTCGAAGTCGCCGAGGGCGAGTACTTCGAGGTCCCCAAGAACATGGTCCATCGCGAAGGCAACAGCTCGCCGGAAGCCGGCGAGGTGTTGATCTCCCGAGTCGGCCAGGGGCAGCTCGTGTTTCCCGTCGAGGGGCCAGATACCGCCTGACATCCTGCTCATCTGTCCGATTCCTGCCACCACGGTGATCCGCTCAGACCGCTGCTCCCACCCGTGATCGGTAGGCCTTACGTTGGCCCAGCCCTCCAGCAGGCACCAAACGCGCCGCCGGTGAGGACCGGGGTGAGGAAGCAGTCCTGCGTGCCCGGAGGGTTTCGGCCGTGCGGGCAACCGCCGGCCGCTGCCAGGCCTTGTGGGTGCGCGGGATCATCGGCGGCTCGAGCACAGTCCGGTGCCAGGTGCGCATGGTCACGAACTCGGTGAGGTCGCTGGGGCTCTGGAGCGCCACAGAGTTCGGGGACCTGCGTGGGCGACAAGCTCGGAGGGCCTGCGGGGGGATGTTGCCGTACTGGTGCAGTCCCAGGTGGTCGAGCCCTCCTAGGCGAAGAACCGCTCCACGAGGGCGCGGGAGTACCGGGCGCACAGCTCGATCGTGGAGAAGCCCATGATCTCGCCGGCGTAGTACGTGTGTCGGTTGCCCTGCATTGCCTCCAACGAGTTGTAGAAGCCGGCGGCCATCTCCGTGGCGGTGACGTGGGGGAAGTACTTCCAGTGCCGCACGTCCACGACGCGATCCAGCGTCGCCCCAACGTGGGACAGGTCAGCAGCGCAGATCCCCTCGATCGTCTCCTGGGACATCCCGGGGCTGCCGAGCGCGTAGAGGGTGCACAGGGTGTCCCCGGGCCACTGGTGGTACCAGATCATCACGTGACCGACCTGGTCGGGCCGGAAGTGCGCGGGGATGTAGCAGGACCCCTCTGGCAGGCCGGGCGCGTCGCAGAGCAGCACCCAGTAGTCGTAGTGGTGGATTGCCGAGAACAGCCGGCGCTCCATCGGCGAGGAGTCCAGGAACCCGAGTGCCTCGTCCAGCGGGCTGGTCACCACGAGGGCGTCGAACTCCAGCTCGCCTTGGTCGGACTCGACGAGGACGGCGCCGTCGCGGGCCACCCGGCGCACGGTGATCCCGGTGCGGACGTCGTGCTGCTGGGCAAGTCGCGCCCAGAGCGACTCGGCGCCCTCGGCCCACCTGAAGCGCCGCTCCGCGACGACGAGCGACTCGAGCATGGGAACGTCGAGGTACTTCAGCACGTAGGCAGCCGGCACCTCGTCGAAGTAGCCGTAGCCGAAGCCGGTGAACGGCGGGGCGAATCCCCGCTCCAACGTGGGCAGGCCATGGTGCTGCGCGAAGCGGCCGAACGGCTCGTGGAGGTCCGGATGGATCCCGGCCAGGCCGGGCTCGTGCACGCGGCGGTAGCGCACGCGGGCCAGCCAGGCGTAGTGGGCAGCGAGCGCCCAGAGCAGCTGCGGGTACTGACGTCTCGGGATCAGGTCGACGGGGTGGCCGTCGATGTCGACGCAGCGCATGCCGGGGGAGGGCGCCCCGTGCAGGTCGACCGCCTGCATGAGCTCGCGGGTCGTGGTGTACTCCCGGGTCCCGAAGACTGCGCCCAGATCGTAGGTCCGATGGTCGACCTCCACGGTGCAGCACTTCCCGCCGACCCGCGGCTGTCTCTCCAGGACGGTCAC
>DASVBK010000013.1:0-3482 GCA_036375875.1 Candidatus Nanopelagicales bacterium
CGCTCTTCTTGGGTGGTGCGCTGGTGCTCATGTCACCTCCTGATGGGTCGTGCGCGGTACTCGGCGGGGACGCTACTCCCGCGGGTGGCTGCAGAGCGTGCTGAACACGCCTCGTGAGGGGCGGCGTCGCGCTTGGCCATCACGGTCAGCCGACCACCCGGCTGCCGGCCTGCCAGACGCCACGTAGCGCGAGGGCGTCGTCGAGGTGGCAGAGGTCGGCACGGGCGCCGGTCACCAGCCGCCCGCGATCGGCCAGGCCGAGCATGCGCGCGGGGGTGCTGGTCGCCGCGGCCACGGCGACTGGCAGCGACAGGCCCACCTGCTGGACGGCGAAGGCCACGGCGCGATCCATCGTGAGCGTCGAGCCGGCGATGGCCCCCCCGTCCACCAGCCGGGCGACCCCGTCGACCACGAGCACGGGCAGGTCGCCGAGCAGGTACTCGCCGTCCTCGCCGGCTGCGGCCGTCATCGCGTCCGTCACCAGGACGATGCGCCCCTCGGCCGCCCGCTGGGCGAACGCCGCCGAGGCGGGGTGCACGTGGACCCCGTCGAGGATCAGCTCGTTGACCACGCGTGGGTCCTCGGTGAGCGCCACGATCGGGCCCGGCTCGCGGTGGTTCACTGGACGCATCGCGTTGTAGAGGTGTGTGGCACAGGTGGCGCCGGCGTCGATGGCGGCCCGCACCTGGTCGTAGCTGGCGTTCGTGTGCCCGACCGCGGCGATCGCCCCGGCGCCCACGAAGCGCCGCACCGCGTCCACGCCGTGCGGCCACTCCGGCGCGAGGGTGACCATCCTGATCGTCCCGCGGCCCAGCGCGATGAGCCGGTCGACCTCGTCGGGGTCGGGGTCGCGCAGGGTCCCGGGGTCGTGGGCGCCCTTGTACTCCGGCGCGATCCAGGGGCCCTCCAGGTGGGTGCCCGCGATGACGCCGGACTCGGTGAGCTCGGCCAGGGCGGCCACGTCATGGGCCAGCGACTCGAAGGTGCCCGAGACCAGGCTCGCCACGATGGTCGTCGTGCCGTGCTCGCGGTGGGCCTCGGCGAACCTGGCCACCGCGTCACGGTCGCCGCCGACGACCGTCGCCCCGCCGCCGCCGTGGCTGTGGATGTCGACGAAGCCGGGGGTGAGGTACCCGCCACCAAGGTCCACGTCAGCCGGCCGGGGTGGTGCCCCCGACCCGAGTGCCAGGATGCTGGCGCCGTCCAGCTCCACCCAACCGTCGGGGACCAGCGTCGCCGGGGTCACCAGGGTGGCGCCGCTGAGGATCTGCGTCATGACCTGATGGTGCTCCGCAGCGGCCTGCCGTGTCCGCTCGAGCGCGCTGTGTACGGTGGCGCTCGTGCCCGAGCCCGCCGAGCCGAGGCCGCCGTTCTGGCGGCGGCCCCGCTGGTGGCTGGCCTGGGGTGCGGCGATCGTCACGGCCGTGAGCGTCGTCGGCCTCGCCGCGCGGCAGCGCGATGCCTCCGAGGCCATCAACGCGGTGACCGCGCCGGGCGGGCTGTTCCGCGCCGAGCAGGCCCGTGGCACCGCACTGGCCGCGGTCGGCCAGGCCGTCGGGCTCGACGAGCCCTGCACCGCCTGGCTGGTGGACCTCGGCGCGCCTGCCTCCGCCAAGGCCCTGGCGGTGACGGCCGGACGCTGCGTCGGGCTCCAGGACCCCGCCACCACGATCACCGACGAGCCGCTGGCCGACGCCCGGGTGCTGCTGGCCACGTTCGCCGCGGTGACCACCAGCGACCCGGTGGCGCCGGTGGCGGTGCCCGCCGAAGCCGTCGTGTGGGCCTCGATGCGCGGCACGGACCTGGCGGTCCTGCGCCTGGGCAGCACGTACGGCGAGCTCGCCGCGCAGGGGATCACCCCGATCGCGCCGGTGCCCCCGCTGCCCGACGGCGGCCAGGTCCTCGTGGCCGGCGTGCCGATCGCCGGCATCGACGTGGTCGAGCGGCACCTGCGCGGCAGCCGGTGCTCGGTGGGCGCTGCGGTGACGGTGGTCGAGGGGCCCTGGCGCTTCACGGACGTGCAGCCCATCGGGTGCGGCGGCATCCTGCGCGGGTCCGCCGGCTCCGTCGCGTTCAACCCCGAGGGCCGGGCGGTGGGGATGGCGATCACCACGACCATCGGCGCGGGGAGCGCCAGCCCCGAGCCAGGCGGCGGCTGCGGTGTGGGGAGCCCCTGCCAGGTCGCGGCCGATGGCACCACCACGAGCGTGCCGGACACGAGCTACGTGGTGGCCGTGGAGCCGCTGGTCGCGTGCTTCCCGGCCGGTGCCCCGACCGCGGGTCCGGACTGCACGCTGCCCGGCATCGCGGCGCCGTCCTGACAGCCGGCCGGGCGGGTCAGATCAGCCCGGTTGCCCGGAACCCTTCGAGCAGGCCGTCGGCGTCGACGGCGCCGGTCACCAGGTCGGCGCGCTGCTTGACAGCCGGCTGGGCGTTGCCCATCGCCACTCCGACCCCGGCGAACTCCAGCATCTCCAGGTCGTTGAAGCCGTCGCCGAACGCGATCGTCCGTTCCCGTGAGATGCCCAGGTGGCTGATGGCCACCTCGATGCCGGCTGCCTTGTGCACGCCTCGCATCGACAGCTCGCCGCTGCTGCGGCCGAACATGGGCACCGTCGAGGGGATCACGTCGAAGGCGTCGCCGAGCGCGGCCTGCACCTCGGCCAGCGGCAGGTCGGAACCCAGGAACGAGCACTTGTTCACGTGGATCGAGGCCACATCCCACTCGAGCACGATCGAGTCCAGGAACGAGGCCAGGCCCCGCTCGAGCGCGGCCAGCACGTCCTCGTCGGTCACCGAGCCGAGCATGAGCTCGGCCATCGTGGACGCCACGCGGGGGCTGCCGAACAGCCCGTCGTTGGACTCCAGCAGGTACTCCACGCCGCGGGCGTCGAAGAACTCCACGAGCCGGCGCACCTGCTCGACGGGCACGGCCTCGTGGCGCAGCACCTGCCCGTCGACCTCCACGTAGCCACCCGCGGCGGCGACGAACCCGTCGAAGCCGATCTCGCGGACCTCGGGCCAGATCTGCGGCACCGAGCGGCCGGTGCAGAGGAACACCAGATGGCCGTTGCCGCGCGCGGCCCGGATCGCCTCCTTCGCAGACTCGGGCACCGTCCCTCGGTGGTCGACCAGGGTGCCGTCCACGTCGACGAACACCGCCCGCTGCTCCATGTGCCGAAGGCTAGGCCAGTGGCCCCGGGCACGCCGGAGGGCGGGCACCTGGTCTGGTGCCCGCCCTCGCGGATCCTGCTGTTCGGCAGCCGTCAGGCGATGGCGGCGTGGGTGAGCCGCTCCTCGATCGCCTCGTCGGAGACCGGGTTGCGCGACTTCAGGGCCGTGACGAGGAAGCCCGCCAGCACGGTGCCCGCGACGATGGCCACCAGGTACATGAGCGGGTTGCTCACCAGGCCGATGACCCAGATGCCGCCGTGCGGGGCGCGCAGCTCGCTGCCGAAGGCCATGACCAGGGCACCGGTCAG
>DASVBK010000016.1:0-9771 GCA_036375875.1 Candidatus Nanopelagicales bacterium
CGGATGGCGCAACCCCAGCAGTCACGCGGCAACGCGGAACCGGTCACGAAGCCAGGCCCGGGAAGCACGCACGACACGACGAGTGTCAGGGCAGACACCATCACGCTCCGAACGGAACATGGGGCCCCTCGATCGCAACCATCGAGGGGCCCCAGCCCAGTTCCAGGCTGAGCCTCCCACGCACCGCGGCAGCGGCAGGGCGTGACACACCGCACGTGCTGGCGTGGCTGGACCTCAGGCCGTCTCGTGCAGCACGCCGTGCAGGTGGCCTCGCTCCCCCACGCCGAAGATCGAGCTGACCCCGTCGGCCCACCATGCCACCGTGGTCAACGAACAGGGCGCCAGCTCGAAGCGGTAGGCGCTGGCCGACGGGGCCTCGAGCACCTGCTGCACCAGGACCTTGATCGGTGTCACGTGGCTCACCACGAGCACGCGCTGGCGCGGGAAGCGCGCGAGCAGGTCCAGCCGGGCCTGCTCGACCCGGCGCCGCACGTCGGCGAACGACTCCCCGCCGGGCGGGGCCACCTCGGTCGAGGCCAGCCACGCGGCGAGCTCGTCGGGCCAGCGCTGCTTGACCTCGGCATAGGTCAGCGCATCCCAGGCCCCGAAGTCGGCCTCCGCCAGGCCGTCGACCACGAGCGGCTCGGACAGCCCGAGCGCCGCGGCGAGGATGTCGGCCGTCTCCCGGGTACGTCGCAGCGGCGAGGTGACCAGCACGTCCGTGCCACCACGGCGGGCGAGCTCCTCGGCCGCCGCCTCGGCCTGCCGCCGACCCAGCTCGATGAGGCCCGGATCCTCGCCGTGCAAGCCGGAGAACCGGTGCTCGACGCTGTGCTGGGTCACCCCGTGGCGCACCAGCTGCAGCGTGGTGGGGACCCCGAGGTCGGCGCGCGACCAGCCGACGATCCGCGGCGCCGCAGCTGGGGCGCCCGAGGTGGCCTCGGCGGTCATCACCGGCTCGTCAGCCCGACCTGCGCGCAGCGCGTCGCGCACCGCGGCCGCTCCGGCCTGCGCAGCCTGCGCTCCGCGCACCCCAGCGCCCGGCGGTTCGGCGGCCCCGGCCTGTCGCTCGGCCTGCGCCTCCACGGCAAGGTGCTCCGCGACGTCGACGTACGGGTCGGCGTCGCCGGCCCCCCGGTGCCAGTTGGCGATCCGCGCTGGCCGCCCGGCCGCGGCGGCATCCATCGCGCGGTTCGCCAGGGCGTCGGCTGCCCCGTTCTGCGCACGCGGCACCCACGTGTAGCGCACCTGCCCCGCCGGGAAGATCGCGCGGGCCCGCAGCGCAAGCTCGCGCAAGGCCGCGTTCTTGATCGCCCACCCGCCGGAGAGCTGCTCGACCACCAGCCGCGAGTCCAACCTCGCCTCGACCAGCGCGTCCGGGTCCAGCTCGTGGGCGGCGGTCAGGCCCGCGATGGCGCCCTCGTACTCGGCCACGTTGTTCGTCTGCGTGCCCAGGAAGTCGGCGAGCTCCACCAGCAGCTCCCCCGTCTGGGCGTCGCGCACGACCGCGCCGTAGGCAGCGGGCCCGGGATTGCCCCGGGATCCGCCGTCGGCCTCGACGACCAACCGACGGGGCCGGCTCACAGCCCGGACTCGGCCGTGCGCACGAGGATGCGCCGGCACTCCTCGCAGCGGACCACCTCGTCGGCGGCGAGGCCCCGGATCCGGCCCAGGTCGGCAGGCGTGAGGGTCAGCTGGCAGCCCTGGCAGCGACCGCGGTGCAGCGGCGCGGCCCCCACGCCCCCGGAGTCGGCCCGCACCTTGTCGTAGAGCGTCAGCAGGTCGGCAGGGATCTCCGGGACCACACGGGCGCGCTCCCCCTCGACCCGCTGCACCTCGAGGTCGATGTCGGCGAACGCGGCATCCCGGGCCTGCTCGGCCACGGCTCGCTGCTCGGCGAGTGCGGCCACGTCCGCGCCGACCGCCGCCGCCTTGGCCTGGGCATCCTCGAGCTGCTCCATGACCTCGAGCTCGGCGTCCTCGAGGTCCGACACGCGCTTGCGCAGGCTCGCGATCTCACGCTGCAGATCCTCCAACTGCCGCGCGGAGGAGACCGAGCCGGCGTCGAGCATGGCCTGGTCGCGCCGGATGCGGTCACGCACGGCCGTGACGTCAGCCTCCGCCTTGGCCTGCGCGCGCTCGAGGTCCGACACCGCGGTGCGCACCGCGACCTCCCGGTCGCGCAGCTCGGCGGCGCGCTTATCCAGGGCCGTCAACTCCGCCACCTGCGGCACGCCCCGCCGGCGATGGCGCAGCTGGCCCAGCTTCGTGTCGAGGTCCTGGAGGTCGAGCAGCCGCAGCTGGGCCTCGGGTTCAGCGCGCATGGTCAGGGCCTTCCCACATGGAACGTCCAGGGATCGGTGACGGTGGTGGACACGGTAGTGCTCAGCGCGAAACCCGCCGCCGCGGCGTCCTGCTCGAGCAGCCGCGCTGCTTGCGGCAGCCACATCCACTCCGCGGCCCAGTGCGCGACGTCGACGAGGGCGCAGCCACCGGCCTCGCGATGCTCGCTGGCGCGGTGGTGGCGCAGGTCGGATGTCAGGTAGACGTCGGCACCCGCGGCCTCGGCCGCTCCCAGCAGCGAGTCGCCCGCCCCGCCGCAGATCGCGACGCGTCCGACCAGCCGGTCGGGGTCCCCGGCCACCCGGATCCCCCCTGCGGTCGCCGGCAGCGTGCGCGCCACCACCTCGGCGAACGCGCGCAGCGGCATGGGCTCGGACAGCTCCCCAACCCGACCGCCCCCCCGGCCGTCGGGCGTCCGGGCGAGCTCCAGCACGTCGAACGCCGGCTCCTCGTAGGGGTGGGCCCCCCGCAGCGCCGCCACCACGGCGGCCCGCAGGGCGCGCGGGGCCACCATCTGCAGCATCGTCTCGGGCACCTGCTCGATGCGTCCCACCGTGCCGATATGGGGATTGGCCCCGGCCAGGGGCCGGAAGGTCCCGGTGCCGGTGGTCGCGAACGCGGCGCGGTCGTAGTCACCGATCCGTCCCGCGCCAGCCGAGGCCATCGCGTCGAGCAGCGCCTCGGCATCCTCGACCGGCACGAAGACGACGTGCTTGTCCATCGGATGTGGATCGCGCTCCAGGCCGTCCAGCGGCTCCGGGTCAGCCACGCCGAGGGCCGCGGCGATGGCGTCCGAGACGCCGGGCCTGGCGTTGTCGGCGTTCGTGTGCGCGGCCAGCAGGCCGATGCCGTGGCGGATCAGGTCATGCACGACCCGCCCCTTGGCCGTGTCAGCCGCCACACCGTGGACGCCGGACAGGAACAGCGGATGGTGAGTGACCAGCAGCCCTGCGCCGTCGCTGATGGCCTCGTCCACCACCACGGCGACGGGATCCACGGCGAACATCACCTGCTCGACCGGCTCGTCGGGGTCCCCGCAGACCAGGCCGACGCGATCCCAGCCGTCGGCGGTGCGGGGGTCGTAGCGGCGATGCAGCAGGGTGATGACGTCACCCAGCCGCGGGGTCACGGAGGCGGGCTGCGGCACGCCGGCGAGCCTAGTGCCGCGCCCCGGCACCCCGGCGCGGCTCAGGGCAGCCGTGGCTCGAGGTAGGCCAGCCCCGCACGGATCGTCGACAGCTGCTGGTAGTCCGCCAGAGGGATCTGGTGGCGCACCGCGTCGGAGAGCAGCGCGGCGAGCTCCGCGACGTCGAACTCGTCGAGGCCGGCCTGCTCGGGCAGCGGCGCATCCTCGTCGAGCGACGCGACGTCGACGTCGGGCGCCACGAGATGGATCGCTTGGAACAGCACGTGGCGTGCTCGGTCCTGGCTCACGCTGCCTCCCCATCGTGGGTGGGGGCCGGACGCGTCGGTGGGCCCGGCCGGGCTCGAACCGACGACCTACCGGGTGTAAACCGGTTGCGCTCCCAACTGCGCCACGGGCCCGAGCGGCAAGGGTACCTACCCCCAGCACCGTCCCCCACACCGCTGGCGCGCAGGCTCTAGTCCAGCGCTGCGAGCGCCTCGCGGTAGTCGCCCGGGTCACGCGGCTGCCCCGGGTGGTTCACCACCGACCACCGCACCACGCCGTCGCGGTCGAGCACGAACGTGGCCCGGGTGGCCATCCCGCGTTCGGGCAGGAACACGTCGTAGGCCTGCGCGACCGCCCCGTGGGGCCAGAAGTCGCTGAGCAGGTCGAAGCCCAGGCCCTCCTGCTCGGCGAACACCCGCAGCGCGTGCTTGGTGTCCACGGAGATGCCGAGCAGCACGGTGTCGTCGTCGAAGTCGCCGCGTCGGTCGCGCAGGTCGCACAGCTCACCGGTGCACAGCGACGAGAACGCGAAGGGGTAGAAGACGAGCACGACCTTGCGACCGCGCAGGTCGGCCAGCGAGACCCGCTCGCCGCGCTGGTTGACCAGGGTGAACTCCGGGGCGGGCTGCCCGACTTCGACCGGCATCGGCACTCCTGCAGGGGGAAGGGGAACCTGACGCCAGCAATCCTGCCGGCCGTTGGGCAGGATTGCCCAATGGCCGACCCCCAGCAGCTGCCCGCCGGACTCCGGCCCCTCCCCCACGACCACGGCCTGGCCTCGGGGGACCTCGACGGCCTGGCGGCGTCGGTGAACCGGGCGTGGGAGCTGTTCGAGGGGGTCGCCGCGCAGGTCGACCTCGACGCCCCCTCCCGCAAGCACGGATGGACGGCCCGCGAGCTCGTCGCCAAGGTCGGCGAGTGGGAGGTGGGCCGGCGCCTCGAGGACATGCTGCGCGACGCCCACGACGGGGAGGCCGAGTTCTACGACAACGACGCGATCGAGGAGGCGATCCGGGCGCAGCTCGACGGGCTGCCGGACACCGAGATCCTCGGCTCGGTCGCCGCGGCGCGGGCAACCACTGCCGAGTGGCTGGCCTCGGACGGCCCCGGGACCTGGGGCCTGGTGCCCACCTCCTCGCCGCTGGGGCCGCTGCCGGTGCTCACGGTGGTCAACGCGATGACCTACCAGCTGTCGATCACGACCCTGGACCTCGAGCCCGCCGGCGGCGAGGTGCCCGACGAGCTCATGCGCATCGGGCTGGCCGCGCTCATCGACACCACCGGCGCGCTGGCCGGGCGCAAGCACGTCACCGGATCGTTCACCGCCGTCACGCCGGAGCTCATCATCGGCTCCGGCGCCCATGCCGGGCACTGGCGGACCGCGGTGCTCGACGAGGACCCGCAGCACGGCCCTGGCGTCGTGGCCGAGGTGCGCACGATCCTGGACGTGACGAGTGGGCGCGCCAACGTGCCGCACCTGTACCGCTCCGGTGAGCTGCACGTGCGCGACCTGCCCGGCCTGATCCGCCTGGCCCCGGTGCTCGAGGGCATCCCGGGGATCCCCCCGATGGGGGCGGTGGGCAAGGCGTTGAGCGTCGTGGACGCTGTCGGCGGCCTGTTCGGCCGGCTGCGGCGCTGACCTACCGGGAGACCATCCGCACGCCCTGCCACGCCTGCAGCGTGACCGAGGTGGTGCGGCGCAGACCGGAGGTGGACGCGGCATCGGCGATCTCGGCGGGCTCCAGCGCCCCGGCCCGCCCGAACTTCGGGGTGAACAGCCAGATGACGCCGGCGTCGGCGATCGGCGCCTTGGCGTCGACCAGCGCATCGGCGAGGTCGCCGTCCTCCTCGCGGAACCACAGCACGACCATGTCCACGACGCCGTCGAAGTCCTCGTCGACCAGCGGCTCCCCGGACCCGACGGCCACGGCCTCGGCGACCAGGTCGTCGGTATCGGTGTCGTAGCCGAGCTCCTGCACGGTGCTCCCCTGGCTGATGCCCAGCCGCTTCGCCAGCGCCGAGACCCCCGCGGCGTGGTCGGCCGTACCGCCCACCTGCGTCGCCCCATCCATCCGCACCGCCCCGGGCGGGCGGCTCTGGGCGCCAGTATGGAGTACCAGCGCCCGGCGGCGCGCATCCCAACGCGCGGGTAGCCCCCGGAACGGGGATAGTTGAGCCGCTCGTTGACCAGTCACCGCCCTGCGAAAGGTGCTCCTGTGCCGCCCTCCGCCTATGACCCGCTGATGCCCGGTGGCCTGCCCGACCAGTACGTCGACGCCGACCCGACCGAGACCAACGAGTGGCTGGAGTCCTTCGACGCGGTCGTGGACCACGCCGGTGCCACGCGCGCCCGCTACCTCATGCTCGAGCTGCTGCGCCGCGCCGCCGAGCGCAGCGTCGGCGTGCCCGCCCTGCGCAGCACCGACTACATCAACACCATCTCCCCGGACAAGGAGCCGACCTTCCCCGGCGACGAGCACATGGAGTACCAGATCCGCTCCATGACCCGGTGGAACGCGGCGATGCTGGTGCACCGCGCCCAGCGCCCCGGCATCGGCGTCGGCGGGCACCTGTCGTCCTACGCCTCCAGCGCCGCGATGTACGAGGTGGGCTTCAACCACTTCTTCAAGGGCCCGGACGCCCCCGGCGGCGGCGACCAGATCTTCTTCCAGGGCCACGCGGCGCCCGGCATGTACGCCCGCGCCTTCCTCGAGGGCCGGCTCACCGAGAGCCAGCTCGACGGGTTCCGCCAGGAACTCTCCCACCCGGGCGGCGGGCTGCCCAGCTACCCGCACCCCCGGCTCATGCCGGAGTTCTGGCAGTTCCCGACGGTGTCGATGGGCCTCGGCCCGTTGCATGCCATCTACCAGGCCCGGTTCAACCGCTACCTGCTGCACCGCGGCATCAAGGACACCAGCCAGCAGCGGGTGTGGGCGTTCCTCGGCGACGGCGAGACCGACGAGCCGGAATCGCTGGGCAACATCAGTCTGGCCGCGCGCGAGGGGCTGGACAACCTCACCTTCGTCATCAACTGCAACCTGCAGCGCCTCGACGGCCCGGTGCGCGGCAACGGCAACATCATCCAGGAGCTCGAGTCGGTCTTCCGTGGCGCCGGGTGGAACGTCATCAAGGTGATCTGGGGCCGCGGCTGGGACAACCTGCTGGCACGCGACACCGAGGGTGCGCTGGTCAACCTGATGAACAACACCACCGACGGCGACTACCAGACCTACCGCGGCGAGGACGTGAAGTTCCTGCGCGAGCACTTCTTCGGCCGGGATCCGCGGGTGGCGCGCATCGTGGCGGACATCCCGGACAAGGAGCTCTGGGGCCTCAAGCGCGGCGGCATGGACTACCGCAAGCTCTACGCGGCGTACAAGACCGCGATCGAGCACACCGGGCAGCCGACGGTGATCCTGGCCAAGACCATCAAGGGCTGGTCGCTCGGCCAGCACTTCGAGAGCCGCAACGCCACGCACCAGATGAAGAAGCTCTCGGAGCAGGACCTCAAGACGTTCCGCGACCGGCTGGGCATCCCGATCCCCGACAGCCAGCTCGACAAGTACACCCCGCCGTACTACAACCCCGGACCGGACGACGAGCGCATCGCCTACATGATGGAGCGCCGCGCGGCCCTCGGCGGCTCGCTGCCCAAGCGGCGCACCACCGCCCGGCCGCTGCCGCAGCCCCCGGAGAAGACCTACGACGTGGTCGCACGCGGCTCGGGCAAGCAGGAGGTCGCCACCACGATGGCGTTCGTCCGGCTGTTCAAGGACCTCACCCGGGACCCGGAGATCGGCTACCGGTTCGTGCCGATCATCCCCGACGAGGCGCGCACCTTCGGCATGGACGCCCTGTTCCCGACGTTGAAGATCTACAACCCGAAGGGCCAGCAGTACCTCTCGGTCGACCGAGAGCTGATGCTGTCGTACAAGGAGGCCACGAACGGCCAGATCCTGCACGAGGGCATCGACGAGGCCGGCTCGGTGGCGTCCTTCACCGCTGCGGCGACCTCGTACTCGACGCACGACCAGCCGATGATCCCGGTGTACATCTTCTACTCGATGTTCGGGTTCCAGCGCACGGCGGACTCGCTGTGGCTGGCCGGCGACCAGATGGCCCGCGGCTTCGTCATGGGAGCCACGGCTGGGCGCACGACGCTCAACGGCGAGGGCCTGCAGCACGAGGATGGCCACAGCCACGTCATCGCGATGACCAACCCGGCGGTCGTGGCCTACGACCCGGCCTACGCCTACGAGGTGGGCCACATCGTGCGCGACGGGCTGCGCCGGATGTACGGCGAGGACCCGGAGAACGTCTACTACTACCTCACGATCTACAACGAGCCCTACGTGCAGCCCGCGCAGCCCGAGGGCCTGGACGTCGCGGGCCTGCTCAAGGGCATGTACCTGCTGTCCCCCGCGCCGGCCGACCATCCGCTCAAGGCGCAGATCCTGGCCTCCGGCGTCGCCGTGCCGTGGGCCCTCAAGGCCCAGCGCCTGCTGGCCGAGGAGTGGGGCGTGGCGGCGGACGTGTGGTCGGTGACCTCATGGACCGAGCTGCGCCGCGACGGCCTCGAGGTCGACCGGCACAACCTGTTCTACCCGACCGACGAGCCGCGCACGGCGTACGTGACCGACCGGCTGTCCGGCCGGCCGGGCCCGGTCGTCGCGGTCTCGGACTACATGCAGGCCCTCCAGGACACCATCCGGCCCTGGGTGCCCGGCGACTACGCCACCCTCGGCACCGACGGCTGGGGCATGTCCGATACCCGCGGCGCCCTGCGGCGGCACTTCCTGGTCGACGCCGAGTCGATCACGTGCCGCACCCTGCTGGCCCTGGCCGAGCGCGGCGAGGTCGACCGCCAGGTGGTGCGCAAGGCCCTGGACTCCTACCGGCTGTGGGATCCGACCGCGGCGGAGGCCGGCAACACCGAGGGCGGCGGGTGAGCCTCGCGCCCACCCTGGCCGAGGCCGTCGCGGGAACCCTCCCCGGCGGCCTCGTCGCCGTCCCGGTGACGCCGCAGGACGTGCCCGAGCTCACCGAGCTGCTGCGCGCGTGTGAGCAGGCCGCCCTCGGTCGGACGACGACGAACGCCGGCGAGATCAGCCAGGACCTCGGGCGCCCGAGCTGCCAGTGGGGGCGGGGCGCGCTGCTGGTGCGCCGGGGGACCGAGCTCGTCGCCGCCGGGTTCCTCTACGACGAGCTCGAGGAGCACCACGGGGTCGACGTCGACCCGTACGTGCGCCCCGGCGACCCGCAGGAGTCGCACCTGGTGGCCGCCCTCATCAGGGGGCTGCTGGCCGAGGGCCGGCGACGGGCCGGGGCCCTGGCCGCCGACCCGTCGGCACCGGCCCCGCTCGCGAAGGCCGGCTGCTACGTGGGGGACACCGCCCTGCGCTCGGCCCTGCTGGAGGCCGGCTTCGCGGAGGTGCGCCGGTTCTGGCGGATGCGCATCGACCACGATCCGGCGAGCCACGAACCGAGCGCCGGCCAGCGGGCCCCGGCCGAGCTGTCCGGGGGCTACGTGCTGCGTCCCTTCCGCACCTCCGACGACGCCGAGTGGCACGCGATCCATGAGCTGGGCCAGCGATCCTTCGCCGAGCACTTCGACTTCGCGCCCATGAGCTTCGACCGATGGCGCGGCAACGTCACCGGCCCGACCGAGGACACGCAGCAGTGGCTCGTCGTCGAGCTCGACGGACGCCTGGCCGGCTTCATCCGCGGCAGCGACCGGTACGCCAGCGAGGGCCTGGGGTACATCCCGACGCTCGGCGTGGACCCGGCCCACCGGGGTCGCGGGCTGGCCGGAGCCCTGCTGCGTGCCAGGTTCGCCGACGACGCCGGGCGGGGGCGCGCGGCGACCCTGCTGCACGTCGACGCCGAGAACACCACGGGCGCGACTCGGCTGTACGAGGCCGTCGGGATGCACGTGGAGGAGGAGATCCTCGCGTTCCACCGGCCCCTGCTCGAGACCTGAGCACAACGGTCGGCCCGAGCGGGTGCTCCCCGCTCGG
>DASVBK010000017.1:0-29780 GCA_036375875.1 Candidatus Nanopelagicales bacterium
TCCTCGATCCGGATGATCGGCTGCCCGACGGGGACCACCTCGCCCGGCTCGGCCAGCAGTGCGACCACCGTGCCGGCGTAGGGGCTCGGCAGCTCCACCGCGGCCTTGGCGGTCTCCACCTCGAGCAGCACCTGGTTGACCCGCACCACGTCGCCGACGGCGACGTGCCACGACAGCACCTCGGCCTCGGTGAGGCCCTCACCCGCGTCCGGCATCCGGAACTCGTGCAGCACGGCTGATCCCCTTCCGATCGCTCAGAACGCCATGGCCCGGTCGACAGCCTCGAGCACGCGGTCGAGGTCCGGCAGGTAGACCTCCTCGATGCGGGCCGGCGGGTACGGCACCGAGAATCCGCCCACCCGCAGCACGGGCGCCTCGAGCTGGTAGAAGCACTCCTGGCCGATCTGGGCGGCGATCTCGGCGCCGAGGCCCCCGGTCACCGGGGCCTCGTGGACGACGATGAGTCGTCCGGTGCGAGTCACGGACTCGACGATGGTGGGCAGGTCGAGCGGTGCCAGGCTGCGCGCGTCGATCACCTCGAGGTCGCGGCTGTCGGCCTCCGCGGCGTCGAGGCACGTGCGGACCATCGGGCCCCAGCACAGCAGCGTCGCGTCATGGCCCCGGCGCAGCACGCGAGCCTCGAACAGCTCGTGGAGGGGCGCCAGCGGCGCCTCGGTGTCGACCTCGCCCTTCTGCCAGTAGCGGCGCTTCGGCTCCAGGAACAGCACGGGGTCGGGGTGGGCGATCGCCTGGCGGATCATCATGAACGCGTCGGCGGGCGTGCTGGGCGAGACGATGCGCAGGCCAGGGGAGTGCGCGAAGTACGCCTCGGGGGACTCCGAGTGGTGCTCCACGGCCCCGATGCCGCCGCCGCTGGGCACCCGGATGACGATCCGCATCTGCAGCGTCCCCGCGGAGCGCAGGTGCAGCCGCGCGACCTGCGTGGTGATCTGGTCGAACGCCGGGAAGATGAAGCCGTCGAACTGGATCTCGCAGACCGGGGCGTAGCCGCGCATGGCCAGGCCCACCGCGGTGCCGATGATCCCGCTCTCGGCCAGGGGCGTGTCGATCACGCGCTCCTCGCCGAACTGGGCCTGCAGTCCGTCGGTCACCCGGAACACGCCACCGAGCCGGCCGACGTCCTCTCCCATGACCAGGACGTGGTCGTCGTCGCGCATCGCGATCTGCAGGCCGGTGTTGATCGCCTTGGCCATCGTGAGCACGCCCATGTCAGTGCCCCCCGCCGAAGGCCGCGTGGGCGTGGGCCCCGGCCGTGGCGGCGGGGCCGACTGGACCGCTGTGCCCGGTGTCGGCGAACCCGCCGAGGTAGTCGGCGAGCCAGGCGCGCTCGCGGTCCATGACCGGGTGCGCCGCGGCGTAGACGTGGTCGAACATGCTGGTCGCCTGTGGGTCGGGCATCGCCCGGCAGGCGCTGCGCATGTGCTCGCCCAGGGCGTCGGCACGCGTCTCCACCTCGGCCAAGTAGCTCGTGTCGGCGATGCCGGAGCGGACGATGTGCGCCCGCACCCGCTCGATCGGGTCCTTGAGGCGCCACGCCTCACCCTCGGCGGTCGTCCGGTAGCGGGTGGGGTCGTCGGAGGTGGTGTGGGCGCCCATCCGGTAGGTGAAGGCCTCGACGAGGGTCGGGCCACCGCCACCTCGGGCGCGTTCCAGCGCGGCGGCCACCACGGCCTGCACGGCGAGCACGTCGTTGCCGTCCACGCGCACGCCGGGGAACCCGTACCCGGCGGCCCGCTTGAACAGCGGGATGCGGGTCTGCCGCTCCAGGGGCTCGGAGATGGCCCACTGGTTGTTCTGGCAGAAGAACACCACCGGGGCGTCGTTCACCGCGGCGTACACGAACGCCTCGGCCACGTCGCCCTGGGAGGAGGCGCCGTCGCCGAAGCACACCAGCACGGCCTCGTCGGCGCGATCTCGCTGCGCGCCCATCGCGTAGCCCACGGCGTGCAGTGTCTGGTCCCCGATCACGATCGTGTACAGGCTGAAGCCGTGCTCGGCGGGGTCCCAGCCGCCGAGGGTGGTGCCCCGGAACAGCCCGAGGAGGGTCACCGGGTCGACGCCCCGGGTGTAGGCCATGCCGTGCTCCCGGTAGGTCGGGAAGATGCGCTCGGTCGGTCGAGTGGCCAGCGCGGCGCCCACCTGCGCTGCCTCCTGGCCCTGGCACGGCGCCCAGAGGCCGAGCTCGCCATGACGCTGCAGCGCGGTGGCCTCGGTGTCGAGCCGGCGCACCATGACGAGCAGCTCGTAGCGCTGGCGCCACTGCTCGTCGTCCAGCGTGAGCGCGTAGTCCGGGTGCGCCACGAGGACGCCCTCCGGGGTCAGCAGCTGGACCAGGTCCGGCCCTCCGTCGATCGCCACCGATGCACCTCCTCCTGCCACGTGCCCGAGCCACGTGTCGCGTCAGCCAGGTCGGGGCCCGCCGCGCCCAGGTGCGACGCGCAGGTGTCGCTGGGGGGCTCGCGAGGACCCGCGGCCAGCATGGCACCGGCCGCCCCGAGAGGTCGGCTCAGCGCTGGTCCGGGCCCTGCAGGTCCGACTGGATCGATCGTGATGCGTACGTGGCCCAGTTCGTCTCCAGGGCCCGGATCAGCTGGGTGACCAACATGGGGGAGAGGTTCACCCGGGCCACGACCACGCCCTGCATGTCCGGCGCCGTGGCGAAGTCCAGCCGCGCGAAGTCGAGGGTGAACTCATACGGCGAGTGGGTGACGCGGGCGAAGTTGGCCCAGACCCCGCCGCGATGGCCCTCGGGGAGGTCGAGCGAGACATGCACCTGCTGCTGGCCGTCGTCGGCGGGTTGTGTCATGCCGACAGTGTCGACCCCCGGTCCGACATCCGCGGACGAACCGGGTGCGCCGTCCACCGCCCGCCGCGCGAGCAGCGCGCCCGCCAGGGCGGCGCGCCCGGAGCGGCCTCCAAGGTCCCCAGCGCGGATGACGAGGTCGTCGCGCGCGCGGTGCGCCCCCCTCAGCCCGGCAGCCAGTCGACGCGGCCGGAGAGCAGGGCGTAGCCGACGAACGCGACGATGTCGATCAGGGCGTGCGCCACCACCATCGGCAGCACCCGCCCCCAGCGCCGGAACAGCCAGCCGAAGAGCAGGCCCATCGCGATGTTGCCGAGCAGCCCGCCGATGCCCTGGTAGAGGTGGTACGAGCCGCGGACCAGCGCACTGGTCACGATCGTCGCCCAGGGCGACCAGCCCAGCTGCGTGAGCCGCCGCATGAGGAAGCCCAGGACGACGACCTCCTCGAGCACGGAGTTCTGCAGCGCGGCGGCGATGAGCACAGGCCAGCGCCACCACGCCTCGGGCAGGTCCGCGGCCACGACCGCGAGGTTCGCCCCCGACCGGTACGCCACGAGGTACCCGACCAGCCCGACGCCACCGACGAGCGCGGCGAGGCCTAGGCCGCGCAACAGGTCCCGCCGCGGCTCGCGCCGGTCGATGCCCAGGGCCCGCACTCCCTCACCGGAACGCACCAGCAGGTACCAGACGAGCGCGACCGGGGCCAGCGCGAACGCCACGCGCAGCACCTGCCGGACGAGGTCGAGCCAGGGGCGGCCCGGGGCCAGGGAGTCGTTGAGGACAGCCGTCTGCTGGGCCAGCGGAACCCCGCTCGTGAGGTCGCCCAGGAAGCTCACGAGCGCGTAGACCCCCGAGCGGCCGAGCGAGAGCGCCAGCAGGATGAGGATCTCGGCCACGACCAGGCCACGCGTGAGTCCCACCGGCAGCTGCCCGCGCACGCCCATGCCCGACGTCGGGCTGGCCCCGGGGGCTGCGGTCATCCGAGCCCTGCTCGCCGCCCCCCCGGCGTCGCTCACCAGTCCGCCTCGAGCAGGCGGCCCAAGGGCGCCGTGAGCTGCGGAGGTGCTGGGGGGCGCTGACTGCGGGTGCCTGCTGCCCCGTCGCCGTCGTGCCCGTCGAGCGGCTCATCCCGGGCTCGCAGCGCCGCCTCCCGGTAGACGCCCACCGTGGCCTCCGCGATGGTGGCCCAGTCGTGGCGCATGGCCAGGGCCGCGGCGGCGCGCGCCGCCCGCGCCTGATTGGATCCCCGGTCAGCCAACCCGGCGCCCACTGCGGTGACCAGGCTGCGGGGGTCGCCGGGCCGGAAGAGCAGGGCGTGGGAGCCTCCTCGCGCGAACTCCGCCAGCCCACCGGTCTGCGCCAGCACCAGCGGTGCGCCCAGCGCGGTGGCCTCGAGGGCCACCAGGCCGAACGGCTCGTACAGGCTCGGGACGATCACCAGGTCCGCCGCTGCCACGATGGCGCGCAGGTCCTGCTCGCTGACCCATCCGAGGAAGCGCACGGCCCGGTCGGTCAGGCCGAGCTCCCCGGCCAGCTGCTGGAGCACGGGCAGGTGCGAGCCCCGCCCGGCGACCAGCAGCCGCACGCGCGGGTGGTGCTCGCGCAGCTCGGGCAGCGCTGCGAGGATCGTCTGGACCCCCTTCTCGTGCTCGACGCGGCCCGTGTAGACGAGCAGCGGATCGGCATCGGCGTGCGCCTCGCGCACCCGTGCGCGCGCCTCCTGCGGCACCTGCCAGTCCCGGGGGTCGATGCCGTTGGGGATGACCCGGACCTCCGCGACCCCGAACAGCGTGGTGACCTCCCCGGCCATCGCCAGCGAGCAGGCGATGACCAGGTCCGCGGTGTTCGCCAGCCACCACTCGACACCGTGGATCGTCGTCGACAGCTGCGAGGTGACCCACCCGGCGTTGCGCCCGGCCTCGGTGGCGTGGATCGTGGCGACCAGCGGCGCGCCGGACCACGCCCGCAGCCGTACCCCGGCGTGCGCGACCATCCAGTCGTGGGCGTGCACCACCTCGGGCCGCCACCCCGCGAGGGCGGCCTCGCAACCGGCGGCGAACTCGTGCTCCATGTCCGCGACGCGAGCCAGCAGGTCCGTCAGGGCCCCCGGCGGCTCGATGGCCACGCGCAGCACCCGCAGGCCGTCCTCGTGGCTGAGTCGCCAGCCGGCGTCCGGCCCCGCCCCGCGCACCTCCTCGGGGGACGAGCCCACGGGCGCCTGGGTGACGACGACCACGTCGTGGCCGGCCGCGGCCTGGGCGCGCGCCAGGGCGTGCACGTGCCGCCCGAGCCCGCCGTAGAGGACGGGCGGGTACTCCCAGGCCAGGTGCAGCACGCGCATCGCGGCGCATCGTATGCGCGCTGCCCGTGCCCGGCAGGTGCGCGCCGGCTCGAGGTCAGCCACGCCGGGTGCCGACCGGGACCTTCGACCCGCAGGGTGGGGGCGGGGGGCCACACGGCCCGCCGCCGGTGCTGCCTAGGATGAGCGACGATCAACAGCCCTTGTTACCGGCCGGTAGCATGTGGCTGCCCGGCGCGGAACGGCCCGGGGATCGGACACTGGCCCACCGGCGAACGCCCGTTCGGCGTCCCGGGTGATGAGGGAGGTCGACAGCCAGACCATGAAGATCGTTGTCTGTGTCAAGCAGGTTCCGGACAGCTGGGCGGAGAAGACGCTCGGCCCGGACCACACCCTGGACCGCGAGTCGGTCGACGCGGTGATGAACGAGCTCGACGAGTACGCGGTGGAGGAGGCCCTGCGGTTGCAGGAGGCCCACGGCGGCGAGGTGGTCGTGGTGTCGATGGGTCCGTCCCAGACGACCGACACGATCCGCAAGGCCCTGTCGATGGGCGCCGACGCGGGCGTGCACGTCCTCGACGACGGCCTGCACGGCTCCGATGCCGTCGCCACGTCGCTGGCGCTGGCCAAGGCCATCGAGGCGCAGGGCGCCGACCTCGTCATCTTCGGCTCCGAGTCCACTGACGCGCGCATGTCGGTGGTGCCGGCCATGGTGGCCGAGCGCCTCGGGCTGCCGCAGCTGACGTTCTCGAGCTCCGTCGCCGTCGATGGCGGCACGGTGAAGACCAACCGGGTCACCGAGTACGGCTACGACGTCGTCGAGGCGCCGCTGCCGGCGCTGGTGAGCGTCGTCGAGAAGATCAACGAGCCGCGCTACCCCTCCTTCAAGGGGATCATGGCGGCCAAGAAGAAGCCGGTCACGACGCTGGACCTGGCCGGCCTCGGCCTGGCCGCCGACGAGGTGGGCCTGGCGGCCGCCTGGTCGGTCGTCGCCGACGCGGCGGCCCGCCCGCCGAAGGCGAAGGGCACCATCGTCACCGACGACGGCAACGGTGGCGCCGCCATCGCCGAGTTCCTGTCCGCGCAGAAGTTCATCTGAGGAGCCCGACATGGCTGAAGTCCTGGTGCTCGTCGAGCACGTCGACGGCAACGTCAAGAAGGTCACCTACGAGCTGCTGACGCTCGCCCGCCGCATCGGCGAGCCGGCCGCCGTCTTCATCGGCAACGGCGCCGACGCCGCGATCCCCGGCCTGGCCGAGCATGGCGCGGCCACCGTGTATGTCGCCGACGCCCCCGAGCTGCTCGCGCACCCCGTGGCGCCGAAGGCCGAGGTCCTGGCCAAGCTCGTGGCCGAGAAGTCGCCTGCGGCGGTGCTGGTCGCCAGCACGGCCGAGGCCAAGGAGGTCGCTGCACGGCTGGCCATCCGGACCGGGTCGGGGATCATCACCGACGCGGTCGACGTGGCCGCGGACGCCACGGCGACGCAGTCCGTGTTCGGCGGCGCGACCGTCGTGCACTCGAAGGTGGCCACCGGCACGCCGATCATCACGGTCCGCGTGAACAGCACCGCGCCCGAGGCCGCACCGGCTGCCGGCGCCCGCGTCGACGTGGCCGTCGAGCTCTCGGCCGCGGCCCAGGCGGCGAAGGTGGTCGACCGCGTGGAGCAGGCCAAGGGCGGGCGCCCCGACCTGGCCGAGGCCGCCATCGTGGTCTCCGGCGGCCGTGGCGTGGGTGGCGCGGAGGGGTTCGGGGTCATCGAGGCCCTGGCCGACTCGCTCGGGGCGGCCGTGGGCGCCTCGCGCGCCGCGACGGACGCCGGCTGGTACCCGCACCAGTTCCAGGTCGGGCAGACCGGCAAGACCGTGGCGCCCCAGCTCTACATCGCCAACGGCATCAGCGGCGCCATCCAGCACCGCGCCGGCATGCAGACCTCCAAGACGGTGGTCGTGGTGAACAAGGACGCCGAGGCGCCGATCTTCGAGCTCGCCGACTTCGGCGTGGTGGGCGACCTGTTCGCAGTCGTCCCGCAGCTCACCGAGGAGATCACCAAGCGCAAGGGCTGAGCGCCCCGGCTGGCACGTGAAGCGGCCCGGCCACCCACGTGGTGGCCGGGCCGCTTCGTGCGTGTGCTCGGCGCAGGATCAGCGGACCGCGAGCCTCAGCGGACCACGATCGGGGTCGTGCTGACCCACTCCCGGCCACCAGCCGGTCGCACCGCGCCGGTCACCTCGAGGATCTCGCCCCCGCCCACGGCCACCTTGGAGCGCCCGGTGTTGCGCCACAGCACGCGAGCGACGGCACCGCTGGCCGGGTCGACGAACCGGCAGGTGCGCAGGCCCTTGCGGGAGGAGCAGCCGACGAACTGCCGGCCCTGCAGCGCGCCCTGCAGCACGGCCAGGGCGTCGCGCGCCACATTGCCGGGCTCGGTGCGCACGAAGACAGCCGCCTGCTGCTGGCGCCACGGGATGAGCCAGTACACCCCCGAGAAGCCGTGGAAGTACGCGTTCATCTGGGTGGCGGTGGCCATCCGCCGCTGCTCAGCGGGGTTGGTGATCGACCCCCGCAGGTTGGAGCGGTTGCGGTTGGTGTTCACCAGGTTGAGGTTGGCCTCGGTGACGTAGGCGGGCAGCCCACGCAGGGCGCGGTAGCCGTTGAGCCGCTTGCGCATCTGGGCGGCGCGGCGGTCCCAGTCGACCACGGCGCCGGTCGCGGATCGGCCCGAGAACCCGTAGATGTTGACGTGGATCGCATCGATCTGCCGGCTGCGGTTGTGCGCTGAGAGGTACGCCCTGGAGAACGTGTTGGGCCTGGTGAAGATGGCGCTCGAGCCGAGCAGGATGCTGCCGTACGAGCCCCGCTGCACGAGCACCGACCGCGCGATGGCCTCATAGCGGTGCAGGCTCAGTGCGGCTTCCCGCGGCGTGCGCGCCGCTCCTGGGACGCGCAGCCCCGGGTTCAGGCCGCTGGTGAGGTTGGGCTCGTTCCAGGTCTCGAGCGTCACCTGGATGCGGCCCTGGTAGCGGGTGACGATCCAGTCGCTCACCGCCCCGACGTACGCCGCCCACCGCTGTGCCTGCACCGAGGGCGACCCGTCCCGGTTGGGCTTGAGCGAGGCCACACTGGGGATCGACACGCTCGACGCGTGGTTGCCGCACGACCACAGCTTCGTGGGGCGCAACGCCCTCGGGTGGTTGTCGAACACCCACGGCGCCGGGTGGCCGATCGTCACCACCGCCCGGCCGCCACCACCGGCGGCCACCGGATCCAGGGACGGCGCGAGCAGCCTGTCGAGGTTGGCGGCCACGTTCGCGTCGGCCGTGGGCTGCGCGTAGCACCAGATCGCCGAGCCCCAGACCCGCACGCTGGCCATGCCGCCCGGGTCCACGCTGCCGTAGAGCGACCCCAGGGCGGCGGGCGTGACCGGCCAGCTGCGGCTCGGCGCTGCCGTGGCTGGTGCGGCCTGCCCGGCCGCCACGAGCCCCATCCCCGCCAGCCCGACGAGCGTCCTCGTCATCCACGTGCGCATTCAGGCCCCCTCCGAGTCGCGTTGCGCGCGGCCGCCCCCCGCCGCGGCTTCAGGATGGCATGGCCGACCGACAACGCCGGGGCGGCGCGGGCCGCGTCGCGACGGCATAGCCCTGCGTTCACGCCGGCCTAGGATTGGCGGCGATGCGCGCCTACCTGGACCACGCGGCCACCACGCCGCTGCTGGAGTGCGCCCGTGACGCGATGGTCGGCGCGCTGGCCCACACCGGCAACGCCTCGTCGCTGCACACCGCCGGGCGCCTCGCCCGGCGCCGCCTCGAGGAGGCCCGCGAGGCGATCGCTGGCTCGCTGGGCGTGGCGCCGAGCGAGGTGATCTTCACCGCTGGCGGCACCGAGGCGGACAACCTCGCTGTGAAGGGCCTGTGGTGGGGGCGCACGGCTGCTGACTCGGGCCGCCGGCGCGTCCTCGCCTCGCGCATCGAGCACCACGCCGTCCTCGACCCGGTCCACTGGCTCGGCGAGCACGAGGGAGCCGAGGTGGTGTGGCTGGACGTCGACGGCGAGGGTCGCGTGGACGCCGACCAGGTGGCCGAGGAGTTGCGCACCGCGCCCGGCCGCACAGCCCTCGTGTCGGTCATGTGGGCGAACAACGAGGTGGGCACGGTGCAGCCCATCGAGGCGATCGCCCAGGCCTGCGCCGAGGCCGACGTGCCGCTGCACGTGGACGGCGTCCAGGCCGTCGGCTCCATCCCGGTGGCGTGCGACCTGCCCACCACCCTCGCGATCTCGGCGCACAAGCTGGGTGGCCCGATGGGCGTCGGCGCGCTCGTCGCCCGGCGGGCCGCGCCGTTGGCCCCGCTGAGCCATGGTGGCGGGCAGGAGCGGCAGGTGCGCTCGGGCACGGCTGACGTCCCGGCGATCGCCGGCTTCGCAGCGGCCGTCGAGCACGTGCTCGACGACCTGGCGCTGCGGGCGCCCCGACTGGTCGACCTGCGCGACATGCTCGTCGAGGGGGTGCTGGCGATCGCGCCCGACGCGGTCGTGAACGGCGCGATGGGAGGCCCGGAGGTCCGGCTCCCGGGCAACGCCCATGTGTCGTTCCCGGGGTGCGAGGGCGACGCGCTGCTCATGCTGCTCGACGCGGCGGGGGTGGACGTCTCCACGGGATCGGCGTGCACCGCGGGCGTCCCGGAGCCCAGCCACGTGCTGCTGGCCATGGGCATCGACCCCATCCTTGCCCGCTCGTCGGTGCGCATGACGCTCGGGCACAGCTCCACCCCGGCCGAGGTGGAGGCCCTGCTCAGCGCGCTGCCGGCGGCCCTGGACCGCGCGCGACGTGCCGGTCAGGTGCGCATCGACGCCCGGCTGGCGGCCAGCGTCCGCGCCGAGGGCTGAGCGGTGCGCGTGCTGGCCGCCATGTCCGGCGGGGTCGACTCGGCCGTGGCCGCTGCCCGCGCCGTGGCCGCCGGGCATGAGGTCACCGGCGTGCACCTCGCGCTGTCGCGCAATCCGGCCTCGTACCGCTCGGGCGCCCGCGGCTGCTGCACCATCGAGGACTCCCGCGACGCGTGGCGGGCCGCCGACGTGCTGGGCATCCCGTTCTACGTGTGGGACATGTCCGAGGAGTTCGCCGCGGAGGTCGTCGACGACTTCCTGGCCGAGTACGCCGGGGGACGCACGCCCAACCCCTGCCTGCGCTGCAACGAGCGCATCAAGTTCGCCGCCGTGCTCGACCGTGCCCGAGCCCTGGGGTTCGACGCGGTCTGCACAGGGCACTACGCCCGGCTCGTCGACGGGCCCGCGGGTCGCGAGCTGCACCGCGCCGGGGATGTCGCCAAGGACCAGTCCTACGTGCTGGGGGTGCTCGACGCCGAGCAGCTGGCCGGCTGCCTGTTCCCGTTGGGGGAGTCCACCAAGGCGGCGGTGCGCGCTGAGGCCGCGGCGCTGGGGCTGTCCGTGGCGGCGAAGCCCGACAGCCACGACATCTGCTTCATCCCGAGCGGTGACACGGCCGGCTTCCTGCGCAGCAGGCTGGGCGAGGCGCCCGGGGCGGTCGTGGACGCCACCACCGGCGAGGTGCTCGGCCAGCACCACGGCGCCTTCGCCTACACCGTCGGGCAGCGCCGCGGCGTGGGCCTGGGCCGGCCCGCCAGTGACGGTGCGCGCCGCTACGTGGTCGACGTGGACGTGGCCTCGCGGCGGGTGCTCGTGGGGCCCCAGGCGATGCTGGAGACCCGCGTGCTGCAGGCGTCGCGAGCGCGGTGGAGCAACCAGCCGCTGGTGGGGTCAGCCAGCCTCGGCGTGCAGATCCGGGCCCACGGCGAGGAGGTGCCAGCTGTCGTCGACGCCGCCGCCGACGGGCAGGGATTCCTCGCCCGTCTCACCGACCCCCTGCGAGGGGTGGCGCCCGGCCAGAGCGCGGTGCTCTACGACGGGACCAGGGTCGTCGGCTCGGGGACGATCGTGCGCGGGGCGGCGTGAGCGCTCGGCGCGCTCCGGTGGCCGCGGGGGCGGCCGCGAGCGCCGACCCTGCCGGGATCACCAGCCGGGCGCTGTCCATCGGCATCGCGGTGGCGGCCTACGCCATCAGCTTCGGCGCCGTGAGCGTCGCCGCGGGCCTGAGCGTCTGGCAGACCCAGGCACTGTCGGCCCTGATGTTCACGGGTGCCTCGCAGTTCGCCTTCGTCGGCGTCGTCGCGGCGGGCGGCGGGCTGGTGGCGGCGGTGGCGACCGCGTTCCTGCTGGGCATACGCAACGGCCTGTACGGGATGCACCTGGCCGGCGTCCTGACCCGTTCCGGGCACCCGCGCCAACGGTTGCGCGGGTGGCGGCGCGTCGGCGCGGCCCACTTCACCATCGACGAGTCCACCGCGATGGCGATGGCCTACGAGCCAGATCCGCAGGCCTCCCGGCGGGCCTTCTGGGCCACCGGGTGGTCCGTGTTCCTGCTGTGGAACCTCGGGACGCTGCTGGGGGCCCTGGGCGCTGCGGCATTGTCGGACCCGGCGGTCCTGGGCCTCGACGCGGCGATCCCGGCCGGGTTCCTCGCCCTGCTGTGGCCCCGTCTGGTGGACCGGTCGGCGTGGGCGCTGGCCGCGGTGTCGGGCGTGCTCGCGCTGGTGCTCGCCCCGGTGCTGCGGCCGGGGGTGCCGGTGCTCGCCGGCGCCGGCCTGGCCGTGGCCGCCGCCCTCGTGCTGACGCGGGACCCCAGGTCGGCCCGCGGCGAGCAGGCTGAGCGCTGATGTGGCCGGCCGTGCTCGTCGCCTCGGCGATGGCGTTCCTCACCAAGTGGGCCGGGCACCTGCTGCCCGAGGGCCTGCTCGAGCGGCCGCTGGTTCGCCGCGCGGCCGGCATGCTGCCGATCGCCCTGCTGGCGGCCCTGACCGCGATCCAGACCTTCTGGTCGCCGGACGGCTTCACCCTCGATGCGCGGGTGGCGGGCGTCGCGGTGGCGATCGTCGCCCTGCTGCTGCGGGCACCCTTCCTCGTGGTCGTGCTCGCCGCCGCCGCGACGGCAGCGCTGCTGCGCGCCGCCGGACTGGGCTGAGTGCCGGCGTCGCTGGCCCGGCGTCGCTGTCAACGTCGCTGCCCTGCGGCCACGCCCGGCTCGCGGTCGGCGACGCGGCCCGCCGCCCCGGCACGTCGGAGCCCGCGATCCCTCAGGCGTCGGCCGGGAACCGGACCCCCACCTGGCGCCGGGCCTCGTCGAGGATGCGCACCACCGCCTCGGAGCCGCCGGGCCCCACCGGCCACACGGGTGAGACCCGCAGCCCGTCGCGCACGCAGGCCATGAAGTGCTCCACCTCGTAGCGCATGTGATGGCTCGACTGTCCCGGCGCGACGTCGCGGCCCGTCCCGGCGCGCAGGTCCAGGCGCACTTGGGTGGGGACGCTGCAGTCGTCGAAGCGCAGCACGCCAGCCTCGCCGGCGATCGCGGAACCCACGTTCCCCGGCGCGATCTTCGAGTGCAGGCACGCCACCTCGAAGCCGTCGTAGCCCAGCAGGATCGTGCCCTGGCCGTCGACGCCGCTGTCGAGCAGGATGCCCGTCGCGCGCACGCTGGAGGGCTCCCCGAACAGCCACACCGAGAGCGCGACCGGGTAGATCCCGAGGTCCATGAGCGAGCCCGCCGCGAAGACGGGGTTGAACGCGTTGGGCAGGTCGCCGGCCCTGAGCCGGTCGTAGCGCGAGGAGTACTGGTCCTTCGCGAGCACGACACGGCGCACCCGCCCCACCTGAGGCAGGGCGTCGCGCAGGGCGAGCGCGTTCGGCTCGTGCGGCGTGGTCCACGCCTCGAGCAGCAGCCGGTCGGCGGCCTCAGCCGCGGCCAGCATCGCGACGACCTCGCGCTCCGTGGCCCCCAGCGGCTTCTCCGCGAGCACGTGCTTGCCCGCCCCGAGCAGGGCCACGGCCTGCGCCGCGTGCAGCGAGTTCGGGCTGCCGAGGTAGACCGCGTCCACCTCGGGGTCCTCGGCGAGGCCGGCCACCGAGGTGTGGACCCGCGCGAGGCCGTGCTGCTCGGCGAACACCCGGCCGGTCTGCTCCGATCGCGACATCACCGCGACCGCCTCGAACCCCGCCACGGTGCGGCCGGCGTCGATGAGCGCCGCGGTGATCCAGTTCGTGCCCACCACGCCGAAGCGCACGGGGCGGGGGGAAGCGCTGTCGTGAGCCATGGCGGCAATCCTTGCAGGGTGCGGCGTTCGCCGCGGTTGATCCTGCCTTGAGAATGGGCCCATGGCGCAGGCGTCGGACGACGATCGACACGGCACGGCGATCCGCACCACCGGCATCGGCTCGATGCCCGGCCGGGACGCCGAGGAGGCCACGCGCATCGTGGTCGGCGAGCTCGTCGTGCCGCATGTCGCCGAGCTGCCGGCGCGTGGGCCCGGCGCCGACCTGCTGGGTCGGTCCCTCGCACTGGTCCGTCGGGCCACCGGCGAGTTCGCCGCCGAGACGACGCCCAGCGGCTGGCGGCTGGCCGGGGGCCGCACGGGCGGTGACGAGGGCCGCCAGATGCGCCGCGGTGCGGGATGGCTCGGCGAGGATGTCGACCGGCTCGCGCAGCACCTGCAGGGGTTCGACGGGGTCGTGAAGGTCCAGGTGGCCGGGCCGTGGACGCTGGCAGCCGGGCTGGAGTCGGCCCGGGGCACGCGACTGCTCGCGGACCCCGGCGCCTGCGCGGACCTCGCCGCCGCCCTCGCGCACGCCGTGGCCGAGCACGTGGCCGCCGTTGCCCGGGCGGTGCCCGGCGCCCGGGTCGTCGCCCAGCTCGACGAGCCCACGCTGCCGCTCGTGCTGGCCGGCCGCGTGCGCACCGCCAGCGGCCGCGGGGCGGTGCGGGTGCCCGGGGCCCCCGAGCTCTCCGCCGCGCTGGCGGGCGTGGTGGGCGCCGCCAGGGGGGCCGGGGCGGAGCTGGTGATCGCCCACTGCTGCGCACGCACCGTGCCGTTCGCGCTGCTGCGGGGCGCGGGAGTGGCCGCCGTGTCCGTCGATCTGACGATCCTGGGTGATCGGGCCGACGAGGACCTGGGCGCGTGGTGGGACGCCGGCGGGCAGGTGCTGCTCGGCGTGGCCCCGTCGCTGGACCCCGACGCCGCGGCGCTGCCCGGGCTGCCTGACGCCCTCGCGCGGCAGGTGGACGCGCTCTGGCGCCGCATCGGGTTCGGGGCCGCCGACGTGGCCGAGCGCACCTGGCTCACGCCCACCTGCGGGCTGGCGGGCGCCTCGCCGGGCTGGGCCCGGTCCGTCGGCGGGGTGCTGCGGCAGGCCGCCGGGATGCTCGAGTCGGCTGCGTGACGCCGCGTCGTGGCGGCGCGCGGCGGGCGAGCCGCCGCCCGGCTGGGACGGCGGCCGAAGCCAGCCACCGATGTCAGCGCCTCGCACTAGCCTTCGGCTCGTGACCCAGATGGATCCGCGTGCTCGCTGGGAGCAGCTGGTGGCGCAGGTGGAGGCTGCCCGCGCCGCCTACTACGAGCGCGATGCCCCCACGCTGTCCGACGTCGAGTACGACGCGCTGTTCGCCGAGCTCGTGGCGCTCGAGGACGCCCACCCGGAGCTCGCGTCGCAGGACTCGCCGACCCAGTCCGTCGGCGGGGCCCGCTCCGAGATGTTCGATCCGGTGGAGCACCTGCAGCGGATGTACTCGTTGGACAACGCGTTCTCCGACGAGGAGCTCACGGCATGGGCCGAGCGGGTCGCGGCGGGCGCCGCCGGCTTCCCTCCCGTGCTCTGCGAACTGAAGATCGACGGCCTGGCGGTGGACCTCGTGTACCGCCACGGGCGGTTGGCAACGGTGGCCACGCGCGGCGACGGCCGGGTGGGGGAGGACGTCACCTACAACGCCCGGTTCATCGACGCGATCCCCGCGCGGCTGCGGCCCCCGGATGGGGCCGGCGTGCCCGCGCTCGTTGAGGTCCGCGGCGAGGTGTTCTTCCCCCTGGCCGACTTCGAGCGCATCAACGCCGAGCAGCTGGAGCTCGGCCGCAGCCCGTTCGCCAATCCGCGCAACACCGCCGCGGGCACCCTGCGCCAGCGGATCGACCGGCGCGAGGAGGAGCTCGCGCGAGCTGAACAGGCCGCCGAGGCCGCCCGGGCCCGGGGATCGGGGTCGCGGCCGGCAGTGGAGCGCGCCGAGGGCCGGGTGGCCCGTTTGGCGGCCGAGGTGGCGCGGGTGCGCCGCAACATGGGCTTGCTGCGCCTGACGGTGCACGGCGTCGGGGCTCGCGAGGGGTTCGCGATCGCGACCCAGTCGCAGGCCTACGAGGTGCTGGCCGGCCTCGGGCTGCCGACGTCGGACCGGGCGACCGTCGTGGACAGCCTCGATGAGGTCCGTGCGTTCGTCGCCCACTACGCGGAGCACCGCCACGACGTCGCGCACGAGATCGACGGCGTGGTGGTGAAGGTCGACGACTTCGCCGTCCAGGCTGCGCTGGGGGCGACCTCGCGCGCCCCCAGGTGGGCGATCGCCTACAAGTACCCACCGGAGGTGGTCCGCACCCGGCTGCTCGACATCCGGGTGAACGTCGGCCGGACCGGCCGAGTGACGCCGTACGCGGTCATGGAGCCGGCGAAGGTGGCCGGTTCGACGGTCGAGATGGCCACGCTGCACAACGCCCAGGAGGTGGCCCGCAAGGGCGTGCTCATCGGCGACCTGGTGTTCCTGCGCAAGGCCGGCGACGTGATCCCCGAGGTGATCGGCCCGGTCGTCGAGGAGCGCACCGGCGCCGAGCGCCCCTTCGTGATGCCCACGCACTGCCCGGAGTGCGGCACGCCGCTCGCGCCGGCCAAGGAGGGCGACGTCGACATCCGCTGCCCGAACACCCGCTCGTGCCCCGCGCAGCTGCGGGAGCGGGTGTTCCACGTGGCCTCCCGTGGGGCGTTCGACGTCGAGGGCCTGGGATGGAAGGCCGGTATGGCGCTGCTCGACTCGGGCGTGGTCACCGATGAGGGCGACCTGTTCGGCCTCGACGCCGAGACGCTGCGGACCATCGCGTTCTTCACGCGTGCCCCGAGGTCGGCGGCGGGGGAGTCCGGCCCGCAGCTGACGGCGAACGCGGTCGCCCTGCTCGCGCAGCTGGAGAAGGCCAAGGCCCAGCCCCTGTGGCGGGTGCTGGTCGCCCTGTCCATCCGCCATGTGGGCCCGACCGCGGCGCAGGCCCTGGCCCGCGAGTTCGGGTCCCTCGAGGCAATCGAGGCCGCGTCCGCCGAGCAGCTGGCCGCCACGGAGGGCGTGGGGCCGATCATCGGTGAGGCGGTGGTCGAGTGGTTCGCGGTCGACTGGCACCGCGAGGTCGTGCGCAAGTGGCGCGAGGCCGGCGTGCGGATGGCCGACGAGCGCGCGGAGGCCGGGCCGCAGCCGCTGGCGGGGCTCACGGTGGTGATCACGGGCTCGCTGCCCGGGTACACCCGCGACTCCGCGGCGGAGGCGGTGACCAGCCGGGGCGGCAAGGTCGCGAGCTCGGTGTCGAAGAAGACGGACTTCGTCGTGGTCGGGGAGAACGCCGGCACGAAGGCCGACAGGGCGATCGCGCTGGCCCGGCCGATGCTCGACGCCGACGGCTTCGCGGTGCTGCTGGAGCACGGCCCCGAGGCGGGCGCCGCGGTCGCGCGCATCGGGGAGTAGCACCTGGGAGGAGGCTCAGCTTCGGACGTTCGTCCCTTGCTTGGCGCGCTGGCTGGTGGTCTCGTGGTGTCGATGGCCGGGGCGCCGTCGAGCCGCCTCGCGAGCCGCCGGAACGGGGGAGTCGGATGAGGCGCCAGCCATGCGCCCAGCGGCCGCGGATGGCCCTGCTGCTGTGCGTGATCCTCGTGCTCGCAGGTGGCTGCCACGCCGCGCCGGGCCAGCTGGTACGGTCCCAGCTCCGCCCCCCGGTCCCGCAGGTCCACATCGCGGGCTTCGCCGTCGGCCGGACGGTGGTCATCGAGCGCAAGGTGGTGCTGGGCAACCCCGTCAGCGTGGTCCCCGGGGTCTGGTCCGTGGTGGGCGCGATCACCCTTCCTGCGGGCGGCTACTACCTGCTCACCCTGCAGATCCGGATGCCCAGGGGCTCCTGGGCCGAGGGCCGCATGGTGCGAGTCGGCTGGGGGGAGGACGCCGACGGGCGCGACGAGACGGGCTACCACACCTTCGTGCCCCGTCCGGACGGCTTGGCCAGCTCCGACTCGTTCACCCATGCCCTGGCTGGTGGGGGACCGCTGGCCTTCGAGGTCAACCTGCACGCACGGCTCCGGGCGGGCCGGGCCGGTCCCCTCGCAGCAGTCCAGCTGCACACCATCGTGTGCAAGGCGCATCGCGTGAACTGAGGCTGCCTGCGCACGACGGCGGTGCCGTCCGCCCCACCTAGGATGGCGCCCATGCCTGAGAACGCCGCCGCGATCACCCGAGAGCAGGTGGCCCACCTGGGCCGCCTCGCCCGGCTGTCGCTCACCGAGGACGAGCTGGATCGCTACAGCGCCCAGCTGGCCGACATCGTCGCCGCGGTCGCGCGCGTCACGGAGGTTGCCACCTCCGACGTCCCTGCGACGTCGCACCCGATGCCGCTGCAGAACGTGTTCCGGGAGGATGTGCCCCGGCCGAGCCTGAGCCAGGCCGAGGCGCTGTCCGGGGCGCCCGCCGCCGAGGACGAGCGGTTCCGGGTCCCGCGCATCCTGGACGAGGAGTGACTCGCATGCCGCCCACGGCCTCCGACGCGGACCTCGACATCGCTGACCTGCCCGACCTCACCCGGCTCACCGCCGCCCAGCAGTCCGACCTGCTCGGCAACCGCATCGTCTCCTCGCGCGAGCTGACGCAGGCGCACCTCGACCGGATCGCCGCGGTGGACGACGACGTCCACGCGTTCCTGCACGTCGACGCCCAGGGCGCGTTGGCCAAGGCTGACGCCGTCGACGCGGCCCGGGCCGCCGGCGAGCCCCTCGGCCTGCTGGCAGGCGTCCCCCTGGCGCTCAAGGACGTGCTCACGATGCGCGGCGCCCCGACCACGTGCGGCTCCCGCATGCTCGAGGGCTGGCACCCGCCGTACGACGCCACGGTCACGCGACGGCTCAAGGACGCGGGGATCGTGATCCTCGGCAAGACCAACATGGACGAGTTCGCGATGGGGTCGTCCACCGAGCACTCCGCGTACGGACCCACCCGCAACCCCTGGGACCTCGACCGGATCCCGGGCGGGTCTGGCGGCGGCAGCGCAGCCGCCCTGGCGGCGTTCGAGGCGCCGCTGGCCATCGGCACGGACACCGGCGGGTCCATCCGCCAGCCCGCGGCCGTCACCGGCACGGTCGGCGTGAAGCCGACGTACGGGGCAGTCTCGCGCTACGGCCTCGTGGCGCTGGCCTCCTCGCTGGACCAGGCCGGTCCCTGCGCCCGCACCGTGCTGGACACCGCGCTGCTGCATGCCGTGATCGCCGGACACGACCCGATGGACTCCACCTCCCTGGCCGAGCCGGTGCCCGACGTGGTGGCCGCAGCGATGCGGGCCGACGTGGCGGGCATGCGCATCGGCCTGGTGCGCGAGCTCAACGGCGAGGGCTACCAGGCGGGGGTCCGCCAGCGGTTCGCCGAGGTCGTGGCCCTGCTCGAGCGCGCCGGTGCCGAGGTGGTCGAGGTGAGCTGCCCGAGCTTCGACTACGCGCTGGCTGCCTACTACCTCATCCTGCCGAGCGAGGCGTCGAGCAACCTGGCCAAGTTCGACGGGATCCGGTACGGCCTGCGCGTCGGCGACGACGGGACGCGCTCGGTGGAGGAGGTGATGAGCCTCACCCGCGAGGCCGGCTTCGGCGCCGAGGTCAAGCGTCGCATCATGCTGGGCACCTACGCCCTGTCCAGTGGGTACTACGACGCCTACTACGGCTCGGCGCAACAGGTGCGCACCCTGATCCAGCGCGACTTCGCCGCGGCCTTCGCCCAGTGCGACGTGCTCATCTCGCCCACCGCGCCCACCACCGCGTTCCGGTTGGGCGAGAAGCTCGACGACCCGTTGGCGATGTACCTCAACGACGTGGCCACGATCCCGGTCAACCTCGCTGGCAACGCGGCGATGAGCCTGCCGATCGGGCTGGCGCCGGAGGACGGCCTGCCCGTGGGCCTGCAGGTGATCGCGCCGGCGATGGCCGACGAGCGGTTGTACCGGGTGGGAGGCGCCCTGGAGCGCATCCTGTTCCAGCGGTGGGGCGGCCTGCTCATCGAGTCCTCGCCCTACGGCGCTGGAACCCGACCACCGGGTGGTGCGGATGCTGAACGATCCGAGGCGACGGGAGGGCAGGTGCGATGAGCACGGCGACCACGCGGGCCGCGGCCCCGATCATGGACTTCGACGAGGCGATGGCCCGGTTCGACCCGGTGCTCGGCCTCGAGGTGCACGTCGAGCTCAACACCGCGACCAAGATGTTCTGCGGGTGCTCGACAGAGTTCGGCGCACCGCCGAACACGCAGGTCTGCCCGGTGTGCCTCGGGCTCCCCGGGGCACTGCCGGCGCTGAACCGCGTCGGTGTCGAGTCGGCCATGCGCATCGGCCTGGCGCTGCACTGCCAGGTGGCCGAGTGGTGCAGGTTCGCGCGCAAGAACTACTTCTACCCGGACATGCCGAAGAACTTCCAGACCTCCCAGTACGACGAGCCGATCTGCTTCGACGGCCACCTCGATGTCGACTACGAGACGCCGGAGGGCCGCCGGACGTTCCGGGTCGGGATCGAGCGCGCACACATGGAGGAGGACACCGGCAAGAACAGCCACGTGGGTGGGGCGACCGGTCGCATCCATGGCGCGGACTACTCGCTGGTCGACTACAACCGCGCGGGCATCCCGCTCATCGAGATCGTCACCAAGCCGATCGAGGGCGCGGGCCGCTACGCACCGGAGGTCGCCCGCGCGTACGTCACCGCGCTGCGCGACCTGCTGCGGGCGCTGGGCGTCTCGGACGTGCGGATGGAGCAGGGCTCGCTGCGCTGCGACGTCAACGTGTCGCTGCGGCCGTCCCCGGACGCCCCGTTCGGCACGCGTTCCGAGACGAAGAACGTCAACTCGCTGCGCTCCGTGGAGCGATCGGTGCGCTACGAGATCGGCCGCCAGGCTGCCCGGCTGACGGCCGGCGAGCGGATCGTGCAGGAGACCCGGCACTGGCACGAGGACACGGGCCTCACGACCCCGGGGCGCTCGAAGGAGGAGGCCGAGGACTACCGGTACTTCCCCGAGCCCGACCTGGTCCCGATCGCCCCCTCGCGCGAGTGGGTCGAGGCGCTGCGCGCCACCCTGCCGGAGAACCCGGCGGTGCGCCGCAGCAGGCTGGCCGCCGAGTGGGGGATCAGCGACCTGGACATGGCCAACGTGGTGAACGCCGGTGCGTTGGACCTGGTGGAGGCGACGATCGAGGCGGGTGCCGACCAGGCCGCTGCCCGCAAGTGGTGGACCGGGGAGCTGGCCCGGGTCGCCCGGGAGCGGGGGGTCGAGCTCGCGGAGCTGCCGATCACGCCGTCGCAGGTCGCCGAGGTGGAGGCACTCGTGGTGGCCGGCACCGTGAACGACAAGCTGGCGCGGCAGGTCCTCGACGGGGTCCTGGCCGGCGAGGGGTCGGCCGCGGAGGTCGTGGCGTCCCGCGGGCTGGCGGTCGTGTCCGACGACGGCCCGCTGCTCGCGGCGATCGACGACGCGCTGGCGGCGCAACCGGATGTCGCGGAGAAGATCCGCGGCGGCAAGGTGGCTGCGGCCGGGGCGATCGTCGGGGCGGTCATGAAGGCCACGCGCGGGCAGGCGGACGCCGCCCGGGTACGTGCCCTGATCTTCGAGCGGCTCGGCGTCGAGGGGTAGCGGCCACCGGCCCGAGCTCGTCAGGGTGGCGCGAGGCCGCCGGGGCGGGGCTCAGGCCTTCGTGAACCGTTCCACGGCCCGCCAGGCGAGCGGGAACAGGCCAGCGGCGAGCGCCACCTTCAGGGCGTCGCCGAGCAGGAAGGGCTGCACGCCCAGCGAGATCGCCGTGCCGATCGGGACGTTGATGGCCGCAGCCAGCCACGTGGCACCGATCGCGTAGATCACGGCGTTGCCCAGGACCATCAGGCCTGCGGTCCGCAGTGGCGTGCGGGTGTTGCCCCGCTCAGCCAGCCAGCCGACGACGGCCGCCGCCACGATGAAGCCGACGATGTAGCCGAACGTCACGACCAGGGCGCCCCCACGGAAGGCGGTCGACCCCTCCGCGAACCACGGGACGCCCACCAGGCCCATCGCCGCGTAGAGCAGCATGGCGGCGACGCCTCGCCACGTGCCGAGCGCCGCCGCCGTCAGGAGCACGGCGAAGGTCTGCCCGGTCACCGGCACGGGCGTGAACGGCAGCGGGATCGCGACCTGGGCGGCCAGGCCCACGAACATCGCCCCGCCGATCACGAGCAGGACGTTGCGGACGGCGCTGCGAGGCAGGGCGTCGGCGAGGACGCCGGGCGCGGGGGCGGCGAGGGACATGGGCGGCATCTCCTGATCCGTGGGCGAGTCCCACATTCGGCTCGGGGTCGCGGTAAGGCTAGCGCCTGCGGCGTGACGGATGGTCGGCCGCACCCATGGCGAGATCAGGTCGCCCCGCCACCCGCGCCCGCCCACCCACGCGCCCCGCCCACCCACGCGCCCCGCCCACCCACACCGCTCGTCCCAGGCACCACCGCCCACCCACAGCGCTCGCCCCCGGCGCACGCGCTCGCCGTCGGCGCAACGGCTGCCCTGCCCGTAGGGTTGCCGCCGATGCCGCGCACCCTCGTGATCATGGGCTCGGGTGAGACCACCCCGGGCATGCTCGGCGTGCACCGCGCCGTGTTCGCCGCACTGCCCCCGCAGCCGGCCTGCCGGCTGATGGACAGCCCCTTCGCGTTCCAGGAGAACGCCGACGAGCTCGTCGAGCGGATCGGCCAGTACTTCCGCGAGTCTCTGGGCCAGGCCGTCGAGCGGGTCCGGCTGCCGGCCGAGGCCGACCCGCTCACGCTGGAGCGGGCACTGGCCGACGTGCGCGCCGCCGACTGGCTGTTCGCCGGCCCCGGCTCGCCGAGCTACGCGCGACGCTGCTGGCAGGGCACCCCCGTGCCGGCGGCCATGGCCGCGGTGGTCGCTCCCGGCCGCACGGGCGCGCTGGTGCTGGCCTCGGCCGCCGCGGTCACCCTTGGCGACTGGGCGCTGCCTGTGTACGAGATCTACAAGGTCGGCGAGGACCCCCGGTGGGAGCCTGGCCTCGGGCTCATGGGCCTGGTCCTCGGCT
Source organism: Candidatus Nanopelagicales bacterium (assembly GCA_036375875.1). GTDB lineage: Bacteria > Actinomycetota > Actinomycetes > S36-B12 > CAIYMF01 > Prado023. The sequence goes on from DASVBK010000017.1 coordinate 22,340, forward strand.
GGCGCTGCGCCGTCGTGCCGCACTACGACAACCGCGAGGGTGGCACCCACGACACCCGGTTCTGCTACGTGGGAGGCCGGCGCCTGGCCAGCATCGAGCCGCAGCTCGATGGCGGCTTCATCCTGGGCATCGACGAGCACACCGCCCTGGTGGTGGACCTCGAGCGACGCAGCGTGCAGGTCGCCGGCCGAGGGGCCGTCACCCTGCGCGTGACGGGCGTCGAGGACGTGCTGCCCGAGGGCAGCGAGCTGAGCCTGGCCGAGGTCGAGGCCAGGATCGCGGCGCTCGGTGCGCCCGCAGCGGTGGGGCGCACCGATCCTGCCCCGAGCTCGTCGGAGCCCGCGGGTGCCCTCCCGACCGCCGAGGCGGAGCCACGGGAGGTCGACGAGCTCGCCCGAGCCGTGCTGGCCGTCCTCCCCGCCGAGGCGACCGCGGCCCGCGCGCACCTCGTCGACCTGGCCGACCGCGCCCAGGCGGCAGCCCAGGACCGTTCCCGCGAGCTGGCCGCCGAGCTCGTCGACGCCCTGGTGCAGATCCGGGCGGAGCGACGCGAGGCCCGTGACTGGGCGGGCAGCGACCAGGTCCGCGACCTGCTGGCCGGCGTGGGCGTCGAGGTCCGCGACGGCGCGGAGGGTTCGACGTGGCAGTGGACGTGACCCCCGGCCAACTCCCGAGCCCCGCGGAGGGCTGCGGGCCGATCGCGCTGGTGGGCTCGGGGGAGTACCTGCCGGTCATGCTGGAGGTCGAGCGGCTGCTGCTCGAGGGCAGGCCCGCGCGCTACGTGCAGATCCCGACCGCCGCCGCGCCCGAGGGCGAGCACGTGCTCGCCAAGTGGCGTCGGCTGGGCGAGGAGCAGGCCCAGCGGCTGGGCGTGCAGGCAGTGCCGCTGATCGTGCACGATCGCGTGGAGGCCGATGATGCCGCGATCGCTGCCGAGGTGGCCGGGGCCGGCCTGGTCTACCTCTCCGGCGGTAACCCGGCGCACCTGGCTGGCTCGCTGCGCGGCACCGCGCTGTGGGAGGCGATCCTCGCGGCGTGGCGTGCCGGTGCCGCCCTGGCCGGGTGCAGCGCGGGGGCGATGGCGATGACCGGCTGGGTACCGCACGTGCGCGCGCTGCACCGCCCGGCGGACCCGGGCCTGGGGCTGCTGCCGCACCTTCGGGTCATCCCGCACTTCGACAAGATGCTGGGCTGGGCGCCGGACCTGGTCACGCGCGTGCTGCTGCACGCCCCCGCCGGGGTGACCGTGCTGGGCATCGACGAGGACACCGCGCTGGTGGGCGGTCCGCACGAGTGGCGCGTCATGGGTCGCCAGTCGGTCTGGACGCTCGGCCACGGCGCGCGAAAGGCGCACGAGGCCGGCTCGACGTTGGTCACGCCTGGGCTCGCGGCGACGTGAGCGTCCTGCTGCCACCGTCGATCCTCGAGGGGCTGCCAGCCGACCTCGTCGCTTCCCTCGGCTCCGGCATCGCGCCATGGGAGGTCGGCGGGGCGGTGCCCGGTCCCGAGGTCCTCGCCGCGGTCGAGCTGTTGGTCGTGCCCTACACGGCGTCGACCCGTGACCTGGCAGTCGTCGCGGACATGCCCCGGCTGCGCACGGTCCAGGCCCTGACCGCCGGCGTCGAGCACGTGCTCCCCGCGATCCCGCAGGGCGTGACACTGTGCAACGCCGCCGGCGTGCACGACGCGTCCACCGCCGAGCTCGCGGTCGGCCTCACGCTCGCCAGCCTGCGCCACCTCGACGAGTTCGCCCGGGCCATGCCCGAGGGGCGCTGGGCGTACGACCGGTTCCAGGCGCTGGCCGACAAGCGGGTGCTCATCGTGGGGTTCGGGTCCATCGGCCGGGCGATCGCGCGGCGCCTCGCGGGCTTCGAGTGCGAGGTGGTCGCCGTCGCGAGGAGCGCGCGCGAGGTGGAGGGCGTCGCCGTGCACGCGGCCGATGCGCTGCCCCACCTGCTGCCCACGGCCGACGTCGTGATCCTCATCGTGCCCCTCACGGAGGCCACCCGCGGGCTGGTCGGTGCCGAGTTCCTGGCGCGCATGCGCGACGGTGCCCTGCTGGTGAACGTGGCTCGCGGCCCGGTCGTGGACACCGAGGCACTGGTTGCCGCGTGCGCAACCGGACGGCTGCGTGCCGCGCTGGACGTCACCGACCCGGAGCCGCTGCCGTCCGAGCACCCGCTGTGGCGCACCCGGGGCGTGCTCATCTCGCCCCATGTCGGGGGCAACACCTCGGCCTTCCTGCCGCGCGCCCGCCGGCTGGTCGCCGAGCAGCTGACCCGGTGGCGGGCGGGCGAGCCGCTGGCGAACGTGGTCCGCGCGGGGCGCTGAGCGAGTCCGACCGAGGTGGCCAGCACGCCGACGGGCCGGCAACCCGCCTCACGCCCGCGCCCCGGCTCTCATCCCCCTGCCGGCGAGACGCAGTCCAGCCCCACCGGCGAGCTGTTGGTGAGGGTCTCGAAGTCCGCGGTGAGCCGCGCGCAGCTCGGGGCGCCGAGCCGCGGATCGACCCGGTAGGGCTCGTCCATGAGCCCCCAGGTGATCGTCTCGGCTGCGCGGTCGGCTCCGGCTGGGTCCCAGGTCCCCGGCGACGGCAGCGGGCTGGCCCCCCTGACCGTCCAGAGGTGCGCAAGCTCGTGGAGCGTGGCCGCCTTGGCTGTCGCGCGCCACGCAGAGCAGCTCGCGTCGACGCAGGCCTCGTCGGCGGTGAACGGCAGCGCGAGGTCGATCGCCGATGTCCCGGTGGCGAAGCCGTAGGTCGCCCAGCGGTCCCCGGGGACCGCGGGAAGGAACGTCACGGAGGCCGGCTCCGGGGGCGGCAGGCCCGCGGCCGCGAACCGTGCGCGAGCCCAGGCGACGATTGGGTCGACGCGGGGGTCACCGTTCCAGAGCGCGATGGGATGGACCCCGGCGACAGCCGTCGGCAGGTCGGCGGTGCGTCGCACCTGCGGGACCGACGGTATGCGGGCCGACTGCCACCACCCGGTCCCGGGGACCGCGGCCCCGCCACACGTGCCGAGCCGGTCGATGCGGTGGAACCGTTCCTCGCCGCGGATCAGGTCGGCGGCGTCGAGCGTGAGGTCGACGGCCAGCTCGTCACCGCAGCTGGGCGATCCGACGGTGAGCAGCAGGGTGAGCCCCTCGAGCCGCGCAGCGCGGGGTCCGAGCAGGGAGAGGTCACCACGCAGGAAGACCGCAGCGCTGCCCGAGGTCAGGCGAGCGCCCGGCAGGCCACCACGGGCGGCGTCTGCGCCTGCCCGGGCGGCGATGGTCGTTGGCCCGACGACCCGCATGCTGCCAAGGGAATCGGTGAGCACGGCGTCCGGGGTGTACAGCGCGGCCACCGCCTCACCGGACCCTGCGGTCCAGGCTCCGAGGTAGCGCTCCACGATCGGCCGGGCCCGGGCCACCCACCCGCTGTGGAAGAACTCGGCCCGGTCCACGGATCCCGCCATCGTCTCGCGCGTGATGCCCTCGGCGGCCACCGTCATCCGATCGGCCACGGTGTAGCCGCACGAAGGGATGGCCCGCACGTCGAGCAGGTCCGTACGGCCGAGGAAGATGGGCTGGACGCGCGTGGCCTCGTGCGCGTCGGACTGGTCCCAGCCGCCCATCGACCGGGGCGGCATCTGCTGGTAGTCCCGGGCGGCCTGCACGATCGTGGCCCGGCCGGACCCGCTGAAGTCGACGAGGAACCGCAGGTCCTGCTGCGCGCCCGGGGCGTAGAAGGGCGCAGTGTTGGTGAAGCCCCTCCGGGTGGCGGCGAGCAGGGCATCGGCGTAGGCCTGGGCTGCTGGCAGGCCCATGGGGGGCGAGCCCGGGCTGGCCGCGGGCGGCGTCGCCAAGCCCGGGGTGCTGGACACGGTCGGTGGTGCGGCCAGCGGCACCTCGCCGGGGGCAGCGCCCGGCGGGTCCGAGGGCGGCGCCGCGGTGCCGCATCCGGCGAGGATCAGGAGCGTGATGGTGGCCGCACTGATGGCGCCCACGGCCCGACGGCGATCGCTGCCCATGACCATCCCATCCCTCACCGGCTCCTGTCGGTGGCCGGGGCCTCGGCCTGCTCCGTGCCGGGGTCGGCGCACGCCGCCGAAGCCGGCGGTGGCGTCGAGGTCAGCGTCTCGTAGAGCGCTGCCAGCTGCTCGCAGGAGTAGGCGGGGAGCTTGCGGCTCAGTGGCCGTGCGGTGTCCATGAGGGCCCAGGCCATGAGATCGGCGGCGAGCTCGACCCCGCGCTCGCCCCAGGGGACGTCGGAGCTCGCCCAGCGGGCGAGCCCCGCCTGCTCGGTGAACGCCTCACCGACGGCACGCTTGGTGTGGGTCGACATCCAGGCGTGGCCGAGCTCGTGGAGCATCACGCCCTTGGCGCTCGGCTCGAAGACGCTGCACGACTCGTTCACGCACACCCGCTGCGCGGTGAAGCACATGCTGAGCTCGTCGCCTGCGGCCAGTCCGGCCACGCCACGGCACAGGTCCACGGTCGGCTCGTAGAACGTGACCCGGCTGACGGCCGGCGGCGGGAGCTTCGCGGCGGCGAACCGCCCGTACGCCCAGGCCACCAGCCCATCGAGGGCCGGCGACGAGTTGAACATCGCCACCTGCTGGCCGCTGACGTCGAGCACGCCGGTGGGGTCCACGGCGACGACGGCGGGGATCGTCAGCGCGTTCCACCACCCCCGTGGTGCCGCTCCCGCCAGCCCGCACCGCGCGAGGTCGCCCGCGCGGTGGTAGCGCTGCTCGCGGGCGATGTTCCCGGCCCCGTCGAGGTTCAGCACTGCGGCTACGCCGCCGGGGCAGGCGGCCCCGTCGTTGGCCGAGCCGATGACCACGACCTGCGACATCGGGTCTGCCGACGCCCACTCGATGCTGCCGACGACGTACACCGCGGGGCCGGCGAGGTCCGGCATGGTGGTGATCTCGAAGCCGGGCAGGGCCACCGGCGAGGCTCGGTCGCCCACGAGGCTCGCGATGGCCGTGCCCGAGGCGGCCTCGACGCCCACGAGCTCGTCGCGCAGCGTGGCGTCCGCTCGGTAGAGCGCCGGGATGTCCGCGGTGGAACCGTTGCGCCAGGCGGCTGCCCAGGCCAGCGCCAGCTTGTGGGCGGCCAGGATGCGAGGGTCGTCAGCCCGGGCGCTGCGCCACGCGAGCTCGGACACCGCGAGCGTCTGCCGGGCGATGCCGGTGGCCGACATCTCCTCGATCGACACCAGCTGGTGGGGGGCCTGGAAGGCCTGGTCCATGAAGGCTGCCTGCTCGAGCGCCCCGGTCGCGGCCAGGTACAGCTCTCCGGCGGCATCGCGGCTCGCGTCAGCGTCGCGGACGTCGAAGGCCGAGCCGATCAGGCGCACGTCCTCGTCACGCTCCGAGGCCGTGCCGCGGCCGAGGGCCGTCAGGTCCAGGACCGCTTCCTCGTCGTAGAACCGCCGCACGTTGAAGACGCCCTGCCGCAGCGCACTGGCGTAGGCGGTGGCCCACTGCTCGGCCCGATCGGTCGGCGCCGTGCGCGTCGACGCATCCAGCGGTGCCGCACAGCCGACCAGCACCACCGCGCACAGCCCGGCGACGAGCGCTCGCCGGGGTCGTCGCGCTTGCTCCCGAGTGCTGCTCATGGGGCACCTCCTGGCGTGGCCGACGGGGCCTGGGCGGCGACGGATGCGAGGTCGGCGCAGGCGCGGGGATCGGGGGTGGTGAGGGTGAGGGTCTGGCGGCTCCCAGCCGGTGACCCCGCGGCCTGCGCGCAGGCCCGCTGATCGGGAGTGGTCCTGGTGAGCAGCTCGAAGTCGGCGGTGAGCTCCGTGCAGCTCGTGATGCCCATCCGCGCGTCGGGGGCGGCCGGCTCGTCCATGAGGCCCCAGGCGAGGGTCTCGGCGGCCAGCTCGCCGGCCTGCTTCGACCACCTGCCCGACTCGTCCACCCACGCCAGGCCGTGGCCAACCGCGAACTGCCTCCCAGTGCGCCAGGCCGGGGACCATACCGGGATGCCGCTGTATGGGCCCGGCGTCAGCCAGAGGTGCGCCAGTTCGTGGAGCATGGCCTGCTTCGCGGCGGGAGCCAGCGTGCAGGACCCTGCGCACGGCTGCAGTTGAGGCAGCGGTACCCCGATGTCAGGCGCGTTCGATCCTGTCTCGAACCCATACGCGGACCATGGGTCCGCGATGTCGGTCAGGAAGGTCACCGACGAGGGGAGCGTCGCGGCGAGCCCGGCGTCGGTGAACCGTTGGACCGCCCAGCGCAGCAGGCCCTCGAGCCGGCCGTCGGGCCGCCCGGTCGTGTTCCAGATCGCGATCGCGGTGTCGCTGACCGGGACCGTCTCAGCGAGGTGCACGGTCGGGCCGGCCGGCGGCTGGAGGCTGTCCCACCATCCGTGCGGCAACTGGCCAGCTGGCAGGCACCGGCGCAGCGTGTCGATGCGGTGGAACCGCTCCTCACGCACGATGCGCCTGGCCCGGTCGAGCCACAGCTGCACCCCTACCTGGCCGGGGCAGTCACCAAGCACGTCGAGCAGGAGCACGAGCGCGTTGGTGGAGGCATCGCCGAACGCGCCGTTGGAGTAGGCGGCGGGTGCCCCGGCGTAGTAATCAGGGTCTCCGCCAGGGGGCAGGTCGAGCAGGGACGCGCGGGGTAGGCCGCCCCGCATCGCCGGTTGCGTGGCCAGCGCGGCGATCTCGGTGCGTCCCGTGGTCGAGATCCCCAGCAGGCTGTCGACCAAGGCGGCCCGCGGTGCGTACAGGGCGGCGGTCGCCCAAGGCTGGCCAGAGCCCCACGCCGTGACGTAGCCGGCGAGCAAGTCCCTGGCCGCAGCGCTCTCATCGGGTCCGTCGGGGCTGCGGGCGAACAGCTCCTCGGCGACACCCGATGGGCCCACGCGCTGGGCCCATGCCATGGGGATGCGGTCGTTACCGTTGTCGACCGTGAGGGTGACCGTGTGGATCATGCGGGTCGTGGCCAGGTAGACCGAATCGGTGGGCGTCACGGGGAGGGCATCGGCGGGATCCCGGGGACCGAATGGAGGGTCGTTGCGGATCATCTGCGCCAGCTCCGACCGGTCCACGCTCTCGCCGTTGAGGCCGTGGAGTCCGCCCTGGTCGATGCTCACGCGCGGCGCGTAGAAGGGCGCCGCGTTCGATGCGCCCGCCGCCCAGGCAGCGTCGAACGCCGCGACGTAGGCCTCGGCGCTCGCCGCCCAGGTGGAATTGCGGCCCGTTGGCTGGGCCGCTTCCGTGGCGGAGTCCGCGCCCGCTGCAGGCGTCGACGTGCTGGGCGCACCGGGTGTGCATGCGCTGGTGAGCAGCACTAGCGCGCAGGCGCTCACGGCGACTCCGCACCGGAGTCGCCCGCGCAGGGCCCCGCCTCCGGGGAGACGGCGCACACCCGTCCCCACACCTCCCTGCTACGCCCTCAGGCGGCCACGGGGCAGGGCCGGAGGTCCTCGTCGCGGGGGACGC
>DASVBK010000027.1:0-10284 GCA_036375875.1 Candidatus Nanopelagicales bacterium
GCGCCCAGCGCCACGGGGGCTCCGGCGAGCGTGCCGCGCCAGCCCGGGTCGGCGGTCTCGGCCAGCCGCAACCACCGCGGGAGCGGCAGCTGCGGGTGCAGCACCACGTCCACCGAGGTCGGCCAGGTCGTGATGGGCACCGTCACGTCCCCGGCGGCCTGCTCAGCCGCGGCGCCACCGGCAGCGCCACCAGGGGTGCCGCCCGCGGTGCCGGCCGCGGTGCCTGCCGCGGTCCCACCAGCGGTGTCGCTCACCAGCTCGGCGCGCACCGGCTGCCCGGAGACCAGCCACAGCGACTGCTGCGCGGAGCTGGCCAGCCGGCGCAGTCCCACGGCCGCGTCGAGCCGGGCGACCAACGGATCGGCCTGCGGGCCGTCGAAGACCACGTAGCGCAGCCCCCGGCCGCCCAGCTCGGCCTCGAGGTCGGGACCCGCGCCGACGACGAGGCCGGCGACCACGTCGGTGAATCGGTCATCCGGGTGGGGGGCCAGCGCCTCGGCGTCGCCGAGTCGGGCGCCCGGCCCACTGGCGACCCCGTAGCGCACCTCGTCGGCCTCACCCCTGGCCAGCACGAGGGCACGCGGCCGCTCCGGGGTCTGCTCAGCCAGGGAGACCACGGCCGGCAGGCCGGTTCCCGTGCCCACGGTGGCCAGCACCGGGGTCAGCCACCACCCGAGGGCCAGGGCCCCGATCGCGCCGGCCCACCCGGCCACCAGCAGGCGGTGCCGGGTCAGGTGCTGGCGGCGCCGAGCACCCGACCGGTCGACGGCCCGGGCCAGCGCCAGCGCGAACAGCCCGGCGGACAGCAGCAGCAGCTGGCCCGGCCACAGCCGCTGCGGCGCCACCCCGAGCCACGGCGATGCAGCCAGCGGGCCGTACCAGGCCGCAGCCACGAGCAGGACCACGCCACCAGCCACCGCCAGCAGCAGGCGTCGGGTGGGCCCGACGAGCACCACGGCGACGACCGCGAGCACCAGCAGCGGCGCGCCCGCCCACGCCACCGAGGTCGGGCCGCCGGGCGCGAGGCCCCACGGCCAGGCCGCCGGGGTGCCCAGCGAGGGGTCGTCGCGCCCCAGGTCGGTGAACAGCTGCCACGGAGCACGCACCACGCTGGGCGACCACAGCGCCACGAAGACCGCCGAGGTCGCCAGGATGATCAGCCCCGCCCGTATCGGCCGGCGCGGCAGCCCGGCCAGCAGCCACGCCACGAGGCCCGCGGCGAGGGCGAGCAGGCCGGTCAGCGGGGCGAACGCCATCAGCACCCCGAGCGTCGTCCCCGCCGCGATGGCCGGGCGCAGCCGCGGGGCGCGGCCGGCGCCGAGCTCGGGCTGGGCCACGGCGCCGACGAGCAGGCGCGCCGTCGGCGGACCGAGCAGGGCGACCGCGAGCGTCGACAGGCGGCCACCGGCCGAGGCCGCCGAGGCCGCGGGCAGCAGCGACCACGCCAGCGCCAGCGGGATGCGCTGTCGACCCACCCGGTGCGGGCCGAGGGCCAGGTACGCGCTGAGGAACGCCAACGGCACGGCCAGGCCGACCAGCAGCCGCAGCAGCAGGTCCACGGAGCCGAGCAGCGGCACGCTGGCCGCGGCGAGCAGGGGCAGCGTCGCGGGCTGGCCGCTGGGCAGGCCGAACCGCGCCTCCTGCCAGGTCGCCAGGTAGCTCCGCAGCAGCGTGCCGGCCTCGGGCGCGGGCAGCAGGCCGCCACCGCGCAGCGTCCCGGAGCCGAGCAGCTGCCCCGGGTCGCGCAGGAACGTCACGAGCGCCAGCGCTGCCGCGATCGCCAGCGGGAGCCAGCCGGACCACTGGCGCCAGCTGCGCCGGGGCCGACGCGGGCCCCGGCTGCCGGCGAGCTCGTCCATCGCGTGGAGCAGCACCGTGCCGCGCGCCGCCCGGACCTGCGGCGGCCGGGTGCTGGCGGGCAGCTCGGCCAGGCGCAGCGCCCGGCGACCCGCCCGCACCTGGCCGGGGTGCGCCAGCACGTCCCAGGCGCCGCGGACCTCGGCCGTGGCCTCCTCGGGCTCGCGGGTCAGGAGCATGGCCAGGGCCCGGCCCAGCGAGCTCAGCCAGCCGCGCAGCCAGCGCCACGGCAGCGCCCAGCCCGAGGCCTGGGTCAGGTCGAGCAGCAGCTGGCCAGCGCGGGCGCGCCGGTGCGGCGGCGACTGGTCGGCGCCCGGGCGCACCCCGCGGTGGCCGGCCTGGCGGTGCGCCACGACCGCCTGCGGCACGAACACGACACTGGCCCCGGTGCCCCAGACCCGCCGGCAGAGGTCCACGGCACCGGCCCACTGGCCGTAGCGGGGGTCCATCCCACCGAGCCGCGCCCAGGCGTCGGCTCGCACCAGCATCCCTGCCGAGCTGCCCGAGTGCACCGCGCGGTCCACGTCGTACTGGCCCTGGTCGCGCTCCCGCGGCTCCAGTCGCTCCACCACCGGCACGCCCGGCGCCCACCGGTTGCCCACGCCGACCAACCGGCCCGGGTCCGACCACGCCACGGTCTTGGGCACCAGGACGTGGGCCCCCGGGTGGCGATCCGCGCCCTCGAGCAGCGCAGCCAGCGCCGCCGGCTCGGGAGCGCTGTCGTCGTGCAGGAGCCAGTACCACTGGATGGGATCCTCGGCGCGCGCCTCAGCCAGCAGCTGCGCCTGGGCCGGCGCCCGCGCTGCCGAGTCCGCTGCACCGGCGGCGGCCACGCCCACCGCCAGGGCCCCGGCGAGCCCGGCGTCGACCGGTACCGACAGCACCGTGGGCAGCGCTGCCCGCAGCAGCGCCTCGCTGTCGTCCACCGAGCCGGCGTCCACCCCCACCACGGCGTCGGGGGGACGGACCTGGGCGGCGAGGTCGCGCAGGGTGCGCGGCAGCCACGGAGCCCCCATGTGCGCCACCACGATGGCAGCGACGTGGTGGCGCCTCGCCAGGGCAGCCCGCGCCGCGGGCAGGAACCGGTCGAGGGCCTCGTCAGCGCGACGGTCGGCTTCAGCGGACTCGCCGCTGCCGTCAGCCCCTGTCACGGTGGGTCACGCTAGCGTGCGCCAGCCGAGCCGCCGCGGACCTCCGCGCGAGCGGCTCGACCCGGCTCACGCCGGGGGCCGACCGCTGCGATCGCCGCCGTCCCACCGGCCCCGTCGCTGGACCAGCGCCCCTCAGACGGCGAGCTTCTTCAGGCGCCGGCGCTCCCGCTCGGAGAGCCCACCCCAGATGCCGAACCGCTCATCGTTGGCCAGGGCGTACTCGAGGCACTCGACGCGCACCTCGCACGATCCGCACACCTTCTTGGCCTCGCGGGTGCTGCCGCCCTTCTCGGGGAAGAACGCCTCGGGGTCAGTCTGGGCGCACAGCGCCCGCTCCTGCCAGGACGTCTCCTCGATCTCCAGCAGGGGGATGACCTCGGCTTCGAACATCGTTCCTCCTCGACCCGGTGTGATTCCGCTGTCCGCCGAGGAGCCCGACCGCGCCCCGGGGTGAATCACACGGGTGAAACTACATGCGTGGAGGTACGGCGTGTCAAGGTGAGCGGCATGCCATTTCTGATATGCGTCAACCTCGTGTGACAGATGTCCGAAGCGCCCGATCCTGATCCGGCTGTGACCATGCCGCAGCGGGTGCCCGCCTCGCCTGCCCCGGGCTGCACGGAGGGCCGCGGAGCAGCGCACCAGGGCCGCCCAGGTGCGGCACGGGGAGCCGCAGAGCCCGCTCAGTGCGAGGATGCCGCGGTGGCGCAGCGAGTCCTGGAGCGGCGCTGGCGGCCGAGCTGGCCGCTGGACCTGGCCACCACGCTGGCACCCCTCGTGCGCGGCGACGGCGACCCCACGACGCGGCTCGTCGGCGCGGGCGGCGCCGCCGAGGCCTGGCGCGCGACCCGAACGCCCGACGGGCCGGCCACCGTGCACTACCGCCGCGAGGGCGACGCGCTGCGGATCCGCGCCTGGGGACCCGGGGCGGACCTCGAGCTGGAGCTGGCGCCGCGCCTGCTCGGCGACGGCGACGACCCGGCCGGCTTCGACGCCGACGCACATCCGGTCGTGGCTGAGGCGTACCGCCGGTACGGGGCCGGTTGGCGGGTCACGCGCACCGAGCGCGTCCTCGAGGCCCTGCTGCCCGCGGTGCTCGAGCAACGGGTGACCGGCCTCGAGGCTCGCCGCGCCTGGCGGTGGCTCACGCGCCGCCACGGCGAGCCTGCCCCAGGTCCCGGCGGCCTGGTGATCGCGCCGGACGCCGCGGGCTGGGCCGCCATCCCGAGCTGGGACTGGCACCGTGCTGGCGTGGATGCCGGGCGTGCCACCGCCGCCGTGCGGGCAGCCAGCCGCGCCGGCGCCCTGGAGCGGCTCTCGCACGTCGCTCCCGCCGAGGCGTCCGTGGCACTCCAGTCGCTGCCGGGGATCGGCAGGTGGACCGCGGCCGAGGTCGCCGTGCGGGCCTGGGGCGACGTCGATGCGGTCTCGTTCGGCGACTTCCACGTGGCGCGCAACGTCGTGCACGCCCTCACCGGCCGCCGCGACGGCACCGACGCGCAGCTGGCGGAGCTGCTGCAGCCGTGGGCGGGTCAGCGCGCCCGTGCGGTCCGGCTCATCGAGCTGCACTGCGGCCCGATGCCCCGACGCGCGCCGCGCGCGGCGGTCACCGACCACCGGCGGTGGTGACGGGGGGCTGACCGCGGCGGGCGCCGGTGGTCCAGGGCCCCGCGCCCGGGGCCCCGCGGCTACCGATCTGAGGAGAACCGCACCGCCGTCTCGCCGAGCGCGACCCCCGGCCACACCCGCGCCCCAGGCACGAGCTCGTTGCCGGGCCCGATCACCGCGCGGTCGCCGACCACCACGCCGTCGAGCGTGGCCCCGGCGCCGATGATCGCCCCGGCCCCGACCGCGCTGCCACGCACGACCGCCCCTGCGGCCACGACCGCCCCGTCGAACAGCACCGAGCCGATCACCTCCGCGCCGGCACCGACCGTGGCGCCGGACCCCACGACCGTGCCCCCGGAGAGCAGCGCCTCGCCCGAGACCTCGGCACCGGGCAGCACGAGGAACTCGCCCGTCGGCCCGGGGACCGCCGGGGACGGCGCCAGACCGCGCACGAGGTCCGCCGAGCCCTGGACGAACGCCAGCGGCGTGCCGAGGTCCAGCCAGTAGCCGTCATCGACGACCCCCTGCAGGCGGGCCCCGGCGGCGAGCAGCCGCGGGAACGTCTCGCGCTCCACCGAGACCGGGCGCCCGGCCGGGATGGTGTCGATCACCCCACGGCGGAACACGTAGCACCCGGCGTTGATCTGGTCGGTGACGATCTCCTCGGGGGTGCTCGGCTTCTCCAGGAACGCCGTCACGCGGCCGTCGTCGTCGGTGGGCACGAGGCCGAACGCGCGTGGATCCTCGACCCGGGTGAGGTAGAGCGTGACGGCGGCGTGCGAGCGCTCGTGGACGTCGAGCAGGTGCGGCAGGTCGACGCCGGAGAGCACGTCGCCGTTGAACACGAGCACCGGGTCGTCGGGGCCGGAGAGGAGGTGCTCGGCGACGTGACGGATCGCCCCGCCGGTCCCCATGGGGTGGTCCTCGACGGCGTAGACCAGCTCCACGCCGAGACCCGCGCCGTCACCGAAGTACTCCCGGAAGACCTCCGCGCGGTAGGAGGTGCCGAGGATGATCCGGGTGACCCCAGCCTCACGGGCGCGGGCGATCTGGTGCTCGGTGCAGGGGACGCCTGCCACCGGCAGCATCGGCTTCGGCGTATGGATCGTCAGCGGCCGCAGTCGGGTGCCCTGGCCGCCGACGAGCAGGATGGCTTCGGTCATGCCCCGATCGTGCTGCATGGCGCGGCCTCATGCATGCACCGGCCCGGTCCGCCGCACCGGTTCACCTGACGAGTGCCGCCGCCTCGTGGGTGACCCCCTCGACCGCGCGCAGCCGGCCCGCGACGTCCTCGGCCAGCCCGGCGGTGAGCACCACCGAGCCGCTCACCAGCACCGGCAGCGCCGCGGTGGCCCATGGCAGCAGCGGGTCGGCGAGCGCGTCGTCCACCCAGAGCCGGGCGCCGGCGAGCGATGCCAGCCGTGCTCGGCCGTCGAGGAGCACGGGCCAGGGAACCCACGAGGCCGGCTCGCCGGCGACCGGCTGCTCGGCGGCCAGCTGCTCGATGGCCTGTCCGCCGGGCACCGACAGGGCTGCGGCTTCTGCGGCGGCTGGCTCGGGGGCGAAGACGTCCGGGTGGACCCGCGCCGCGAGGCCGACGTCCAGCACGCCGACCGGGACCCCGCCGGGCACGGGCATGCCGAAGGCATCGCAGGACGAGGCCAGGACCTCGTCGGCCCGCAGGTCCTCCCCCGCGGCAGCCGGGCCGAGGGCCTGTGGGCCCACCACCCGGACGTCGACCACCTCCGGCAGCGCGCGACCGCAGCGGGCGCCCACCGTCAAGGCCGCCAGCACCCACACCGGCAGCTGCCAGTGCCGGGGCAGGTCCACGGACACGGCCGCTCCCGGCGCCACGCCCAGCTCGTCACGCAGCAGCCCGGCGGCCTTGGCAACCGCATTGGCGCACGTGGCGGCGGAGAGCTCGATGCGACCGCCGTCCGTGCCGTAGTGCGTGACGAGGGGTCGGCCGGGCTCGGAGCGCGCCAGCAGCAGCTCGTACGGGGTGGGCAGGGGCGTCGCCATCACCGGCGCACGCGCACCCAGTCGCCACGGGCGGCCTTCGTGCCCACGACGACCCGCCAGGTGCCGGACCTCGCGGCCCCGACCCGGGCCGTCGCCCGGCCCGTGGTCGTGATGCCAGAGGCGACCGTCGCCCACCGCTTGGCACCCGTCGCCCGGAACTGCACCGTGAAGGCCACGCCCGCTGGGACCTTCCGGTAGCGCTTGTCGGGGCCCCGGAGGGTGACGCTCGAGGTCACCTTGAGGGTGCGACCCTTGCGCACCGGCTCCGGCGAGGCGTTCGTGGTGCCGACGCGGTACACGGCGACGACCGGCGGGCGGGTGGCGCCCAGCGCCACGCCGGGCGGGGCCCACGCTGGGCCGACCAGGGCCCGACTCGCCCCACCGAGGGCCGCCTCGGGGATCCAGCCCCCGCCCACCGGCGTCACGACACCACCGAGCGCCGGCGTGGCCCGTAGCAGGTCTGCGACGCCCGCGGGCAGTGCCTGACCGCTCGTGAACAGGACGGGGACGCCCGCCGCTGCGGGCACGGCGGCAGCGACCCAGGAGGCGGGATCCTCGGACAGCAGCGCGGCCCAGGTCGGGCCAGCTGGCACGGCCGCCGCGACCGCCACACCGGCTGCCACGGCGTCACCGGCGGCGATCCGCGTCCATCCCGAGCCACCAACGGCTGCGGTGACCGCCGCATCGGGCAGCGCGGGGCTGGCCACGACGGTGACCCCCGGGCGTCCGCCCAGACCGGCGCCCGTCTCCGCGGGGATCGTTCCGCCCGAGGCCAGCAGCAGCGGGCCGCCCTGGGCCGCCGCCAGCGCCGCCCCAGCGATGGCGTGGGCCGGCGAGCCGTCGGGGCTGACGAGCACGGCCGGGGCACTGGCCGGCATCCGGCCAGCCACCGCCGCGGCCGTCGCGGCAGGTGTCGCCCCCGACAGCCGTGTCACGGCGACGCCCAGCCCTGCCACCGCGCTGGCCACCGCTGCGGACACCACGTCCTCGCCACCCACGATGAAGACCGCACGCGCGCCGCGGGCGCGCAGGTCGTCGAGCACCTCGGAGGCGAGCCCGTTCGGCGGCGTGAGCAGCAGCGGGGCGCCGAGCGAGCGGGCCAGCGGCGCGGCAGCAAGCCCAGCGGCGAAGGCCGCCGTGCTGCCACCGGCGCCGGAGAGCACCACGGTGGGGGATCCCGGCGCGGCCACGCGGCCCCAGAGGACGGACGTGCCTGCGGGGGTGCTGCCGAGCACCCGGCTCACGTTCGCGCACGGTCCCCAGGCACCGCCGGGCGCCGGGGCGAGCGTCACCGTCGCGGTGACCGGCGGGAGCACGGTGCCCTCAGCCGTGGTGCCGCTCACCCGCACGGTGTACGTCGCCGGGAGCACCCGGGTGCCCGAGGCGTCACGCAGGTCCCAGGTCGCGTCGAGCTGGCCGGCACCAGCCGGGCCCCCCGTGATCGTGCGCACCGGGGTGTCGGAGCAGGGGCTGAGGATGTCCGCGGTCCAGGTCGCCAGCGGCCTGGTCGTGAAGGCGCTGAAGGCGAACGCCCCGGTGCCCGCGGCCAGCGTCCGCCCCGTCGGGGACGGGGCGCTGAGCACGACGTCCGAGAGGTTCGCCGCAGCGGAGCGGATGGCCGGCAGCTGCGCCTGCAGGTTGCTGCCCGGACAGGCGGTGTAGTTCACCATCTGGTGGCTGGAGACCGCTGGGAGGGCGGCGAGGGAACCCCTCGGGTACCGGGTCGCCTTCTTGTAGCCGGCCGACTCCAGCTGCACGGTCGCCGCCGGGCTCACGCCGTGCAGCCCGAGCTTCCAGGCGAACAGCCGGGCGATGCTGTCGTTCATCGCCGCCTTGTCACCCGCCGGAGGATTGAAGGTCGAGAAGTTGCCGAGCGCCACGACCGCGAACGAGTGCTCGTTGAAGCCCGCGGTGTGCCCGCCGAGCACGGGTCGGTCGATGCCGCCGGCGCGGCCCTCGTAGAGCCTGCCGAACCGGTCGACGACGAAGTTGTAGTCGATGTCCGAATGGCCCAAGGATCGGGTGTGGTAGGCGTAGATCGCCCGCACCTGGGCCGCGGCCTGCTCAGGCGAGTAGTTCGAGGTGGAGGCGGTGTGGTGCACGAACCCGGCGCGCAGGTCGTCGGTGTACCACGGGGCCCTGGAGCGCCAGGCCTCGTTCGCCCCCCACTGGGCGCGCGTGATGATCGGTGGCTGCCCCACTGCCGCGGCACGCAGCTGGCCGCGGCCGGCCTGCGCGTCGGAGGCGGCCACTGGTGCGTCCACGAGGGTCAGCCGCGCGCCGCGGGGCAGCCGACCACTGGGGGTGTCGATGCGCACCTGCACGCGGGAGGCATTCGTGGCAAGCAGCGGATCGCTGCCCACCCGGGCGCGACGCGCCTCGGCGGTCCCTGGATCGGGCGCATGGTCGGCGTCCACCGACAACGTCGTCCACCGACTCCACCTGCCGCCCTCCCGCACCCGCACCTGCACGCTCGAGCCCGCCGGGAACGCCGTGTCGGCGGTCACCGCGATGAGCTCAGCCGCCCGGCCGGGGGCCACGCTCGCCGCGGCGGCCAGCCTGGTCGCGACGTGCGCAGCGGAGGCGTGCAGCTGGCCCGGCGCGTGCTCGTCCTCGGGGCGCGGGGCGAGCCTGGCCACCGCGCGATCCACGCCACCGAGCGCCACCTGCTGGACCGCGGGCTGCCGCACGTCAGCGGAGGGGGCCGCCGGCGCGGCCACCGCCGCAGGTGCCGCCATCGCCCTGCCCGCAGTCGGCGTGGCGGCCATCGCGCTCGCCGGCGCCATCGCGCTCGCCGCCGTTGCCCCTGGCCCGGCCACCCCCGCCGCCGGAGCCCGGCCGGCAGCCGTCGCGGGCAGCGCCGCCCCGAGCGCCAGCCCCGGCACGAGCGCCGCGGCCAGCAGTCCCAGCGCAGCCTGCGCGATGCGTGGGCTGCGGTCGGGACGTGCCGAGGCGGCGGTTCGACTGGCTGCAGGCATCGGGACCTCCCACCCGGAACCCCCCGGGTCGTCGCTGTGCGTCGAGCTCGCCTGCAGTCTGGACCTCCGCCCCCGCAGATCCGAGCGGCGCGTGATCACGATCAGTGATCGATCGGCCAGTTTAGGCTTCGTTAGTCACCGGGTCACGTACCCTTAGAAGGTGTCGGGACGCCATCGAGCCATGCGGGTGCTGGCGGGCATCGCCTCAGCCGGCACGCTGGTCCTGACCGTCGCGGCCGGCTCGGCGACCCTCGCCGTGAACCACCTCGAGGGCAACATCACGACGATCGACATCAGCGATCAGCTCGGTGACCGCCCCGAGGCGGCGCAGGACTACGGCGACCTGACCTCGGGCCCCCTGACGGTCCTGCTCATGGGCTCCGACCAGCGCACCGGCGCTGGCAATGACGGCTTCGGCTTCGTCGAGGGGGCGCGCTCGGACACGACGATGCTGGTCCACCTGCCCGCCGACCGGCAGTCCGCGGTGGTCGTGAGCATCCCGCGCGACACCGTGACCGACCTGCCAGCGTGCAAGGGCGCGGACGGCGCGCAGTACGGCCCGACCCGCGATCGCTTCAACGCCGCGTTCGACCGTGGCGGTCCGGGCTGCACCGTCAAGGCGGTGGAGGAGCTCACCGGCCTGACCATCGACCACTTCGTCGTGCTGG
>DASVBK010000032.1:0-11392 GCA_036375875.1 Candidatus Nanopelagicales bacterium
CGTGTCGATGCGTCCGAACGCCCACATGGCCAGGCGGACGACCACGAACACCGCGGCGAGCATGAGCACCGTGCGGTAGAGGCGGGCGTTGTCGAACGCGATGAGCACCGGCTCCCGCCGGTGCCGGCCGCCGAGCGTGAATTGGACCCCGACCGCGGTGTCCGCGGCCACGGCCCGGTCGGCGGCTGCGACGAGGACCTCTGGTGCCGGGGCCGTGACCGGGGGAGGCTCGACGTCGGCCGGGGAGGCGGCGGGGATGACCGCGGCCGACGGCTCCGGGGGCCTGGGCGCGGACGGCCCGGTGGGTGTAGCCGGTGCGGTGGGCGCAGCCGCCTCGCTCCCGACGGCCTGGGTCACCGGCCCGAGCGGGTGCGGGGTGACCTCGGCCTCGATCGTGGCACCCGCCGCCTGGGCGGTCCGCAGGTCCACGGGCACCTCGGCCGGCAGTGGTACGTGGCGCGCGACCTCCTCGCGACTGCCCGCCAGGGTGCCGGGGTGGCCGGGGTGCTGTTCCACGCGGCCAGCGTACGAGCCCGTGCCACCACGCGGGCGACTGCTGGCACGGCTGCGAGGAACCTGCGACGCAGGTGGCCCGTCAGGGCCCAGAATGGGCCGGTGCCGACCTACCGCGACTCCGGGGTGGTGCTGCGCACCCACCCGCTCGGGGAGGCCGACCGGATCATCACCCTGCTGACCCGGGAGCACGGCCGCGTCCGCGCCGTCGCGCGCGGGGTGCGCCGGACGGGGTCGAAGTTCGGGGCGCGCCTCGAACCGATGTCGCTGGTGGACCTCCAACTGCACACCGGTCGCTCGCTGGACTCGATCTCGCAGGCCGAGTCGCTGTTCGCCTTCGGCGCGGACCTGGCAGGGGACTACCCCCGCTGGACCGCCGCACAGGCGGTGTGCGAGACCGCGGAGCGGCTCACCCCGGAGGAGCGGGAGCCCGCCGTGCAGCAGTTCCAGCTGCTCGTCGGCGGGCTGCGCGCCCTGGTGCAGCGCGAGCACCCGCCGGGCCTGGTGCTCGACGCCTACCTCGTGCGGTCGCTGGCCGTCGCCGGCTGGGCGGCCTCCTTCGACGCGTGCGCCCGGTGCGGCGCCCCGGGCCCGCACCGGGCCTTCAGCCTGCCCGGCGGTGGGGCGCTGTGCCCGGACTGCCGGGTGCCGGGCTCGGCCACGCCGAGGCCCGGGACGCTGCAGCTGCTGGGCGCCCTGCTCACCGGCGACTGGCCGGTGGCCGAGGCCTCCGAGGAGCGCGCCAGGCGAGAGGCCTCCGGGCTGGTCACGGCTTACCTGCAGTGGCATCTCGAGCGCCAGCTCAAGTCGCTGCCCCTGGTCGAGCGGACCTGAGCGCTGGCCGGGCAGCCGTGCGAGGGCTGGCATCGTGCAACGGCTGGCGTCGTGCAACGAATCGCACCGTGCCGTGGCTCAGTGCCGACGGTGCTGCCAGCCCCCCACCTGGCCGCGGGCCGCGCGCAGCGAGGCGAACGCCCGGCTGCGCTCCTGGGCCGAGGCCCCGGTCCGGGTCAGGTGCCAGTCGAGCGCCTGCTCGGCGTACGAGGCGCGCGCCTCCGGCCGGGCGCGGGTGATCATGAGCAGCGCCTCGCCGGGGTCGTAGCCCTGGTCGAGCAGCACGGCGTAGGCCATCGACGGTCCGCGCGCCTGCCCCAGTGCGCAGTGCGCGAGCACCACGGAGCCAGGCACCTTGAGCGCCTCCCGGGCGAAGGACACCCCGCTGTCGAACCAGCCCTCGGCCGTGCCGGCGGCCTCGTCCTCGGTGCCCGCCTGGTGGTAGACCACCGTGGGCGCAAGCTGGGCCACGAGGTGCTCGTCCGAGGTCTCGGTGCGGCAGTCGAGGATGTGCGTCACGCCGTGCTCGTCGTGCAGCTCGCGCAGCACGGTGCCGGGGTCGGCCTCGCCGCTGCGCAGTGATCCGCCGACGTAGAGGAAGTCCGTCACGCGGTGCGCGTTGGCCCAGACCGGATGGCCGGGCTCGGCTTCCTCGCCAGCTTCGTCGACCACGGGGTCAGGATGGCACTCGCGCCGCCCCGTCGCCACGCCCGCGTGGCGCTGCGCGTCGCGGCCGCCGGACGGGAGGATGGCGCCATGGCCCAGGCCGCAGCTGACCGTCCCCCGATGCCGCACCCCTCCGGCGTGCGGCCGCCCGAGCTGCCGCGGGCCCTGGTGCCGCGGCACGTCGCGATCGTCATGGACGGCAACGGCCGCTGGGCCAAGGAGCGCGGGCTTCCGCGCACCGCCGGGCACGAAGCCGGCGAGGCGTCGCTGCTGGACTGCGTCCACGGAGCCCTGGAGCTGGGCATCGACTGGCTCTCGGCGTACGCGTTCTCCACCGAGAACTGGAAGCGCTCGCCGGACGAGGTGCGCTTCCTCATGGGCTTCAACCGCGACGTGATCCGCCGGCGCCGCGACGAGATGCACGAGCTCGGCATCCGGATCCGATGGGTCGGGCGGCGGCCGCGGCTCTGGGGCAGCGTCATCGACGAGCTGGAGGCTGCCGAGGCGCTCACCGCCGGCAACACCCGGATGACGGTCGCGATGTGCGTCAACTACGGCGGCAGGGCCGAGATCGCCGATGCGGCCGCGGCAGTCGCGCGCGAGGTGCGCGCCGGCCGGTTGGACCCCGACGCGGTCGACGAGGCAGTCGTCGCCCGCTACCTCGACGAGCCCGACATGCCCGACGTGGACCTCTTCGTGCGCTCGTCGGGGGAGCAGCGCACCTCGAACTTCCTGCTGTGGCAGTCGGCGTACGCCGAGTTCGTGTTCCTCGACACGCTGTGGCCGGACTTCGACCGCCGCCACCTCTGGTACGCCTGCGAGGTCTACGCCTCACGTGACCGGCGCTACGGCGGGGCCGAGCCGAACCCGGTCCCTGCCGGGCCGCTCAGCTGACCGGGGGCGGCAGCCGGGGGAAGGCCACTCAGAGCCCGATCCAGCCGAACAGCTTGCCCACGCCGAGGGCCAGGACCGCCACGTCGACGACCAGCCGCAGCACCCGGCTGAAGGGCGTGACGACCGGCCACGAGACTGCGGTGAGCCAACCGAGGAACACCGCGATCAGCACCAGCAGGATGCCGGCCCAGTTGGCCGACACCACCAGGCCGAAGAAGAGCATCACGCCGAGCAGCACCGGGACCACGAACGCCGGCAACAGCTGCATGCGCACCAGGATGGGGGCGCTGAACGCCTCGAACCGGGCCCGCGCCCCGCTCGTGCCCGAGGCCGACGGACGCGAAGCGGGGCGCGGTCGGCCGGCGGCGGAGGGCCCGGGAGCAGCCTGGCCGATGGTGGCCGCACCCTGCTCGAAGCCGACCGGACGGTGCACGCGCTTCTTGGCCATGGCCAGATTCTCCCCGATGGGCGACCCGGCCGGCAGGTAGGGTGGGCGGCCGTACTCGTGCTGCCGTCGCGGCAGCCCGATCCCCGTGACCCGCCGCCACAAGACCCACCTGGAGTGCACCATGGCCAAGCCCGCCAAGCCCGACGCGCGCGTCGAGGCGGTCGTGAACCTGAGCAAGCGACGTGGCTTCGTCTTCCCGAGCTCGGAGATCTACGGCGGCACCCGCTCGGCCTGGGACTACGGCCCGCTGGGGGTGGAGCTCAAGGAGAACGTGCGCCGGCAGTGGTGGCAGGCGGTCGTGCGCGGCCGCGACGACGTGGTGGGCCTGGACTCGTCGGTGATCCTGGCCCCGCAGGTCTGGGAGGCCTCCGGCCACGTCGACGCCTTCGTCGACCCGCTCACCGAGTGCAAGCAGTGCCACAAGCGGTGGCGCTCGGACACCCTGCTCGAGGCGTTCGAGGAGCGCCACGGTCGCCCGGCGACCGGCCTCGACGAGATCGTGTGCACCAACTGCGGCACCCGCGGCCAGTTCACCGAGCCGCGCGACTTCAACGGCATGCTGCGCACGATGGTCGGGCCGGTCGAGGACGCCGGGGCGGTGCACTACCTGCGCCCGGAGACCGCCCAGGGCATCTTCGTGAACTACCTCAACGTGGCGAACACGTCGCGCCGGAAGCCGCCGTTCGGCATCGGCCAGACCGGCAAGAGCTTCCGCAACGAGATCACCCCGGGCAACTTCATCTTCCGCACTCGGGAGTTCGAGCAGATGGAGATGGAGTTCTTCGTCAAGCCGGGCACTGACGAGGAGTGGCACGAGTACTGGATCCAGCAGCGCTGGGACTGGTACGTCGACCTGGGGCTCAAGCCCGAGAACCTGCGGCTGTTCGAGCACCCCAAGGAGAAGCTGTCGCACTACTCCAAGCGCACGGTCGACATCGAGTACCGGTTCACGTTCGCGGGCTCGGAGTTCGCCGAGCTCGAGGGCATCGCCAACCGGACGGACTTCGACCTGCGCACCCACGGCGAGAAGTCGGGGGTGGACCTCAGCTACTTCGACCAGGAGACCGGGGAGCGCTGGGTGCCCTACGTGATCGAGCCGGCAGCCGGCCTGACGCGCGCGGTGCTGGCGTTCCTGCTCGACGCCTACGACGAGGACGAGGCGCCGAACGCCAAGGGCGGCGTCGACACGCGCACCGTGCTGCGGCTGGACCCCCGGCTCGCGCCGGTGAAGGTCGCCGTGCTGCCGCTGTCGCGCAACGCCGACCTGTCGCCGGTGGCCCGGGACCTCGCCGCGGAGCTGCGCCGGTCCTGGAACGTCGACTTCGACGACGCCGGCGCGATCGGCCGGCGCTACCGGCGCCAGGACGAGATCGGCACGCCCTTCTGCGTCACCGTCGACTTCGACTCCCTCGAGGACCGCGCGGTGACCGTCCGGGAGCGCGACTCGATGGCGCAGGAGCGCATCGCCATCGACCAGCTGCGGGGCTGGCTCGCGCCTCGGTTGCCGAGCTGCTGAGCGCAGATCCAAGGACCGGGTCAGCGTCCGGTGTGAGGCGCCTCACCCCGGGGATGACCGCGGAGCAGCCCGCCGGTGAACTGTCGATGAACTCCCAGTCGGACCGTACTGCGCGCGATGGAGCCGGGCATACCGTGAGGTGAACAGCGGGCCCGCAGGGGACCCGCTCCCGCTCCAGAGGAACGTCAATGGCGATCCTGCAGGCACCCCGACCCGAGCCCACCGTCACGGTGCCCAACTCGAACCCACCCATCCGCCGCCCCGGGTCACGACACCGGCGTGGCGAGCGGACCGCCCAGTGGGCGCCGATCGTGGCGCTGGCGACGACCGCGCTGCTCTTCGTCGGGTACGGCATCGGCACGCTGGTGCAGTTCGACCGCGACTGGCGCACCGGGGTCCCGACCGAGGTGGTGGCCGCCTCCGGGCCGATCACGCCGGGCCAGCCGCTGGCCGCGGCCGTCCACGACCTCCTGGTGAGCGCCGGTGCGGCGGCCGAGGCCGTGCAGTGCCCGACGGGCGCCGTGGCCCAGGCCGAGCTGCCCGGCACCCTGTGCCGCGCCCGCCTCGGCACGGACATGGTGTCCATCGTGGCCACTGGCCATGCTGGCAGCCTGCAGGTCCAGGCCTACGTCGCCAGCTGAGCGATCGCGCGTCCGCCGCCACCGCTGTGTCCGGCGACAATGGTGGCCATGTCCCGGGTGCTGGCGCGGCTGCCGATGCCGGACGTGGCGGGCTGCCGCGTCGATCCGCCGGTGGTCCTGGCGCCCATGGCCGGCATCACCAACCGGGCGTTCCGGCGGCTGTGCCGGGAGTCCGGCGCCGGCCTGTACGTCTCGGAGATGATCACCTCCCGGGCGCTGCTCGAGCGCAGCGGCGAGACCATGGACCTCATCCGGTTCGACGCCGACGAGCAACCGCGCTCGCTGCAGCTCTACGGCGTGGATCCCGGCATCGTGGCAGCGGCGGTGCGCATGGTCGTGGCCGAGGACCTCGCCGACCACGTCGACCTCAACTTCGGCTGCCCCGTGCCCAAGGTCACCCGCAAGGGTGGCGGCTCGGCGCTGCCGTGGAAGCGCGACCTGTTCCGTGCCGTGGTGGCCGGGGCGGTGGCCGCCGCGGACGGCCGCGTGCCGGTGACGGTGAAGATGCGCAAGGGCATCGACGACGCGCACCTGACCTACCTGGAGGCCGGCCGGGCGGCCGCCGAGGAGGGTACGACCTGGGTCGCGCTGCATGCGCGCACCGCCGACCAGATGTACGCCGACCACGCCGACTGGCCGGCGATCGCCCGACTGGTGGAGGAGCTCGTACCGCTGGGCGTGCCGGTGCTGGGCAACGGCGACATCTGGACCGCTGACGATGCGCTGCGGATGATCGCCGAGACCGGCTGTGCGGGGGTCGTCGTGGGCCGTGGCTGCCTGGGCCGGCCGTGGCTGTTCGGCCAGCTCGCGGCCGCCTTCGCCGGTGAGCCGCCGCCACCGGAGCCCACCGCCGGCGAGGTGATCGCCGTCCTGCGCCGCCACGCGGAGCTGCTCGGCCAGATGCGCGGCGACGAGTTGCTCGGCTGCCGCGACATCCGCAAGCACATGGCCTGGTACCTCAAGGGGTTCCGGGTGGCCCAGCCGGTGCGCGCTGCGCTCGGCACCGTGCGGACCCTGGCCGAGCTCGACGCGCTCACCGACCAGATCGATCCGGACCAGCCGTACCCCACCGAGGTCGCGGCTGGCCCGCGGGGGCGCACCTCCCGCCAGAAGCGCGTCGCCCTGCCCGAGGGCTGGCTCGACTCCTGCGAGCTCGCGCGCGACGCCGACCTCAGCGCGGCCGAGCTGGGCGTCAGCGGCGGTTGAGGCCGAGCCTGCCGGGCCTGGTGCCCGGCAGGAATCGGCCGCAGCGCCAGGGACACCCCACCCGACGTCCGCAGCCGGTGCTCGACCAGGGCGACTGACGGGTCGGTGCGGGTCAGCCGCCCGACCGCACCGTCGACACGATCGGGATCGCCTCGGTGAAGTCGGTGACGGCCGAGCGCAACCGGTCGGCGATGCTCGGCGGGGGCGGCAGCTGCACCCAGGCCGCGGCGATGGCCGGCAGCTGGCCCGCCACGACCGGCTGCGAGGCCAGCAGCAGCTCGCCCTCGGGCAGGTCGATCGCTGCCCCCGACAGGTTCACCACCACGCGCACCGTGCTGCCACCGCCGGTCATGTCGAAGACCAGCAGCTCCTCGGCGACGTCGGTGGGGGAGACCCAGCGCAGCTGGCCGCTGCCCAGGGCCGACGACGCGCGCCGCCTGGCCAGGGCATGCCGGTACAGCGTGAGCATCGAGTCCGCGCTCGCGAACTGAGCCGCCACCGACAGCGAGGCCCATTCCTTGGGGATCGGCAGCCACGGCTTGGCGCGGGCGCGGGTGAAGCCCAGGTTGGCGCCAGTCGTCCACGGCATCGGGATGCGACAGCCGTCGCGGCCGCGCACGGTGCGGCCGCTGCGTTCCCAGATCGGGTCCTGCAGCACCTCATCGGGCAGGTCGTCCACGTTGGGCAGGCCGAGCTCCTGCCCGTTGTAGATGTAGGCCGCGCCGGGCAGCGCGAGGAGCACCAGGGCCAGCGCCCGCGCCCGGCGGGTGCCCAGCTCGAGATCCACCGCCTGGAAGATCCCGGTCGCCATCGTGCCGGGCACGTAGGCCCCGGCGAGGGTGGCGTTCTGGCCCAGCCTCGAGACGGAGCGCGGCGTGTCGTGGTTGTCGGTGACCCAGGTGGTGGTCGCGCCGACGACTGCGTTCGCCGCCAGCGAGGAGTCGATGGCGGAGCGCAGCCTCGGCCCGTCGAACCCGGCGTGCACGAACTTGAAGTTGAAGGCCAGGTGCATCTCGTCGGGGCGGATGAACAGGGCCACGACATCGTCCTCGGCGCCGGTCTCGATGACGGCCATCCGGTCGCCCGGGTAGCTGTCCATCACGCGGCGGAACTCCCGGTAGATCTCATGCACGGGGCTGGCGTCGTCCTTGGGGATGATGGGCTCACCGGTGGCCGTGTCAGCCCACCCCTCGTCCTTGATCAGCGCGTCGGAGACGTCGATGCGGAACCCGTCCGCGCCCCGGTCCATCCAGAACCGCAGGATGCTCGTGAACTCCTCGAGCACCTCGGGGTTGCGCCAGTTGAGGTCGGGCTGTTCGGGGGCGAACAGGTGGTAGTACCACTGTCCAGGCGAGCCGTCGGGCTCCTCGACCCGGGTCCACGACGTGCCACCGAACACCGACTTCCAGTTGTTCGGCGGCTCGCTGCCGTTGGCGCCCCGTCCGTCGCGGAACAGGTAGCGCTCGCGCTCCGGCGAGCCCCGGCCGGCCGCAACCGCGGCCTGGAACCACGCGTGCTGGTCGGACGTGTGGTTGGGCACGAAGTCCAGCGTCACCTTGATCCCGTACGCGTGGGCGGTCGCGATGAGCTCGTCCATGTCCTCGATCGAGCCGAACAGCGGGTCCACGTCGCGGTAGTCGCTGATGTCGTAGCCGTGGTCCACCTGTGGGCTGGCGAAGCAGGGGCTCAGCCACAGGGCGTCGATGCCGAGGTCGGCGAGGTACTGCATGCGCGCGGTGATCCCCGAGAGGTCGCCGGTGCCGTCGCCATCGCCGTCGCCGAACGAGCGTGGGTAGATCTGGTAGATCACGGCGTCGCGCCACCACTGGGTCACGGGCGCTGATGCTAGGGCGGGCGCTGCGGGGGTCGCACGGCAGTCACCCGGGGGGAGGTCCCGCAGGAGCGCCCGCTCAGCCCGGCTCGGCGTCGGACCCCGGGGGTAGGCTTGCGCGCGTTCACACCCACAGCTCAGGAGGGTTCCCCACCACCATGGTGCGCTACGTCTACGACTTCGCCGAGGGCGACAAGGACAAGAAGGACCTGCTCGGCGGGAAGGGCGCGAACCTCTCGGAGATGATCAGGCTGGGGCTCAACGTGCCCCCCGGCTTCACGGTCACCACCGAGGCGTGTCGCGCCTACCTCGGCCAGGGCGCCGTGCCCGAGGAGATGGCTGCCCAGGTCACCGAGCAGCTCGCCGCACTCGAGGCCAAGATCGGCCGCAAGCTCGGGGACCCCGCGAACCCGCTGCTCGTCTCCGTTCGCTCGGGCGCCAAGTTCTCGATGCCCGGCATGATGGAGACGGTGCTCAACATCGGCACCAACGACGAGTCCGTGCACGGCCTGGCGGCGTTCTCCCAGGACGAGCGGTTCGCCTGGGACTCCTACCGCCGCCTCATCGCGATGTTCGGCAAGACCGTGCTCGGCATCGAGGGCCACTTCTTCGAGCACGCGATCGACCAGGCCAAGGCCACCGCAGGCGTGAAGACCGACGTCGAACTCGGCGTGCCGCAGCTGCAGGCCCTGGTCGACGTCTACAAGGGCATCGTGCGCGACCACGCCGGCATCGAGTTCCCGCAGGACACCCGCGCGCAGCTGGACATGGCGATCAAGGCCGTCTTCGACTCGTGGAACACGGATCGCGCGGTGCTCTACCGGCGCCAGGAGCGCATCCCGGCCGACCTCGGCACGGCCGTGAACGTGCAGGCCATGGTGTTCGGCAACGTCGGCGACGACTCGGGCACGGGCGTGGCCTTCACCCGTGACCCGGCGACCGGCCAGACCGGCCACTACGGCGACTACCTGCCCGACGCCCAGGGCGAGGACGTCGTCGCCGGCATCCGCAACACCCTGAGCCTCGACGACATGGGCCGCCTGGACCCGGAGGCGCACGCCGAGCTGCTGGCCAACATGGACCTGCTCGAGCGGCACTACAAGGACCTCTGCGACATCGAGTTCACCGTCGAGCGCGGCCGGCTCTACATGCTGCAGACCCGCGTCGGCAAGCGCACGGCCGGTGCGGCGTTCCGGATCGCCACCCAGCTGGTGGACGAGGGCGTCATCGACACGGACGAGGCGGTGCGCCGCGTCTCAGGCGCCCAGCTCGTGCAGCTGATGTTCCCGCACTTCGACCACTCAGGCGATCGCACGCTCGTCGCCAAGGGCATCGCGGCCTCACCGGGTGCGGCCGTCGGCACGGTGGTCTTCGACTCCGAGACCGCCGTGGCCAAGGCCGAGCAGGGCATCAAGACGATCCTGCTGCGTCGCGAGACCACGCCCGACGACCTGGCTGGCATGGTGGCCGCGGCGGGCATCCTCACCTCGCGCGGCGGCAAGACCTCGCACGCAGCCGTGGTGGCCCGCGGCATGGGCAAGACCGCCGTCTGCGGCACCGAGGAGCTGCAGGTCGACACGACCGCCAAGATCGCCAACGGCCCGAACGGCATCGTCATCCGCGAGGGTGACGCGCTGTCGATCGACGGCGCGACCGGTGAGGTGTTCCTCGGCGAGGTGCCGGTGATCCCGTCGCCGGTCGTGCAGTACTTCGAGGGCGCCCTCTCGCCCGGGTCGGGCGACGAGCTGGTGGACGCCGTGCACCGGATCATCACGCACGCCGACGACGTGCGCCGGCTCAAGGTGCGCACCAACGCCGACACCCCGGAGGACGCCGCCCGGGCCCGCAGGATGGGTGCCCAGGGCATCGGCCTGTGCCGCACCGAGCACATGTTCCTCGGCGACCGCAAGCAGTACGTCGAGCGGCTGATCCTCGCCGAGAGCGACGAGGAGAAGGCGTCGTCGCTCGCGGCGCTGCTGCCCCTGCAGCGCGGCGACTTCGAGGAGATCCTTGAGGCGATGGACGGCCTGCCGGTGACCATCCGGCTGCTCGACCCCCCGCTGCACGAGTTCCTGCCGGACCTCACCACCCTGTCGGTGGCCGTGGCCCGCGCCGAGGACCGCGGCGATGTCAAGGAGAGCGACCTGCGGCTGCTGGCAGCCGTGGAGCGCCTGCACGAGTCCAACCCGATGCTGGGCCTGCGCGGCGTGCGCCTGGGCCTGGCAATCCCGGGCCTGTTCGCGCTGCAGGTGCGGGCGATCGCCGAGGCGACCGCCACGCGGATCAAGGCCGGCGGCGACCCGCAGGCCGAGATCATGATCCCCCTCGTGGGCGCGGTGCAGGAGCTCGAGCTCATCAAGGACGAGTCCGAGGCGGTCATCGCCGAGGTCGCCGCCGAGACCGGGGTCCCGCTGCACTTCTCGATCGGCACGATGATCGAGCTGCCGCGCGCGGCGATGACGGCCGACCAGATCGCGGAGGCTGCCGAGTTCTTCTCCTTCGGTACCAACGACCTGACCCAGACCACCTGGGGCTTCAGCCGCGACGACGTGGAGGGCTCGTTCTTCGCGACCTACCTGGAGAAGGGCGTCTTCGGCGTCTCGCCGTTCGAGTCCATCGATCGTGATGGCGTCGGCGCGCTGGTGCGGGTGGCCGTCGAGAAGGGGCGCGCGACCCGGCCGGGGATCAAGCTCGGCGTGTGTGGGGAGCACGGTGGCGACCCGGACTCGGTCCACTTCTTCGACGAGGTCGGGCTGGACTACGTCTCCTGCTCGCCCTTCCGGGTGCCGATCGCCCGGCTCGAGGCCGGCCGCGCGACGCTGTCGCGCTCCGGCGCGGGCAGC
>DASVBK010000042.1:0-5257 GCA_036375875.1 Candidatus Nanopelagicales bacterium
GCGCCAGCGGCTCGAGTGGCTGTCGAGGATCGGCCCGATGATCGACCGCCACCGCGCCGCGGTGGCCGAGGCCCTGGCTGCGGACTTCGATGGGCACTCCCCCGAGATGGCTGAGGTGGCCGAGCTGATGGGGCCGGTGAACCGGGCGGCCTACGCCAGCTCGCACGTGCGGGAGTGGATGAAGCCCTCGCCTCGCGAGGTCGACCGGGTCACGCTGGGCCGCTCGAGGGCGTACGCCCGCCTGGAGCCCAAGGGCGTGATCGGCAACATCGTGCCCTGGAACTTCCCGTTCGACATCGGGCTGGGGCCCACGATCGACGCCCTCGCGGCCGGGAACCGCGTCGTGGTCAAGCCCTCCGAGTTGGCACCTGCGTGCGGACAGGTGCTGGCGGACATGGTCGCCGACACCTTCGCCGAGGACGAGGTCGCGGTCGTCACGGGGGACCTGGAGCTGTCGCAGCGCTTCGCCTCGCTGCCCTGGGATCACCTGGTCTTCACCGGGAGCGCCCGGGTCGGCCGCGAGGTCATGCGCGCCGCCGCGGCCAATCTCGTGCCGGTCACCCTCGAGCTGGGCGGCAAGTGCCCCGTGGTCGTGGACGCGGACAAGGCCGCCGACCCGGAGACGATCGCCAACGTGGCGCGGATCAAGCTCATCAAGCACGGGCAGATGTGCGTCAGCGCGGACTACTGCCTCGTCCCTCGCGAGGCCCTCGAAGCCTTCACCGAGCACGTGGTGGCCTACTGGCGCGAGCACTTCCCGGACGGGGGTGCCGCCGGCTCCTGCGGGATCATCAACGACGGGCACCTGCACCGGCTCGCCGGCCTCGTCGCCGACGCCGAGGCACGCGGGGCCCGGGTGGTCCAGATCGGGCCCGACCTCGAGCCCGGATCGCGTCGGATGCCCCTCTGCGTCGTGGTCGACCCACCTGCGGACTGCGCCGTGATGGACGAGGAGATCTTCGGCCCGATCCTGCCGATCCTTCCCTACGAGGGCCTCGACGAGGTCATCGCGCAGGTCGAGCGCGGCGGGCACCCGCTCGCGCTGTACGTGTTCAGCGACGACGCGGACTTCGTCGCCGAGGTCACCCGCCGGTGCCGGTCAGGAGGCGTGGGGATCAACACGGTCGCTGGGCACGCCGTGCTTCCCTCCCTCGGCTTCGGCGGCGTGGGCGCCAGCGGCATGGGCCGCCACCACGGGCACGACGGGTTCCGGGAGTTCTCCAACCCCCGCGGCTACTTCGCCCTGGGGTCCAGAAGCCTGTTGCCGGCGATGACACCGCCCTACGGACCCCAGACACGAGCACTGCTGGACGTCGCTCATGGGAGCACGTGGCAGCAGCTGCGGTTCGGCCTGCCCCGGCTGCTGCGCAACCAGCTGCCCGAACGCCTGCCGATCCCCCGCCACTGACGGCCCAGCTCCACGCGTGGTCGGCAGTCGAGGCTCCGGACGCCCGGCTGCCGACCGTGGCCTGCGTCCACCGCGCGCCGTTGCCCGCGACAGGATCGGTCAGCATCCACGGGTCGTCCGCGATGGGGCTCAGGTCAGCCCGTGCTGGTCAGGGGTCGCGGCGCGTGTCGCTGAGCGTGGCGAGGAGCATGGCGGCAGCGGTGTAGCCGATGAGCGCCAGGGCTGCTGCGGCGGGCGAGGGTCCGGCCGGTTGCAGGGTCACGAGTTGGTCGATGGTGCCCGCGGGCAACCAGCGTCCGAGGTCGGGGTCCCCCGTCAGGCCGGGGAGGGCCTCCTCGATGAGCAGGGCCCAGACCAAGGCGGCACCGACGGCGAGCGCGGTGTTGCGGACGATGCTGCCGAGGGCCGTGCCGAGGGCGGCGAAGGCTGCGGCGAGGAGGATGACCGTGAGCGCGACGCCCGGGCGGCCGTCGCCCAGCGGGTGCGCGCCCAGGCCGTGGCGGGCCAGGCCGATGGTTCCGACCACTGCGGCGGTGGCCTCGGCGAGGGCGGCGAGGCCCGCTCCGACGATGCCCAGTGCAGTGGCTTTCGCCGCCAGCACCCGAATGGGGTCGGGCTGGACCAGGCGCGTGGTGAGGATGGTCCGGTGGGCGTGCTCGCCGGTGGCGGCCACGATGCCCAGGACCAGCGCCGCGCCGGCGACCACGTGGGCGGGCGCGCGCATCATGTCGGTCAGCGACGCAGACGTGAGCGGGGCGACGCCGAACCCCTCCGGGTCCCATGTGCCCAGCGCGGGGACGAGGGCGGCGAAGCCGACGGCGACACACGTAGTGAGCAGCAGCAGCCGGGTGGTGCGCAGCTTGAGCAGCTCCGCGGCGATCTGGGCGGTCATGGCAGCTCCTCGGGGGCAGGCAGCTGGGTGAGGGCCAGGTAGGCGTCCTCGAGCCGGCGGCCGCCGGCGGTCATGGTGGCGATGGGCTGGTGGGCGAGCAGTCGACCGTGGTCGATGACGGCGACCTCGTCGGCAACCTGGCCGAGCTCGGCCAGCTGGTGGCTGGACACCAGCACGGTGCGTCCCTCGGCGGCCATGCCACGCAGCAGCTCACGCAGCCAGTGGATGCCCTGCGGGTCCAGGCCGTTGCCGGGCTCGTCCAGGACGAGGGTCGGGGGGTCCCCGAGCAGGGCGGCCGCCAGCGCCAGGCGCTGGCGCATCCCGGTCGAGTAGCCCTTGGTCCGCCGGCCGGCGCTGTCAGCCAGGCCGACCAGCTCGAGGACGTCGTCCACCCGACGCTGCTCGATGTGCGCCGCGCGGGCGAGCACCCGCAGCGAGTCACGTCCGCTGCGCGCCGGGTGGAAGACCCCTGGATCGACGACGGCGCCGACCGACCGCATGGGTTCGGAGAGCTGGGCGTAGGGCCGGCCGTCGAAGGTGGCCGTGCCCGCGGTCGGCCGGGTCAGCCCCAGCAGCATGCGGATCGTGGTGGACTTGCCCGCGCCGTTGGCCCCGACGAAGCCGGTGACCCGCCCGGGCGGCACGTCCATGGTCAGCTCGTGGACCGCGACCAGGGTGCCGTACCGCTTGGTCAGGCCCCGCAGCTCGATGCGTCCCATGCCTGGCTCCGATCTGCCCGGCGCGTCCCTCGCGCCCTGCGTCGAGGCTAGGCACCAGGCCGTCCCCGCCACATCGGCCTGCGGATGCAACTGGGCCTACATCCGCAGGGGTAGGCCGAGCGAGGTGTCAGGGTGCCGGGCTCACGAGTCCGGATTCGTAGGCCAGCACCACCAGCTGGGCGCGGTCCCGGGCATCGGCCTTGGCCAGGATCCGGCTGACGTGCGTCTTGACCGTGGCGGGGCTCAGCGTCAGCGCGTCGGCGATCTCAGCGTTGGACATGCCCCGGGCGACCAGCACCAGGATCTCCCGCTCGCGCTGGGTCAGCGTCGCGAGCCGCTCGCCGCGATGTGGCGCAGGTGCGCGGCGGGCGAACTCATGGATCAGGCGCGAGGTCACGGTCGGGGCGAGCAGGGCCTCCCCGGCAGCCACCACCCGGATCGCCCGGACGATGTCCTCGGGGGTGGCGTCCTTGACGAGGAACCCGCTCGCGCCTGCCGCGAGGGCCGCGTAGACGAGCTCGTCGACGTCGAAGGTGGTCAGGATCACCGTGCGCACCCCCGCGCACTGCGGGTCGGCGCAGATCCTGCGGGTGGCCTCGATGCCGTCCAGCCCCGGCATCCGGATGTCCATCAGCAGCACCGCCGGACGGTGCGTGCGGGCCAGCGCCACCGCCTGCAGGCCATCGGCAGCGACGCCCACCACCTCGATGTCCGGCACCATCCCCAGCTGCGCCCGCAACCCGTCGCGGATGAGGGCCTGGTCGTCGCAGATGCCCACGCTGATCGTCACGGTGCAACCCCTCGCACGCCGGTCGTGGGTGGGGCGGGGATGGGCAGCACGGCTTCGACGAGCCACCCCCCAGCGGAGGGCCCCGCGTGGAACTGGCCGCCCAACGCCTCGACGCGAGCCGCGAGGCCCGCCAGCCCCATACCCGTCCCGGCGCCAGGCCGCTCGCCGCTCGGCAGTCCTTCGCCGGCGTTGGCCACCGCGACGGCGCTCGCCACGGCGACAGCGAGCGAACCGGGGTGCCGGTCCACCCGCACTTCGATGGGGGCCCCGGCGGCGTGCTTCAGCGCGTTCGTGACCCCCTCCTGCACCACCCGATAGGCGCACCGCTGCACGTCGGGTGGGGCCTCCTGCCAGGAGCCCGAGGACTCCCAGCTCACCGGGACGCCGGCCGCCTGCAGGTCCCGGACGAGCTGCGTCACGTCACCCAACCCGGTCCGGGAGGAGCCCACGGCCTCGCTGCTTGGGGCCGAGAGGGCCGACAGGGTCTGTCGCATCTCCCGCATGGCCGTGCGGCTGGTCTCCTCGACCACCCGAATCGCCTGCCTCGCCGACACGGGGTCGCCGGCGTCCAACGCCAGCCGGGCGGTGCTGGACTGCACGGCCACCACGGCCAGCGCGTGGCCGACGACATCGTGCACATCCCGAGCGATCCGCAGCCGCTCCTCAGCGGCCGCGGCGACCCGGACCGCCTCGACCCGACCCCGGTCCGCCCGGACCAGGAGGGCGGTCAGCGCCAGGGCCACCGTGCCAGCCGCCAGGGGCAGCCAGGCACCCACCCCCGGCCTCGCGAGCTCGGCCAGGGCGATGAGCACGATGGTGGTCACGGTCGCGCCGACGGCCAGACGGGGGCGACGCCCATCGGGTGCCCATGACGAGCCGGTCGACCAGATCAGCACCCACGGACCGAAGGGGGGCGTCAGACCGACGCCCACCGAGATGACTGCGTACCCCACCAATGCGAGGGCTGCCGCCGCCATCGGCCGCGAGCGGCGGAGCAGCACGCCCAATCCCTGGCACGAGGCGCCGACGATCGAGACGATGCCCCCCCACCACGTCCCATGGCTTCCCGACCCCCCCGTGACCGGCGCGAACACGACCAGCACGGCAACGGCGGCAGCCAGCACCCAATCCAGCACACGCCCCCGGAACCTCCTCGGGTCGCCGCCACCCACGGTCACCTGAGCATGCTTCCACGACCGGACGGCAGTCGGGCTCGGGGAGACGCGAGGGATGGCCTGTGGACGCCGCCGCGGACAGCCCTCCCGTCAGGCCGCACCCTCAGGTCGCAGGGACGGGCTGGCGCCCCCGGGGTCCGAACTCCGGCTCCACCGTGATGGTGCTGGCGTTGCCCGCGTCGTCGGTGCACGTCACGGTCATGAGGAACGACGGTGCCTTGATCGTGATCACCCCGGTGTCGGGGTTGCGCTTCGCATCCTCCTTGCGAGGGT
>DASVBK010000048.1:0-2094 GCA_036375875.1 Candidatus Nanopelagicales bacterium
GGCCAGGCCCTCGACGACGGCGGTCTTGCCGACGCCGGGCTCGCCGATGAGGACGGGGTTGTTCTTCGTGCGGCGCGAGAGCACCTGCATGACCCGCTCGATCTCCTTCTCGCGCCCGATGACCGGGTCGAGCTTGCCCTCGCGGGCTGCGGAGGTGAGGTTTCGGCCGAACTGGTCGAGCACCAGCGAGCCGGCGGGCGCGCCCTCGGCGGGGCCGCCCTGGGTGGCGCCGGAACCCCCTGAGGAGCCCTCCTTGCCGCCCTGGTAGCCCGAGATCAGCTGGATGACCTGCTGGCGCACGCGCGAGAGGTCGGCGCCGAGCTTCACGAGCACCTGGGCGGCGACGCCCTCGCCCTCGCGAATCAGGCCGAGCAGGATGTGCTCGGTGCCGATGTAGTTGTGGCCGAGCTGCAGCGCCTCGCGCAGGCTCAGCTCGAGGACCTTCTTGGCCCGCGGCGTGAACGGGATGTGGCCCGTGGGGGCCTGCTGGCCCTGGCCGATGATCTCCTGCACCTGCTCGCGGACGGCCTCGAGCGAGATGCCGAGGCTCTCGAGGGCCTTGCTCGCGACGCCTTCGCCCTCGTGGATCAGGCCGAGCAGGATGTGCTCGGTGCCGATGTAGTTGTGGTTGAGGCCCCGTGCCTCCTCCTGGGCGAGCACGACGACGCGGCGGGCGCGGTCGGTGAACCGTTCGAACATGGTGCTTCTCCTGACGTCGAGTCTCCTCGATGCTAGTCGCGCCGCCTGTGCTGGAGCCGCTCCATGTCGCGAAGCGGTCACCCGTGGGCGGCGCGGTTACGTGCCATTCAACGCGGTGGTCGTGCTGAGGTGTTCCACGTTCGCTCTCGGCTTAGCGGGCCGTCACCTCCTGTCGAGGGTTGGGTCCGTGCCCGGTGGCACGGCATCCGGCCTGCGGTCTTGGCGGCGCAGCGGCACCCGGCTGCGCGGCTCGGTGGCGCCCACCAGCTCCTGGGCGGGACGGGTGCGCTGCGCCCACGCGCCGTAGCGGGTGGCCAGCGGGCCCGCGCTCAGGCCGTGGGCGAGCACGCTGAGCAGCACCGTGAAGCAGGTGGTGGCGATCACCCGGGTGAGGTCTTCGTCGAGCTCGAGGTCCTGCGCCGCCAGCAGGGTGAAGACCACCGTGGCGAGCCCGCGCGGCCCGAACCAGCCGACGAACGCGACCGTCTGCGGGCGCAGCCCGGTGCCGAGCAGGGCGAGCGCCACCGGGGCCATCCGCAGCAGGGTCAGGGCGAGCACCGCGAAGGCCAGCTCGGCCCACCCGGCGTGCTCGACGAGCAGCGGCACGGCGATCACGCCGAAGGTGCACCACACGGCGAACCCCAGCGGGTCGGCCAGCGCCTCGGTCAGGGCGAGCGAGGACTCCTCCTCCTCGACCCAGCCGGCCGCACCCGCGAAGGCCGTGCCGGCCACGAAGGCCGAGACGAAGGCGTTGCCGCCGGCCAGTTCGGCGCCGAAGTAGGCGATGAGGGGCAGCACCAGCACGGCCAGCGCCCGGGTGCTGCGCGAGCTGAAGCCGCGCCGCCGCGACCAGCCGAGCAGCAGCCCGGCGGTGGCGCCCACCCCGATGCCGACGAGGATGCCCACGGTCAGGTCGACGAGCGCGCCGGCGATGCTCTCGCCCGGTGCCAGCCCCTCCTCACCCGCGAGCGCGGCGATGGCGAACAGCACGAACGGGGTGCTCAGCCCGTCGTTGAGGCCGCTCTCGACGTTGAGCATCCGCCGCACTCGCACCGGCACGACCGGGTTGAGCACGGTCGCGGCGCCCAGCCCGGCATCCGTGGGGGCGACCGCGGCCGCCAGCAGGAGCAGCATCAGCGGCGGCATGCCGGGGAACAGGGCGCGGCCGAGCAGCAGCCCGGCCACGATGGTCAGCGGCAGGCCGACCAGGAGCAGCCGCGCCATCAGCCCGCGGTCGTTCGTGATCTGGCGGGGCCGCACCTGGGCGGCGTCGTGGAAGAGGATGAGTGCCAGGGTCAGCTCGGTGACCAGGGTGAGGGCCTCGCGGGCCGGTGCGCCGAGGTCGGGCAGGGCCCAGCTGAGCAGGGCACCGGCGGCCACGAAGGCCATCGGGGC
>DASVBK010000049.1:0-6198 GCA_036375875.1 Candidatus Nanopelagicales bacterium
CCCGACCTGGTCGGCGGCGGGCCGCGGGTCGGCCGCGACGGGGCCCGGCCCCGCGCCCTCGCCCAGCAAGATCGTCGTTTCCTCCAACTCCAGGCGCGGCAACCGGGACCTCCGCCAAGTTCTGGAGCGTGGATCGGTCCAGAACTTGGCGCACGTTGCGCCGGGTGCGAGGCGAGCGTGCGGTGGTGCCCTACGCGGGTGCGGGGACCGGGCGCAGCGGAGCGACGTCGGTGATCCGCAGGCGCACCTGCTCGGCGCTGGCGTCGTCTGGCTCGCGCTCGGCGGCCTCCTCGGCCTGCGCCCGCTGGGTGTAGCTGGCCATCTCCGCGGCCAGCTGCTCGGGGCTCCAGCCCAGGTACTCGCCCACCAGCTCGGCGATCTCCGGCAGCGCGGCCAGGCCGCGGTCGCGCTGCTCGTAGTTCAGGCGCGTGCGGTGCAGCATCACGTCCTCGAGGTGCAGCACGCCCTCGTGCGTCGCGGCGTAGGCGATCTCGGCGCGCAGGTAGGCCGGGGCGTGCTCCAGCGGCCGAGCCAGGTCGGGCCGCGCCGCGATCATGTCGACCAGGTCGCCCAGCAGTGAGCCGTAGCGGTGCAGCAGGTGGTCGACCATCTGGCCGCTCCAGCCATAGGTGCGGGCCACCACCGTGGCGCGGCGACCCAGGGCCTCGAGGCCCACGGCCCCGACGAGCGGGATCCGCTCGGTGATCGACGGCAGCGCCGCGGCGCGCTCGCCGAGCGCGAAGTCCACCGCGTCGATCGCCATGACCCGGTAGGTGGTGAGCTTGCCGCCGGCGATCACGGTCAGGCCGGGCACCGGCGAGGCGGTGGTGTGCTCGCGGGAGATCTTGGCCGACGAGGTGCCCGCCTTCGTGCCGGGCTGCAGCAGCGGCCGCAGGCCCGCCCACGTGCCGATGATGTCGTCGCGGGTGAGCGGCCGGGCCAGCACCGTGTTCGCGTGCTGGAGCACGTAGTCGATGTCGGCCGCCGTCGCGACGGGGTGCTGCAGCTCCTGCGCCCACGGGGTGTCGGTCGTGCCGATCAGCCAGTACCGCGACCACGGGATGATGAACAGCACGGACTTCTCGGTCTGCAGGATCAGGCCGACCTCGCCGCGGATGCGGTCGCGTGGCACGACGATGTGGATGCCCTTCGAGGCCAGCACGCGCAGGCCGCCTCGCTCGCCGGACAGCGCCTCGGTCTCCTCGGTCCACACCCCCGTGGCGTTGATCACCGCTCGGGCGCGGATACGCAGCTCGCGGCCGGTCTCCAGGTCGGTCACCACCGCGCCGTCGACGGCACCCCTCGCGTCCTTGGTGAGGCCGACGACCTGGGTGCGGGACGCAGCCAGCGCGCCGTACGCGGCGGCAGTGCGCACCAGGGTGAGCACGAGGCGTGCGTCGTCGACGGAGGCGTCCCAGTACTGCAGCGCGCCCACCGCGGCGTCGTGGCGCAGGTCGGGGAACTTGCGCAGCATCCCGCTGCGCGAGAGGTGGCGGTGCAGGGGCAGGGCGCGCCGCCGGGGGGATGCCGTGGCCAGGGTGTCGTACAGGGCCACGCCAGCGCCGACATAGGCACGCTCCCAGATGCGGTGCTCGAGCGGGTAGAGGAACGCCACGGGCTTGACCAGGTGTGGGGCGAGCCGCGTCATGAGCAGGTCGCGCTCCGTGAGGGCCTCGTGGACGAGGTGGAAGTCGAGCATCTGCAGGTAGCGCAGGCCCCCGTGGACGAGCTTCGAGGAGCGGCTCGAGGTGCCGCTGGACCAGTCCTGCC
The DNA here is from genome assembly GCA_036375875.1 of Candidatus Nanopelagicales bacterium. Classification (GTDB taxonomy): domain Bacteria; phylum Actinomycetota; class Actinomycetes; order S36-B12; family CAIYMF01; genus Prado023. The sequence continues at coordinate 1,771 of DASVBK010000049.1, forward strand.
CCTCCACGATGCCCACCCGCAGCCCGCGGGTCGCGGCCTCCAGTGCGACGCCGGCTCCGGTCACCCCGCCACCGATCACGAGGATGTCCAGCCCGTCGGCGTCGCTCATCTTGGCCAGGGCCTCGGCGCGGGACGCGGGGGTCATGATCGAGGTCAACATGGCGTGGTGCTCCTTGCGTCGGTTGGACGGCGGGGACCCTGGCCAGTCCGGCGCGACCGGCGCCGACCAGCGTCCGGCAGGTGCCTCCATCATCCGGCGGTGTGCGCGCATGTGCAATGCTCATGCACACATGTGCAGGCAGGAGGTGCTGGCGTGATCGAACGTGAGGAGTCCATGCGCCTCGCAGCGACGATGTACTACCTGCAGGACGAGCAGATGGACGCCATCGCCCGCCGACTGGGCACCTCGCGCTCCACCGTCTCCCGGCTGCTCAAGGCCGCGCGCACGAGCGGGCTGGTGCAGATCACCGTGCGGCCCGAGGCCAGCGGGGCCTCCGGCCCCGCCGAGCACCTGCTGCGCAGCTTCGGGGTCCGGGCGCACGTGGTGCCCGTGCGGGTCGGGCTGGGCGATGCCGAGCGCCTCGACCAGGTCGCCCGGGTCGCCGCACGGCTGCTCATGGACCTGTTCGACGACGAGATGGTGCTCGGCGTGGCCTGGGGCACAACCGTGAGCGCGGTGGCGCGGGCGCTTGGGCGCAAGCCGACGCGCGGTGGCACGGTGGTGCAACTCAACGGCGCGGCCAACACGGTCACCAGCGGCGTCGACTACGCGAGCACCATCATCACGGCCTTCGGGGCGGCCTTCGACGCCGAGGTTCGGCACTTCCCGGTGCCGGCCTTCTTCGACTTCGCCGAGACCCGGGAGGCGATGTGGCGGGAGCGCAGCGTCCGTCGCGTGCTGTCCGTGCAGCGGCGGGCCGACGTCGCGCTGTTCGGCGTCGGCGCCCTCGGGGGCCAGGTCCCCTCGCACGTCTACTCGGCCGGCTACCTCGACGACACGGACCTCGCCGCCCTGTACGCGGCCGGCGTCGTGGGGGACGTCTGCACCGTGTTCCTCAGGGGGGACGGCAGCCATCGGGACATCGAGATCAACCGGCGAGCCACCGGACCGACCCCGGAGGAGCTGGCCCGGATCCCCCACCGGCTGTGCGTGGTCGCAGGTGAGGCGAAGCTCCGGCCGCTCCTGGCCGCGATGCGCGCGGGGGTCGTCACCGACCTGGTGATCGACGAGCCCACGGCTCGCCGCCTGGCCCCGCGGCGGCCGCACCTCCAGCGGGACTGAGCAGGCCCGCGGATGGTCAGCGCATCGCCCGCCGGTAGGCCGCCGGAGGGATGCCGGTGTCGCGGACGAACCGCTCGTAGAAGCGGCTCGTGGAGCCGAACCCTGCGCGATGGGCGACCTGCGTCGTGGTCGCGTCGGTGGAGATCAGCAACCGCTGGGCCTCACCGACGCGGCACTGCGCGAGGTACTCGCCGATGGTCACGCCCATCGCGCGGCGGAAGACCGCCGCGGCCGTGCTCGGGTGCAGGTGCACGGATCCCGCCACGTCGGCCACGGCCAGTGGCTCACGGAAGTGGGTCGAGATGTGGGCGGCCATCTGGGTGGCGGCATCGGAGGCGTGGGCGAAGGGGCTCGGGTGGCCCAGGGTGGCGGCGCGCAGCAGCCAGGCGTGGGCCTCGAGGCGCACTGCGTGGCGCAGGGCCGGCGCCCCTCGCAGGTCCTGCTGCCAGGCGGCCATGGCGACGTCGAGCGCGGGTGGGGCAGGCAGGGTCGTGACGTCGCCGCGCAGCATGCTTCCGAGGAACGCCGCTGGCAGCGCCCAGGCGAGCACCTCGGCCAGCGGGACCGTCAGCCAGGCCACGGTCACCCCGTCGTCGTGGTCGGCCACGCGGTGGGGGAGCCCGGCCCAGAAGGCCGCGCACGTGCCGGCGCCCAGCTCGTGGCGCCCCCCGGCGTGCTCGAGCACCGCCGATCCGCCGCGCGGCCGCACCAGCTCGACATCGTCGTGCCGATGGGCGCGGACCATCGCGGGCACCAGCGAGAGCCCGCAGGCCAGGCCGAAGACCTCGTGCAGGGCGCTTGGCCCGCTCACGCGAGGATCCGGGAAGGATCGGCCGACATGGAAGAAGTGTGCCGGAATCTCGCCGCCCTATCCTCGCGGCCATGACGGACACGGCGACTGCCCCGCAGGCCACGGCGCTCGACAGGGGGCTGCTCACCGCCGAGCAGGTCGCCCAGTTCGACCGCGACGGGTACCTCATCCTCAGGGGGCGCATCACCCCGGACCTGCTCGCCAGGCTGCGCAGCGCCGCCGAACGGTGGATGGCCGATGGCGCGGCCCTGGGCCCGCAGCCCGGTGGGGACTGGCTCTTCGCCGACCGGCCGACCGGGCGGGTCATGTGGCGCGTCGACTACCTGCACGCCAAGGGCGAGCCGGCGTCGCTCGAGCTCCTGGGCTCCTCGGCGGTGCTCGGCATCGCCGAGAGCCTCGCTGGCCCGGACTTCGTGCCCACCTACGAGTCGATGGTGGTGAAGGCAGCCGGTGACGGGGCGCCGGTGCCCTGGCACCAGGACGCGGTGCACGCCCGCCGGCACCGGCTGTTCAACGTCGACGTGTACCTCGACGACTCGCGCAGTGGGGCCGGGGCGCTGCACGTGATCCCGGGCTCACAGGTGCGCCGGACCGATGCCTGCGCGCTGGCCGAGACCCACGGGTGGCAGCTGCCCGGCGCGGTCGAGGTCGAGCTCGAGGCCGGTGACGTCCTCGTGCACGACGACATGATCGTCCACGGCTCGCCGCCCACCTCGGGCGCCGCGATGCGTCGCACGATCTACCTGGAGTTCCGCCCGGCGCAGTCGATCCTCGAGGACGGCCCCTGGACCCCGGCCTGGATGGACGCCCGGCTGCGCCTCGTGCCCCTCGCCCTCGCCGAGCGCGCCCGCTGGGTGGGCGCCGACGAGCAGTTCGAGTGGCGGATCGCGCCGGAGCTGCGACCGGTCGTCTCCGACGACGTGGCGGCGGAGCTGCGCGTCGTGCACACCGTCCACACGCCCGGGGAGTGGTGCAGCGCGGGCTGATGCGCAGTGCGCCGCAATCGCGGGGGTCGGGGTGATCCGGTCCCGGCGCACGCCCGGATCGCGGTCGACCCCCGGCGCACCCCGATGCCCACCCGCCTCGTCAGCGCCAGGCCCAGCGCATGCTCGCGACGAGCGGCGCCTCGGGCAGCACCATCCTGGGTTGCGTGTTGGGGCCGTCCGGAGGGCCGGACTGGGGCTCCACGCAGAACGCTGGCGTGCGCTCGTCGTACACGACTGCGAACTCCACGTCGGCGCTGACGTCCAGGGCCAGCGCTCCCGGCCATGTGACGGTCATGGGCCAGCGGACGCCCGTGAAGCAGTCGTCCCAGGGCCCCGGGGGCACTGCCACGACCTCGCCGCTGGGGATCCCCGCCGCGTCGCGCAGCAGCATCCCCGCAGCCGCGAAGGAGAGCTCGGCCACCGACCCGGAGTGCAGCACCCGACGGAACCAGGGGTGCCAGCCCACGGTGGCCGGGAAGGGGTCGGCCAGGGCGTGGACCTCGACCTGCTGGTCGAGGTGGCGATCACCGAGGCGGAGCTCCTGGCGGACGTGCCCGGGGAACGGCCAGCGCCCGTCGAGCTCGCATCGCAGCACCAGGTGCTGCCCCGAGGCCTCGAGCACCTGCCAGGGCCGGTCCACCACGAGTCCATGGCCGGCGTGCGGGTGCGTGCGCACCGTGGGCAGCTGGTGCTCCGCGCTCCCGACGCGCAGGAGGCCGCCACGGATGCGGCCGGCCCACGGCGCCATGACGAACGACCCGTGCTCGAGCACCTGCGTCCCGACGCCGCCGAGGAGCTCGACGTCCCCGACTGCCAACGAGGTGAGCCGGGCGCCGTCGGCGGGGTCCACCACCACCGTGACCCCACCGGCCGCGAGCCGGTGCAGTCGCGCGGGGGACTCGGCCGACGCCATCCTGCTGCCCCTCTCACGCCCCCAGTGCCCAGCCGCCGCCATCAGTCGGCCCGGGACAGCCGAGCGTACGGGCCGACGGGCGGTGGTCTCGCGCCGGCCGGCGCCCGCGTGCCGGTGGTCTCGCGCCGAGCGCGCCTGCCGGCGCCGCGCTGCCCACCGTGCGGGTCAGTGTGCGGCCACCCTCGCGCACTCCGGGGCCGGTGTGCGCCGACCCTCCCGCTTCCCAGGGGCCGCGACCTCCCGCGCTCCGTCGCCGCGGCGACTCCCGCGCACCCGCCCCCCGGGACCGCGACCACCCGCCGGCCAGGCCCGCGTCCAGCCCCGCCTCAGGACCTGCTCGATCGCTAGGCTCATGCGTGCTCCGCGGCGCATCGAGGCGCGCGGACAGCCCATGACCGCGTCCTGCGGGTCAGGCGTGGGTCGAGCGCGAGGAGGG
>DASVBK010000062.1:0-8448 GCA_036375875.1 Candidatus Nanopelagicales bacterium
AGCCAGCCGCCCACCAGCGGACCGAGCGCGGCCATGCCGCCGATCGTCGAGCCCCACACCGCGAAGGCGATGGCGCGCTCGCGTCCCTGGAACACGGCGTTCACCGTCGAGAGCGTCGCGGGCAGGATCATCGCCGCCCCGACGCCCTGCACGAACCGCGCCCCGATGAGCATCTGCCCGGTCGTGGCCAGGCCGGCAGCGATGCTGGCCAGCGTGAACAGCGTGATGCCCACGAGGAACACGCGGCGCCGACCCGTCAGGTCGCCCACCTTGCCCACCGTGAGCAGCAGGGCGGCGAAGACCAACGAGTAGATCGCGTTCATCCACTCGGCCTGCGTCGCGGTGAGCTGCAGGTCCTCGATGATCACCGGCAGGGACACGTTCACGACGGTCGCGTCCATGATGATGATCGAGACGCCGAGGGCGACCGTTGCCAGCGCCCACCAACGGCGGGACGTGGTGGCAGCCGCCGGCCGGTCGGCCGCTGGCGCGGCGGGCGCCGGGCCCGTGGGATCCGGGGCGGCGGGTGCCGGGCCTGTGGGATCCGGGGCGGCGGGTGCCGCGGGATCGGTGTGTGGGTCCGTGGGAGTCATGGGTTCCTCGATCGCTCTGCGCATCTTCTCGACGCGATGTCGGTATGATACCGACACGCTGTCGGAATCCAACCCCGACCGAGCCGTGAGGAGGAGTCCCCATTGCCACGCATCGACGCGCCGACCGTGGCCGAGCACCACGCCCGGCGCCGCGCCGCGCTCGTGGCAGCCGCCGGGGACCTGCTCGCCACCGAGGGTGTCGAGGGGGTGACCCTGGCCGCAGCGGGCGCCGCGGCGGGACTGGCGCGCTCCAGCGTCTACCAGTACTTCGACTCCGCCGGCTCGCTGCTCGCGGCCACGGTGGAGGCGGCCCTCCCCCGGGCCACGGCGGAGCTTGCGGCGGCCGTGGCGCGGGCGGGAGCGCCGCTGGACCGTGTGGAGGCCTGGGTGCGCGCGTCGGTGGCAGGGGGGACCGATCCGGCGCATCGCTCCATGGCCGACCTCGGCGGCATGCAGCTGCCCGAGGCGTGCCGCGCTCGCCTCGCCGAGCTGCACGCCGCCCAGCAGGCGCCGCTCGAGGCGGCCCTCGCCGAGCACGGGGTCGCCGAACCGGCCCTCGTCGCAGAGCTGCTCAGTGGGCTCGTCCGGACGGCTGCCGCCAGCATCAACGCCGGCGCCGACGCCGCCGCGGTCACCCAGCGGGCGGTCGCCCTCGTGCTGGGAGCGTGCGGGGCAACGGACTGATCGGAGCCCCGTGGCACGGCGGGCACGAGCCGCCGCGCCGGCACCACCAGCCGTGCGCTGGAGCGGCCCGGCCCTCAGACCCCGGCGTACGAATGCAGGCCGGAGACGAACAGGTTGACGCCGAAGAAGTTGATGAGGAAGCTCGCGAAGCCGATCAGCGCGATCACCGCAGCCTTGCGCCCTCGCCACCCGGCCGTCGCCCGCGCGTGGAGGTACCCCGCGTAGATCAGCCATGTGATGAACGCCCAGGTCTCCTTCGGGTCCCAGCCCCAGTAGCGGCCCCACGCGTCCTCGGCCCAGATCGCACCGGCGATGACCGCGAAGGTCCACAGCGGGAACACGAACGCGTTCACGCGGTAGGCGAGGGTGTCCAGGGTCACCGCGTCCGGGATCCGCTCGGCGATCGCCCGGGAGAACCGGGCGTCCGCTCGGCGATCGGCCCGGTCGGCGATGAGGTAGAGCACCGTGGCGGCCGCCCCGACGGTGAACGCTCCCCCGGAGATGATGGCCGCCGAGACGTGGATCACCAGCCAGTACGAGTGCAGCGCCGGGACGAGCTGCGGGCTGTCGTTGTACAGCAGCAGCACCGCAACGCCCAGCGTGATGAGGCTGGCCATCGTGACGAGCAGCCCCAGCCACCGCACGTCACGGCGCAACGAGACGCCGAGGAACACCCCGGTGATCGCCAGCGCCGAGGCCAGCGAGTACTCGTACATGTTGCCCCACGGCGCCCGGCCGGCCCACAGCCCGCGCGTCACCAGCCCGGCGAGCAGCAGGGCGCACGCCAGCCAGGTCAGCGACATCGCGATGTTGGACGCGCGTCGCCCGGGTGGCAGCGCTTGGGCTGCCCCGGAGCGGTCCGTGCGGCCGCGCCGTCCCACACGCCGGGCCTCGGCGGCCATCTCGGCCTCGAGCTGGGCCGAGCGCGCCCGCGCCTCGGCGCGAGCACGGGCCGCGGCATCGGCGGGGGACGCGGCGCTGGGCAGGGGGTCGCCGGGGCCGTCTGCGGTCCGCGCGGCGGTACCGGCAGCGACACCGGTGGCGCCGCTGAGCACCTCCACCGGCTCGACGCCCAGGTCGGCGTCGGAGGTCGCACCCTCAGCCGTGGCGGTGCGGCTCGCCGCGAACGACACCGCGAACGAGATGAAGGCCAGGGCGTACATCGCCATGGCGGCGTACACGAACAGGTTGCTCCACTGCGCCAGGCTCACGACTGCTCCTCGGTGACCGGCCCGCCGAGGCGGGCCACCAGCTGCTGCACCTCGCCGATGACGTCGGCGCTCTCCGTGCGCGACAGGCCCCCGACCTGCACGCGGTAGACCGTAGCCGCCCCGCCCGAAGCCCTCCACGGCGGGACGGAACCTCCGTGGGGTCGCGCAGCGTCCGTACCAGCGCGGGGATTCTCCGGGGTGGGCGCCCCGTCGGGCGAGGCGGGGGTGCCCGCGCTCGTGGGCGCCCCGTCGGGCGAGGCGGGGACCTCCGCGCTCGTGGGCGACGCCGCGGTCGGCGCGGGGACCTCCGCGCTCGTGGGCGCGTCGGCCGCCGGGGCAGCCGGGGCCGGCCGCGCCGGGACCTCGTCCACCCGCACCCAGATCCGCCGGCGCTTCACGAACAGCGAGAGCATCAGGCCCACGATCGCCAGCACCGCCCCGGCCAGCGCCAGGCCCTTGCCGGGGTCGTGCGAGATCGTGAACGACGCCCAGCGCTCCACCGCGACGAACTCCAGCGAGCCAGCGCCGTCGGGCAACTGCCAGGTCTGCCCGGGGACGAGGCCCTCGAGGCCCACCTGCTCGAGACCGGCGGTGTCGAGCTCGAACACGTTGCTCGGCATGCCGGTGTCGAGGCCGAGGTCGCCGGTGAACGCCGACGCGAACAGGCCCGGATTGTCCGGTGCCGGGAAGACCGAGTGGGGTCCCAGGTGCTGGTCGACGACGGCGGTCGGGGCGAAGATCGCCGTGATGCCCAGCTGCGGCGTGGCGTCCGGCGCCTTGAGCACGCCCGTGGAGGTGAAGCTGCCGTCCTGCGGCAGGAACACGACCGTGTCGTCGAAGACCACGGTGCCGGTCGAGTCGCGCAGCCGCAGGTGCGGGGCGTACCCGTGGCCGACGAGGAACACCTTGGCCCCGTCGAGGGTGAGCGGCTCGTTGACCGAGACCACCTTCGTCTGGCGGGACGCCCCGGGCTCGCCGGTGTAGTCGAGCGTGGCGGAGAACGAGCGCGGTGCGCCGCGCTGGGAGCCCTCCCGCTCGAACGTCGCCTCGAAGTCGGTGAGCGTGAAGGAGAACGGCGGCAGGTCCTCGGCGTCGGCCAGCCGGCCGGGGGCGAACGAGTCGTACTGGGTGAGGGTGTCGGAGAACCCGCTGCCCTCGCGCACGATCACGGTGCCCTTCCAGCCGAAGAGCGCGCCGAGTGCCACCCCGATGAGGATGAGCACCAGGGCGATGTGGAACAGCAGGTTGCCGGTCTCGCGTGCGAATCCCTTCTCGGCGGCCATCGAGCCCGTCGGGCCCTCGCCGTCGGGGCCCGGCGTGACCCGCCAGCGCTGGCCGAGCAGGGTGGCGGTGGCGGTGGCCAGGACGGAGGGATCGTCGGTCTGCCAGGTGCTCGCGCCAGCCAGCCGCGTGAGGCGCCGGGGCGCGGGCGGGGTCGGCTGGCGCATGGCGCGCCAGTGCGCCCCGATGCGCGGCAGCACGCAGCCGATCAGCGAGATGAACAGCAGGATGTAGATCGCCGAGAACCAGGGGGCGGTGAACACCTCGAAGAACCCGAAGCGGTCCAAGGTGGGACCCAGCCCGGCGTTGTCCGCCAGCCATGCGTTCACCGCCAGCGGGTCGGTGCCCCGCTGGGGCAGGACGCTGCCGGGGATCGCCGCCACCGCGAGCAGGAACAGCAGCACCAGGGCGGTGCGCATGCTGGTCAGCTGCCGCCAGGCCCAGCGCAGCCATCCGACAGGACCCAACCGGGGACCCATCCCGGTCGTGCGGCGCTTGCGCGAGGAGCCCCAGTCCGACCCGAGCACGACGGCGTCGGCGGGCAGGCCGTCGTGGCGCTGCGTGGGGTCCAGGGTGCGTGGATCCGTCTCGAGCCCGGAGCCGTCGGGCAGCCCCGCGGCGAGATCGACGCCCTCGGCGTCACCTGCGGCGCGGGGCGGGACGGTCGGACCGGCGGTCACAGCGGCACCGTCCAGCCGGTCACCCAGCCGCGGGCCTCGTTCATGAGGCTGCCCCACAGGCCGGTCACCATCACCAGGCCGAGCGCCACCAGGCAGGCGCCGCCCACCACCTGGATCGCCCGGGCGTTGCGGCGCGCCCAGGCCAGCGCACCGAGTCCGCGCTCCATGGCCAGGCCCACGAGGAGGAACGGCAGGCCCAGGCCCACGCAGTACGCCACCGAGAGCAGCGCCCCGCGGCCGGCCGAGGCCTCGGTGAACGCCAGGCCCTGGACCGCGGCGAGCGTCGGGCCGATGCAGGGCGTCCAGCCCAGGCCGAACAGGGCACCCAGCAGCGGCGCCCCCCACAGTCCGCGCGGCGGCCGGTGATGGATCCGGGCCTCACGCTGGAGCGCCGGGATGACCCCGAGGAAGCCCAGCCCGAGCACGATCACGACCACGCCGAGCACCCGGGTGATGAGGTCCTGATGGGTCAGCAGCGTCGCACCGAGGCCGCCGAACAGGGCGCCGTACGACACGAACACCGCGCTGAAGCCGGCGATGAACAGCAGCGTGCCGAGCACGATCCGGGCACGGGGGGGCGCAGGCGCAACCGCGCCAGCAGGACCTCCGCGTGGTGCGGGAGCCTCCACGTGCCTGCCGACGTCGTCCGACGAACCGGTGGTCCTGGCACCGCCGCCCGCCGCGCGGGCCTCCCGACCCACGCCGCCGGCGGCGGCCGTCGACGCCCCCGCCCCAACCGGCTGCGGGACGGGGGTCGCCAGTCCCACCCCGGTCAGGCCGGTGACGTAGGACAGGTAGCCCGGCACCAGGGGCAACACGCACGGGCTTGCGAAGCTCAGCAGCCCGGCCAGCATGGCCAGGGGGATCGCGACCAGCAGGGAGCCCGACACCACGGTCTGGCCCACCCCAGCCGGCAGGGCGAGCAGGGCGCTGCCCATCACCTGGGACACCTCGGCCAGCCCGGTGGCACGCAGCATCAGGAGGCCGCCTCCGGGGAGGCGCCCTCGGCCTCGATGGGCTCGATGAGCCCGAGCAGCCGGGATCGGTCGACCTCACCGATCGCCCGCGCCGCCACCCGGCCCGCTCGGTCGATCACCAGGGTCGACGGGATCGCGGCCGGGGGGAGCGTGTCGCGGAACAGCAGCTGCTTGGTGCCGTTGGTGTCGATGACGTTGTCGTAGGGCAGGCCGAAGCGCGAGACGAACGCGTTCGCCGGCGCCGCCGAGTCCCGGGTGTTCAGGCCCACGAACACCACGCCGTCCTCGGCCTTCTCCGTGGCGACCGCCGCCAGGTCCGCTGCCTCGGCGCGGCACGGCGCGCACCACGAGGCCCACACGTTGAGCACCACCACCGCGCCGCGGTGCTCGGCGAGGTCGAACTGGCCTCCAGCCAGCGTCTCCCCCGTGAACTGCGGCGCGGGCTTGCGGTCCGCCTCCGCGACGATCGTGGTCGACCCGTCGCCCGAGACGTAGCCCTGCGCAGCCACATCGCCACCGGCGACCCGCTCACCTGCCGAGACGTCCTGCGAGCAACCAGCCAGCACCGCACCGACCGCCACGAGGGCAGCCGCGCGCAGCAGCAGGCGGGGCTGGGCCATCAGGCTCCCTTGGCCTTCGAGGCCCGCGCCGCGAGATCCGCTGCTGGCTCCCGGTAGCCCACGGCCACGAGCTTGTTGCCCTCGAACGTGAACGAGGTGAGCGAGGCGAGGTTGCACTGGCGCTTGCGCGGGTCGTGCACGAACGAGCGGTCCTCCGCATCGAGCCGGCAGATCCAGATGGGCAGCTGGTGGCTGACGAGCAGGGCCTCGTGCCCGCGGGCCTCATCGCGGGCTCGCCGCACGGCGTGACGCATGCGCGCGGCGATCACCTGGTAGGGCTCACCCCACGAGGGGGTGAACGGGTTGTAGAGGTGACGCCACGCCCTGGGGTTCTTGAGGATGCCATCCCCGACGCCCACGACCTGGCCCTCGAAGACGTTGTCGGCCTCGATGAGGTTGGGATCGGTGCCGATCGGCAGGCCGAAGGCCTCGGCCGTGGGCTGGGCGGTCTCCTGCGCCCGCTCCAGCGGCGAGGCGGTCACCACCGTGAGGTCCCGGCCGGCCAGTGCCTCGGCAGCCCGCAGGGCCATCTCCCAGCCCAAGTCGGAGAGGTGGAAGTCCGGCAGGCGCCCGTACAGCAACCCAGTGGGGTTGTGGACCTCGCCGTGGCGCAGCAGATGCACCGTGGTGCGCTCGGTCATGGGCGGCTCCTGCTCACTGTGGGCGTCGCGTGCAGCGCCCATTGTGCCGTCCGGATCGGGGTACGCCGACCTGCCGGCACCGTGCGCGGATCCGCTGCGATGCCGCATCTGCGCCGCTCCACTGGGGCCGCCACACGGGCGGACCGGGAGCAGGTCCGCCGGACCGAGGGAGGCTGCCAGCCGGGGAGCGTCATGCGGGCGACCCCGGGGGGCGGGCCGCAGCCGCTGCACGGGCGGCCGCCGGCAGGGCGTCGACCAGCCGGTCCAGCGCGTCGTCGTCGTGCGCCGCGGAGACGAACCACGCCTCGAAGGCCGACGGCGGGAGGTAGACGCCGGCGTCGAGCATCGCGTGGAAGAACGGTGGGTAGCGCCAGGCCTGCTGGGCGGCGGCGCCCGCCCAGTCCCGCACGGGCTCCTCGCCGAAGAACAGCGAGCCGAGGTTGCCGGCTGCCTGCCAGCGGTGCGGCACCCCCTGGGCCGCGAGGGCCGCCGAGACCGCCGCCCCCACCTGCGCCGAAGCAACGTCCAGCCGCTCGTAGACGCTCGTGTCGCAGGCCCGCAGGGTGGCCAGGCCCGCGGTGGTCGCGATCGGGTTCCCGGACAGCGTCCCGGCCTGGTAGACCGGACCGGCCGGGGCGAGCATCGCCATCACGTCCACGCGGCCGCCGAACGCCGCTGCGGGCAGGCCGCCGCCCATCACCTTGCCGAACGTGAGCAGGTCGGGTGCCCACCCCTCGACCGCACCGTCCAGGCCCCAGTGCCCGGCGGCGGAGACCCGGAACCCGGTCATCACCTCATCGGAGATGCACAGCGCTCCGGACTCCCGGCACAGCCGCGCGATCCCCGCGTTGAACCCGGGTTCGGGCGGCACGACGCCCATGTTCGCCGCCGCGGCCTCGGTGATCACCGCCGCGATCTCGCCGCCCCGCTCGGCGAACAGCGCCTCGAGCGCGGGGAGGTCGTTGTACGGCAGCACGATGGTCTCGGCGGCCTGGGCGCGCGTGACGCCCGGCGAGTCCGGCAGCCCGAGCGTCGCCACCCCGGAGCCCGCGGACACCAGCAGCGCGTCGACGTGGCCGTGGTAGCAGCCGGCGAACTTCACGACCAGCGAGCGGCCGGTGAAGCCGCGGGCGAGCCGCAGGGCCGACATGGTCGCCTCGGTGCCCGACGAGACCAGCCGGACCTGCTCGACCGGGGCCACGCGCGCGACGATCTCCTCGGCCAGCTCGACCTCGGCCGGAGCAGGCGTCCCGAACGAGAAGCCGCGCGAGACCGCCGCCTGCACCGCGCCGACGACCGCCGGGTGGGCGTGGCCGAGGATCATCGGCCCCCATGAGCACACCATGTCCAGGTACGTGCGGCCGTCGACGTCGGTGATCCACGGCCCGGAGCCGGAGGCCATGAACCGCGGCGTCCCGCCGACTGCGCGGAACGCGCGCACCGGCGAGTTCACGCCGCCCGGTGACACGCCCAGCGCCCGGGCGAACCAGGCCTCGGAGCGCACGGGCTCGAGGGCGTCCGGGCCCGCCAGCGCGCCGCGGGCGCGGGTCTCGGCGGCCAGCAGCGCGCGTGCCCGGGCGGTGTCGTCGGGCAGCTTGGGCATCGGCGTCATGGCCGCCCCCGGTACCCGCGCACGGCCTCGGCATGCCCCGAGGCGAGCCACCCGGCGACCTCCGCCGCCCAGTACGTGAGCACGATGTCCGCCCCGGCCCGGCGGATCACGGTGAGCGTCTCGAGGATCGCGCGCTCCCGATCGATCCA
>DASVBK010000063.1:0-5242 GCA_036375875.1 Candidatus Nanopelagicales bacterium
GCCCTGTCCGAGGACGCGGACTCCTACACCTGGGTGGCGGCGGCCGTGGGTGCGAACTCCGCCGCCGGGTACCAGCTCGCGACGCAGCGCCCGGTGATGGCGATCGGCGGGTTCAACGGCAGTGACGCCTCCCCCACCCTCGCCCAGTTCCAGGCGTACGTGGCCGCTGGTCGCATCCACTACCTCATCGCCGGTGGGGGCATGGGCGGGGGGCAGCTGGGCGGCTCGCAGGCGGCGTCCGAGATCACCGCATGGGTCGACGCGACGTTCCCCTCGACGACGATCGACGGCGTGAGGGTGTATGACCTGACCAGCCCGAGCATCGGGGCCACAGCCGCGTCGGGCGCGACCACGGGCACGACGGCCCTGACCACCTGAGGACCTGGCCGGGCCGCGGTGGGCCGGCCAGGCAGCGGGGCCCGACGTCACCCCCCGGCCTCGGGCCCGGCAGTGGAGCGCCGCCCGTCGCGCTCCAGGCCTGCCGTGGTCCACGGCGAGCCGTCAGCGGCGCAGCGCAGGCAGGGTCGTGGGCGGTGGCTCGGCACAGGCGGCCAAGCCGGCCCGCGCCGTGGCTGAGCACCGGGGGAGATCCGCGGGCATCGCCGTCACCAGGAGGTTGAACGTCTCGGCAACGAGGCTGATCGGCATCCTGCGGGCCCCGAGCACCGACTCCGCCCAGCGCACGTGATCGATCATGATCCGGTCATCCCCGACCAGCGTGGCCGCCAGGGCAGCCCGCAAGGTCAACCGCAGCAGCCCCCGGGCCTCCCGGACCCAGGTCTCGTCCACCGCCAAGTGGCCCCAGCGGGCAACCGCCAGGTGCGTCGCCGACTCCACCACGCTGGCGGACTCCCGCTCCGCGAGCGTGATCTCGGCGGCCAGGTCGGGCGGCACGGCATCGCCGCGCGGGGCCGGACGCGGCGAGGCGATCGCCTCGTCCAGCAGGGCCATCCCGGCGTCCAGGTCGTGGGCGCCCAGGTCCGCCCCCAACGCCCTGCCCCACATGCCGTCGGGGCCGAAGCCCCTCCCCCCGCACACGATGGCCCTCCCCGCTTCACGCAGGGCGGTGATCGTGTGCCAGGCACCGAGCAGCGAGCTCGGCATCGAGCAGCTCACGGCCACAACGTCGGGCGTCTCCTCCGCGGCGGCGAGCTCGGCGGCGGGAACCGACGGACCCACGAAGTCGACGTCGAAGCCGTTCAGCCGCAGCACCTCGCCGACCAGTCGCCCGGGCAGGACGTGCCACTCACCCTCGGCGCCGACCACCGCGACCCGGCCGCGCCCACCCACGGCTGGCGCCAGCAGCGGGGGCGTGGCCTGCAGGACCACCGCCTGGATCACAGCCTCGGCAACGGCTGAGGCCCGATGCTCCCGCGCGACGTCCCACCGGCCGTCCTGCCAGGCCAGGCCCACGGCCACCTGTCCGTCCGCGACGAGCTCGGTGAGCACGGCCGATGCGGGCATCCCGCGGTAGAGCAGGTCGAAGGCCACCTCCGTGGCCCGCCTGCGATCACCACGACCGAGTGCCTCGACGTAGTCCGCGCGCGAGGCACGCAGGTCCACGTCGGCCAGCACAGGCGGAGCCACGGCATCCTCACTGGGGGCCGCATCCACGAGAGGGCGGCACCCGCACGCAACGATAATCACCGGCCCTGCCCGGCGCCCGCCCCAGCGCCTCGCCGTGCGTCGATGCTGACGGGTCCGCTACGCGATCCGACCCATGTTCCTGCCTGGTCCCCGACCCATGCCGGATCCCCCCGGCCGCGAGCGACTCACAGCCGGCGCACAGGCAGTTCACAGGAACCGGGCATCACGGGCCCACACAATGGGGCGGTGACCCAGCCGCCGCAGCCCGGGCTCCCAGCCGCCGTCGAGCCCGAGGCCCGCCTGCTCGTCGTCGACGACGAGCCCAACATCGTCGAGCTGCTCTCCGCGAGCCTGCGCTTCGCCGGCTTCGAGGTGCACACCGCAACCACCGGCGCGCAGGCGCTGGCCCGCGCCGCGGAGGTGGCGCCGGACCTGGTCGTCCTCGACGTCATGCTCCCCGGCCTCGACGGTTTCGAGGTGGTCCGCCGGATGCGCCAGGACGGCCTGCACGCGCCCGTGCTCTTCCTCACCGCCCGGGACGCCGTCGAGGACCGGATCACGGGGCTCACGCTCGGCGCTGACGACTACGTGACCAAGCCGTTCAGCCTCGGCGAGGTGGTCGCGCGCATCCGCGCGATCCTGCGTCGCGCCGGCCTCGTGCCCGCAACGGCCTCCAACGTGCTGGCCTTCGGCGATCTCGAGCTCGACGAGGACGCCCACGAGGTGCGCCGGGGAGGCCGGCCCATCGACCAGTCACCCACCGAGTTCAAGCTGCTGCCCTACCACATGGCCATCCCGGGCCGGGTGCTGTCGAAGGCCCAGATCCTCGACCACGTGTGGCACTACGACTTCGGCGGCGAGGCGACCGTGGTCGAGTCCTACATCTCGTACCTGCGCCGCAAGGTGGACACCACCCAGCCGCGCCTGATCCACACCGTGCGCGGGGTGGGCTACGTGCTGCGCCAGCCTCGGGGGGCGTGATGGCCCTGGCCGATCGGCTGCACGGGACCCCGCTGCGGACCCGGCTGGTGGCCCTGCTGCTGCTGCTCGTCGGCGCCGCCCTGGTCCTTGCTGGCGCTGCGACGGTCGCGGCCCTGCGCGGCTACCTGCTCGAGCAGGTCGACCGCAACGTCGTCGAGGCGGCGGGCGGGCTCGCCAGCCAGCCGCCGCCCACCGGCCGCCCGGACACCGTGCGTCCGCCGCGACCGGGCCCGTTCGGCCGGGACGTGCTCTACGTGCAGCGCACCGACGCCGCGGGCGCCGCCACAGGCCAGGTCGACGAGGCGATCGCTGACCCACCGGTGCTGCCCTCCCGCACGATCGAGCAGGCAGCCCGCACCGCAGGCATCCCGACCACCGTCGACTCCGCATCCGGCAGCACCCGATGGCGGGTCGTGACCCTGCCCACGCTCGATGGCACCGGCACGGTGACCGTGGGCCAGGAGATCGGCGGCATCGACTCCACCGTGCAGCGCCTGGTGGCCCTCGAGCTGGCGATCGGCGCCATCGTGCTGCTGGTGCTCGGTGTGACCGGGTGGCTGCTCGTGCGCCGCAGCCTGCGACCGCTGGCGGAGGTGGAGCAGACTGCGGCCGCCATCGCCGCAGGCGACCTGCACCGCCGGGCCCCGACCTCCGACCCGCGCACCGAAGTGGGCAGCCTGGCGCAGTCCTTCAACACCATGGTCGACGACCTCGCCGGCGCGCTCGCTGCCCAACGCGCGTCCGAGGCCGCCGCCCACGACGCTGCGGCCCGCGCGCGGGCCTCTGAGGCGGGGATGCGCCAGTTCGTCGCCGACGCCGGCCACGAGCTGCGCACCCCGCTGACCTCCGTCCGCGGCTTCGCCGAGCTCTACCGGATCGGCGCCGTGCCGCCCGGCCCGCCCTTGGACGACACCATGGCGCGCATCGAGCACGAGGCGACTCGCATGGGAGTGCTCGTCGATGACCTGCTGCTGCTCGCTCGCCTGGACCAGCACCGGCCGATGGAGGTGACCGACGTGCCGGTGGTGGAGCTGGTCTCGGACGCCATCGCCGCGGCGCACGCCGCCGCCCCGGAGCGACGGCTGGAGCTCGAGGTGGATCCCGGGGCTGCTGACCTTCGTGTTCCGGGCGACCCGTCGCGGCTGCGCCAGGTGCTGGACAACCTGCTCTCCAACGCGCTGCGCTACTCCCCCGCGGAGCAGCCCATCGAGGTGCGGGTGCGGCTCGTCGCGGACACCGCGGAGCTCTCGGTCCGCGACCACGGGCCGGGGATGTCACCCGAGGTGGCTGCCCGGGCGTTCGAGCGCTTCTACCGCGCGGACGCAGCCCGTGCCCGCGACGACGGCGGCTCCGGCCTGGGGCTGGCCATCGTGGCGGCCATCGTGGCGGCGCACGGTGGCGAGGTGTCGCTGGAGACCGCGGCGGGCCAGGGGTGCCAGGTGACCGTGCGACTGCCGCGGACCCGGCGTACAACAGAGGTGTGACCACCCTGTCCTCGTCCGCGCCGGGCGGCCGTGGGACCTCGCAGCCCGCAGCAGGCCCTCCGGGCGCCTCGTCGCCTCGGGGACGGCGCCATGAAGGAGGAGCAATGACCCTGATCACCACCATGACCGCCACCGTCCGGGCCCTGGCCAGGCTCATCGTGCAGCCGGCGGACGCCCACTGCGACACCGAGGACGGGCCCGCAGTCACCGACGGGCGCCGCGCCCTGGCCTCCGGGAACATCAACCACGCCCTGAAGTGGGTCAGCGCCGGGTCGGAGGACGAGGTGCGCGGCGCCTTCGCAGCCGCCCGCGCGGCGCGAGCGACCGGGGGCGAGGTCTCCGAGCGTGCCGAGCGGGCCTTCCTCGAGACGCTGGTCCGCGTGCACCGGGCCGGTGAGGGCGAGGGGTTCGACGGCATCCAGCCCACCGGCACAGCACTCCCACCGCAGGTCGTCGCGGCCGACCGGGCCCTGGCCGAGGGGACGATCGACCCGTTGCGCGGACTGATCCCCGACGATCGCTGGCCGGAGCTCCAGCGCCGCTTCGACGCGGCCCTCGCGAAGAAGGGCTTCGATGTGGACGACCTGGCTGCGGCCCGCGAGTACGTCGAGGCCTATGTGCGGTTCTTCAAGTACGCGGAGGGCGAGGAGCACGCCCACACCGGCGCGCATCATCACCACGGATGACCCCGTGATCGGGCGTGATCTGGCAGAGCCGAGCCATGCGCGGCCACTGCTGGACCGGCTCGCCCACAATCGGCCGCCGTGGCTGACCCGCGTGCACGGGCGATCCATGGAGCCTGCCCTGCGCGACGGCCAGCTGGTGCGGACCAGTCGGCTCCGGCCGACCGACGAGGTCCGCCGGGGCGACCTCGTCCTGGTTCGGCCCGGTGGCGACGGACGCAGCATCGTCAAGCGGGTGGTCGGCCTGCCGAACGAGCACGTCGTGCTCACCGACGGGCGTGT
This sequence comes from Candidatus Nanopelagicales bacterium, assembly GCA_036375875.1. Classification (GTDB taxonomy): domain Bacteria; phylum Actinomycetota; class Actinomycetes; order S36-B12; family CAIYMF01; genus Prado023. The sequence goes on from DASVBK010000063.1 coordinate 5,018, forward strand.
GCTCGTCGACGGGCGGCCGCTGGACGAGCCCTACGCGCGGCGGTCGATCTTCACTGGGCAGTTCCAGGTGCCCGACGGCGCCTACCTCCTGCTCGGCGACAACCGCGACGCATCGCATGACAGCCGTATCTGGGCAGACCCGTACGTGCCCCGCCGGCACCTGCTGGGCCGCCTGCACCCGATGCCAGCCTGGGCGACGGGCATCCGAGCGCCAACCCGTGCAGG
>DASVBK010000068.1:0-10033 GCA_036375875.1 Candidatus Nanopelagicales bacterium
GGCCAGCGAGCACAGCAGGCCGTCGCCCTCGGGCTTGAAGTACCACCGCTCGGCGAGGTCCTGCACCAGTGGCCAGCGACGGGCGTCCGCGCCCGCCGGGAGCGTGGCGATGAAGGCCGTGCGGTGCAGGGGCCGCAACCCCACCGGAGCCACGCCGGCCAGCGCCGCGACCGCATCGCCCCACGCGCCGGCGGCGTTGACGACGAGGTCCGCGCCGACCGCGCCCTCGGGCGTGGTCACCAGCCAGCGCCCGTCTGCACGCTCGAGTGCGACCACCGGGGTGTGGGCGAGGACCTGGCCGCCTCCCGCCCGGACCGCACGCAGGAACGCGGCGTGCAGGGCCATCACGTCGATGTCCTGGGCGTCGGGCTCCAACACGCCGCCGCTCAACAGCTGCGGCAGCAGCACCGGGCACCATTCGACGCACTCCTCGGGGGTCAGCGCGCGGACGCCGGGCACCAGCGCCGCGCCCCGTACGGCGTGCGCCTGCACCTGCTCAGCGCTGCCCGGACCACCCACGTCGAGCAGGCCGCGGGGAGCCAGCAGCGGCACGTCGGTCAACCCGGTGGGAGGCGCGGCGAGGAACGCCCGGCTGGCCAGCGTCAGGCGGCGGACGGGGTCGGCGCCGTAGTTCTCCAGGTAGACCGCCGCGGACCGACCCGTGGTGTGGTGGGCGAGCACGGGCTCGGCCTCCAGGATGGTGACGCGGGCGCCCGCCTGGGCCAGGAAGCACGCCGCCGAGGCGCCGGCGATGCCACCGCCGATGACCACGACCTCGACCGGGTCTCCCGCGTGCGCCTGCGCCATGCCCACCCCTTCCCACCACGACCACGCCACCGCCGCGTCGTGCCCGCCGCCGGCTCCCCGGATGCTCCCCGCGACCCTCGCGAGCACCATGTGGAGCAGGCAGCCGGATCGGGCGGACGCCGGCCTCGGTGCTCAGGCTGCCACGCCCGGTGCGGCGCTGCGCGACGACCACCGCCACGAACGCGGCCATCGGCGTAGGGTTGCGGGCTCGTGAGCAGCGACCTGCGGCTGCGCGCGAATCCGCACTACCGGCGGCTCTTCGTCGCCCGGACCATCAGCAACCTCGGCAACGGGATCATGCCGATCGCCCTGGCGTTCGGCGTGCTCGCACTGCCGGACGGCTCCCCCACGGCGCTGAGCCTGGTGCTCGCCGCGCAGGCGGTCCCGCTGGTCCTCATGCTGCCCATCGGCGGGGTGGTGGCCGACCGGCTCGGCCGTGCTCGGGTCATCGGCGTGACCGACGTGCTCGTGAGCCTGCTCGTGGGCACGGTGGCGCTGCTGTTCCTCACCGGTTCCGTATCGATCCCCGTGCTCATCGGGCTCAACGTCGGCATCGGCCTGCTGAACGCCCTCTGGTACCCGGCGTACACGGGACTGGTCCCGGACGTGGTCGCCGAGGAGCACCTGCAGCCAGCGAACGCCTACCTGGGCCTGGCCTCGAACGGCGGGCTCATCGTCGGCAACGCGATCGGCGGGCTCATCGTCGCCGCATGGGGTGCGGGTGCCGCGATCGCCGTCGACGCCGCGACGTTCCTCGTGGCCGGGCTGCTCGTGCTGTCGTTCCGCCACCGGTCGATGCCCCACGATTCCGGGGACACCCTGCTGCAGGACCTGCGCCACGGCTGGCACGTGTTCGTGTCCTTCCGGTGGGTCGTGGTGATCGTGCTGGCGTTCAGCGTGCTGGTGATGGCGCTGCGCGGGGCTGAGGAGGTCATGGGCCCGGTCCTGGCGCTGCAGGAGTACGGCGGGGCGCGCGGGTGGGCGCTGGTCCTGGCGTGCCAGTCGGTGGGGCTGCTGCTGGGTTCGCTGCTGGGCTCCCGGGTGCGGTTCGCCAGGCCGATGCTCGCCGGCATGCTGATCCTGCTCACGCTGCCGGTGTGGCTGGTGGCCCTCGCCCTCGCGGCGCCGCTGCCGGTGGTGGGCGCCCTGAGCTTCGCCTGGGGCCTGTCGATCGAGCTGTTCGCGGTGGTCTGGTTCACCGCGCTGCAGCGCCACGTCCCCCGCGAGGCGCTGTCGCGGGTCGCTGCCTACGACGCCATGGGCTCCCTGATGTTCGGGCCGATCGGGCTGGCGCTGGCCGGGCCCCTCATCGCGGTCGTGGGGCTGCGGACCGGCTTCCTGGTCGCGGCCGGGCTGGTCCTGGTCGCCATCGCGGCAGCGGTCGCCGCACCGTCCGTGCGACGCCAACGCGCCTGACGGCGGGCTCGACGCCGGCGTCCGGCAAGCGCCTGCCGATCAGGTGCGTGGCGCAGCCTCCTGTGCCGCCTGGGCCAGCAGCGCCCGGACCCGGGGGATCACCTCGGTCGCGTACAGCTCGATCGAGCGCATCAGGTGCGGGTGCGACAGCGTGCCTGTGGAGTACTTGAGGTCGAAGCGCTGGGCGCCGAGCGCCCCGATGGTGTCCGCGATGCGCCGCGCGACGGTCTCGGGCGAGCCCACGAACAGGGCCCCGCGGGCCACCTCCTCGAGGAACTGCGCCTTGCTGCGCGGCGGCCAGCCGCGCTCGCGGCCGATCCGTCCGAACATCGCCTCGTACGGCGGCCAGAGCTCGGCCACGGCCTGCTCGTCGGTGTCGGCCAGGTGCCCCGGGCAGTGCAGCGACAGCGGCGCCGGCGGCTGCCCCAGCTCGGCCAGGGCGCGCCGGTACAGGTCGGCGAAGGGCGCGAACCGGGCGGGCGGGCCACCGATGATGGCCAGCGCCATGGGCAGGCCGAAGCGGGCGGCGCGCACGACCGACTCCGGGGTGCCGCCGACGCCCACCCGCAGGGCGATCCGCTCGCGCTCCGTGCGCGGGTACACCTGCTGGCCCGTGAGCGGGGCACGCGTGCTGCCCGACCACGTGATCGGCCCACCCTCGAGCAGCGCCACCAGCAGCGCCAGGCGCTCCTCGAACAGCACGTCGTAGTCGGCCAGCGAGTACCCGAACAGCCCGAACGACTCCGTGAACGAGCCGCGGCCGGCCGTGATCTCCGCGCGGCCGCCCGACAGGCCGTCGAGCGTCGCGAACCGCTCGTAGACCCGCACCGGGTCGTCCGTGGACAGCACCGTGACCGCGGTCCCCAGGGTGATCCGCTCGGTGCGCGTGGCGAGGCCGGCCAGCACGACGTCGGGGGCCGAGACCGCGAAGTCGTCGCGATGGTGCTCCCCGATGCTGAAGTGCTCGACGCCAAGGGAGTCGGCCAGGACCCCCTGCGCGACCACGTTGCGGATCACCTGGCCCGCCGGCAGCAGCTGGCCTGCATCGTCCACGGTCATGTCCCCGAACGTGTCGAGGCCGAACTCGATCCGGTCGCTCATCGCAGTCCCTCCGATGGTCAGCGCGAGGGGCCAGCATGCCCGGCCCCGGGCCCTGCCGCGCGCTCCGGCGCAGCCGCGGGCGGGTCAGCGGCGCCTGCATGACGTCCCGGCTGGCGCCGGCTCACTGCGCGATGACCACGTCACGGCCCACCAGGCTCGCGTCGAACCCCTCGGGGGTGACCGAGACGGAGGTCAGGGCCATGCTCTGCGGCACGCCGGCGACCGGCTGGCGGATCGTCACGAGGCTGCGGGCCAGCGCGCTGGCGGCCGAGTCCAGGAACGACGCGCCGAACAGCTCCACGGTCTCGGGCTGGATCAGCAGCTGACCCCCATCGGCAGTGACGGTGCCGGTCGCGCGGACCTGCACCTCGCGGCCCAGGACGGTGATCGTCCGCTGCACCCCGGCCAGGCCCTGACCGGCGTCGTAGACCGTCACGCCGTCGCCGACCTGCTCGGCCACCGTCGCGAAGGGGATCGTGGCGTCGATCGCCAATTGGTCGGCCCGCAGCCCCTCGTCCGAGAACCGCACCCCGCTGCCCCGGGCGACCACGTCGGCGAGGGTGCCGTCGGCCGAGACCACGTCCTGGCTGCGCAGCTCGGCAGCACCCAGCCAGGTCTCGTCAGCCTGGAGGTCCACGGGTTGCGGCGCCTGGGTCGGGGCCCCGGACGGCATCGCTGACGGACCGCGCGAGGCGGCGGTCGGGGCGCTGGTGCCGAGGCTCAGGACGAGGATGAGGACCCCGGCGATCAGGACCGCCAGCGTGCACGCGACGCCGAGCAGGAACTGCTTCACGCGCGCAGCGTGCCACGCGGCCAGCCGCCACGGCAGGCAGGAGCCGGCAGTGCACGGCGCGCCGCGCCGGCCGCGAGGGAGCCGCGGCGGTCGCCCACCGGCATCCCGGCTCGGCTACGCGCGCGCGATCGCGTAGTCGATCGGCTTGCACACCCCGCCGTTGGACTTCTCGGCCGAACAGGCCGTGAGCCCGACGTGCAGGTCCAGCTCCGCGCGCAGCTCGATGCGGTCGCCGGCCCGGGACGTGGGCGGGTCGATGTGCAGCTCCCCGGACCGCTCGCTCCAGACGTTCATGAAGATGTTGAACGTGGTCGAGATCTGGTCGGGCGCCACGCCGAACTGCCCCAGGCCGAGGCACAGGTTCTCGAAGCAGCTGGGGTGCGGCGCGCCCTCGAACTCCGGGTAGAGCAGGTCGAAGGTCGCCTGGCTGCACGGCGTGAGCAGGAAGTCGTGCCGGCCGACGGTGTCGGCGACGATCGTGAGCATCGGCCGGCTGCGGTTGCTGTAGAGCACGTCGCCGGTGCTCAGCAGCACGGCGTTCGCGTAGTCGATCGAACGACCGGAGGACAGCCACTCGCCGTGGTCCTCGGCGGCGAAGGCGAACAGGTCACTGACCTGGCCGCCGGTCGGGTCCACGACGCTGAGCACGTCCCCGGCACGCAGCACGAACCCGGTGCCGGTCTGCGGCGCCAGGCGGGTGAGCGCGGCACCCTCCCGGGTGGTCACGACCCCTCGCCCGGCGGCGCGGGTGGGGCCTGCGGAAGCGTCGGGTCCGGCTCGAACGGCGCGACCCACGCGTCGCCCACCACGCGGCCGGCGTACTGGCGCGCCTCGGAGGACTCGCCGTGGTCGCGCACCATGGGGTTCACCGAGCCCTGCAGCTGCTCGTCGCGAGCCCGGATGCGGTCGCGCATCCGCTCGTACCCTCCGCTGGCGCGCAGCGCCTCGAACTGCTCGTGCAGGTTGAACACGAGCGTGGGCACGGCTGCCCGGCGGGCGTCGCGCGAGGCCTGCGGGTGCAGCCCGACCACGAAGTACGCCGTACCGCCCGCGCTGAACGCGAAGTGCGCGTCCTGCGGGTCGGCCGAGACGCCCGGAGCCCAGGGCTCCTCATCGGCGGCGTGCAGGGCACGCAGGTGCGCCCACAGCAGCGCCTCGAAGTGGCGCTCGTCGTGGAGGACCGGCCCGCGGAAGACGGCGACGAACGACGCGAAGCCCTCGTCGAGGTCGACGCCCGCCGCGAAGTCGGCCAGGTCCGCCAGCAGCGCCGCGGCACCCTCCGGCGACCCGAGCTCGTCGTACACCCGGATGGTGGCGCGCTCGCGGCGCATGACCGAGCGGGCCCCCAGGCAGGGGTACTCCTCGTGCGTGACCATGGCCTCCGTGGCCGCGGCCAGCTCCTGCTCGGGCGCGAGCTCAGGATCGGTGACGTTCGGGGCGAGGCCGGGCATGTCGTCCTCCTCGGTGGGGTGGCCGGCGCTCGTCCAGGGGGGCCGCCGGTGCGACGTGACGGGCGGCGCCCGCCTGACTCGTCTTCCCCACCGGACCGGTGGCATACGGCACGGCGGGGCTGCGGCAGGGCTGCGGCGGCGCGCGCGGACGGGTGCGGGGGGCGAGCCCTGGGACGCCAGCAGCGCCCCCGGCCTCCGTCAGCCCTGGGGCACCAGCAGTGCCCCGGCGTGCCTCGGCAGCAGCACGCGCGTGCCGGCCACGGTCGCCCCCGCAGGGGTCGCCCAGCGCACCTCGTGCGACGCGCCGAGCTCGACCGCCGCGTCCTCCTCGCCGAAGTTCACGACCACCACCACGGCATCCCGACGCATCACGAACGTGCGCCGCTGCTCGTCGACCTGGCACGCCACGCCAGCCAGCTCCGGGTCGGTGAGCGCAGGCATCCGCCGGCGCAGCCCGGCCAGCTCGCGGTACACGCCGAGCAGCACGGCGTGCCGGCCGGACTCCAGCTCCGTCCAGTCCAGCTTCGAGGCCTGGAACGTGGCTGGGTCCTGCGGGTCGAGCACGGCGTCGGGGTCCCAGCCCATGCGCGCGAACTCACGCAGCCTGCCCTGGGAGACCGCCTGGCCGAGCTCGGGCTCGGGATGCGCGGTGAAGAAGGCGAACGGCGTGCTGGCCGCCCACTCCTCGCCCTGGAACAGCATCGGCGTGAACGGTCCCGCCAGGGTGAGCAGGGCCGCGCTGGCCAGCTGGTCGTCGTCGAGGTGCTCGGCGAGCCGATCGCCGCGCGCCCGGTTGCCCACCTGGTCGTGGTTCTGGTTGCAGACCACCAGCCGCCAGCCGGGCATCCGCTCGACGTCGACCGGGCGGCCGTGCGCGCCCCCACGGAACGACGACCACGTGCCGTCGTGGAAGAAGCCCCGCTGGCACACCTTCGCCAGCGCCGTCAGCGGCGCGAAGTCGGCGTAGTAGCCGTCCGTCTCGCCGGTGAGGGCCACGTGCAGGGCGTGGTGGAAGTCGTCGCTCCACTGCGCGTCGAGGCCGAGCCCGCCGCCCTCCCGGGGGGTGATGAGGCGCGGGTCGTTCTGGTCGGACTCCGCGATGACCGTGCAGGGCCGGCGCAGGTGGGCCGAGAGCCGTGCCGCCTCCCGGGCGATGTCCTCGAGCAGGTGTCGCTCGGAGCTGTCGGACAGGGCGTGCACGGCGTCCAGGCGCAGCCCGTCGACGTGGTGGTCCTCGAACCACATCCGCACGTTGTCCAGGATCAGCTGGCGCACCTCGGCGCTACCGGAACCGTCGAGGTTCACGTGGGCACCCCATGCGCTCTCGCCCTCGGCGGACAGGTACGGCCCGAAGGCGGGCAGGTGGTTCCCTGACGGTCCGAGGTGGTTGTAGACCACGTCCTGGATCACGCCGAGGCCCGCAGCATGACAGGCATCGACGAACCGCTGGTAGGCCGCCGGCCCGCCGTACGGCTCGTGCACCGCGAACCACGCGACGCCGTCGTACCCCCAGCCGTGCTCACCGTTGAAGGCGTTCACGGGCATGAGCTCGACGAAGTCGACCCCGATGCTGCGCAGGTGCTCCAGCCGCTGGGCGGCCGCGTCGAGCGTGCCCTCCGGCGTGAAGGTGCCGACGTGCACCTCGTAGATCACCGAACCTGCCAGCTGCCGACCGGTCCAGGTCGCGTCGTGCCACTCGTACATGGCCGGATCGAACGTGCGCGACCGCTGGTGCACGCCGTTCGGCAGGCGCCGGGCGCGCGGGTCGGGCAGCACCTGGTCCGTCGCACCGGGCCCGTCCACGACATAGCCGTAGTCGACCTCCCCCAGGGGCTCCGGACCGGTCGGCCGCCACCAGCCATCCCACGCCGGCCCGGAGTCGTTGCGGCGCATGGGCACCGCGCGCTCGGCCACCTGCAGCGTCACCGCATGCGCCTGGGGCGCCCACACGTCGAAGCGGCCGCGACCAGCCCGCGTGCTCCCGCCAGCACCGCCGCTGCTCGCGCGCTCGTCGCGCACCAGCAGCGCCACCGGGTACGACGCGAGCAGCTCACCCAGCAGCAGCTGGGCACTGTCGGCCACGGCGAACCGCCGGTCGGTGAGCAGGTCGCGCCAGGCACCGTGCGGCATGGGCAGCGCGGTCTGCCCCCACCCACCACGGGCCGCGAGGCCCACCGGCAGCCGGGTGGCGACGGCGATCGCACCACCCCGGTCGAAGGCCAGCACGTGCTCGGCGGACTCACCGGTCGCGGTCAACGGCTCGTAGCCGGTGAACAGCTCGGGATGGTCGCGGCGCGCGGTGAGCGCCACGTGCGTGAGCAGCAGCTTCACCGCGCCGTGGTCGTCAGGACCCGGCTGCAGCGGCGGTCGCTCGCCGGCGCGCAGCGCCTTGAGCAGCGCGGCGCGCTCGTCATAGTCCACGGGGCGCCGGTTGTCCGGGTCCACGAGGCTCTGCTCCCAGAGCTCGCTGCCCTGGTAGACGTCGGGCACGCCGGGGATCGTGAGCGTGAGCAGCTTGGCGGCCAGGCCGTTGCTCCAGCCGGGCCCCGCGAGCCGCGCCACGAGCTGGGCGACGACGCCAGCCACCTCGGGGTCGTCGAACGCCGCGTCGACCGTGCGGTGCACCGCGGCCTCGTAGTCCGCGTCCACGCCGGTCCACTGCGTGTGCTCCCCCGCTTCGCGCATCGCCTTCTCGGCGTAGCCGTGCAGCCGCTCGCGCAGGCCGTCGGCACGCTCCAGCCCGGGCCACGCCCCAACGATCGCCTGCCACAGCAGGTTGCCGAACCCCGGGTCGGGCAGCGGCACCAGCTCCAGCAGCCGATCGAGCGCCGCGGTCCACTCCTGCGGCAGCTCGGCGAGCACGTCGAGGCGCGCGCGCACGTCCTCGCCCCGCTTCGTGTCGTGGGTGGTGCCCGCGTTCATCGCGGCCGGCCACTGGGCATGCCGGCGGGCCATCGCCTCGTGGAACGCGTCGGGCGTGACGGCGAAGACGCTGGGGTCGCCACCCACCTCGTTGAGCGAGGTCAGCCGCGCCCAGCGGTAGAAGGCCTGGTCCTCCACGCCCTTTGCCATGACCATGCCGCTGGTCTGCTGGAAGCGCTGGGCGGGGGCCGCCGCTCCGTCGGCGAGGACCGGGGCGATCAGGTCCAGGGTGGCGCCGAGCTCCGGACGCCGGTACCTCGCCGCCGCCAGGGCGGCATCGAGGTGCTCCCGCCCGATCGGGAGGTACGAGCGGTAGACAGGGAAGCAGGCCAGCACCTCGGCCACCGCGTCGATGACGTGCGCCAGCCCGGGCAGCGGGCTGGCTCGGTGCCCCTCCCCCGCCTCCTCGGCCGGCACGGCCACCGGGGCCCCGGGGAGCACCGCGAGCAGCTCGCGAGCGATGCGGCGCACCTCCGACTGGAGGATGCCGTCGGCCACAGCGCGCTTCGTGCCGTGCGTCATGGCGTGCCAGTCCACCGGCCCGCCGCGCAGCCGCGCCTCGAGCGCGTCCAGCGGTGCCTGTCCGGCTGGGTCGACCAGGACGCGCTCCACGAGGGCCAGCGTGTCGTACCCCGTCGTCCCCGCCGTGGCCCACGACGCGGGCAGCTCCTCGCCCGGCTCGAGGATCTTCTCCACGAGCACGTAGGCCCCCCGGGTCAGCCCGGCGAGGTCGTCGAGGTACTTGGCCGGGTCGCGCAGGCCGTCGGGATGATCGATGCGCAACCCATCGACCAGCCCTTCGTCGAACCACCGCTTGATCTCGGCGTGCGAGCGGGCGAACCACTCCGGGTCCTCCACGCGGATCGCCACGAGGGTGTTCACCGCGAAGAAGCGCCGGTAGTTGAGGTCCTCGTCGGCGCGTCGCCAGCTGACCAGCTCGTAGTGCTGGCGGGCGTGCACGAGGTTCGGGTCCTCGTCGGGGTTCTCGGCCGTCCCGGGAGCCAGTGGGAAGCGCTGGTCGTGGTAGTGCAGCTCGCCGGCGAGCGCCCGCAGGTTGGCGATGCGGGGCTGCGCGCCGGGCCCGGCCGGTTCGAGCAGGTCCTCGTCGCCGACGACGGGGATCCGGATGCGGCCGTCACCGGCGGCCCAGTCGATGTCGAAGGCCCCGGCGTAGGGCGACTCCGGGCCGTGGCCGAGCACATGCCACCACCACTCGTTCTGCCACGGCGCCGCGATGCCGACGTGGTTGGGCACGATGTCGACGAGCACGCCCATGCCCAGGCGCCGGGCCTCCGAGGCCAGGGCGGCCAGGCCCGAGGCGCGACCCCGGGTCGGGTCGATCGCGCGGTGGTCGGCCACGTCGTAGCCGTGCTCGCTGCCGGATTCCGAGGCCAGCAGCGGCGACAGGTAGACCCAGTCCACCCCCAGCTCGCGCAGGTAGCCCAGCGTGCGGGCGGCCTCGAGCAGGTCGAACCGCTCGGCGATCTGCAACCGGTACGTGCTGCGCGGCACGCGATTGGTGGCCACCTCAGGGGTGGGGGGT
>DASVBK010000270.1:0-12978 GCA_036375875.1 Candidatus Nanopelagicales bacterium
CGAGCGCGGCGAACACCGTCTCCTGCGGGGCGTCGACGATGACCGAGCGCACCAGGTGCTTGCGGCCCCTCACGGCGCCTCGCCACCAGCCGCCTGCGCCACGTCCAGCGCCGGTCCACGCTCGTCCCCGCTGGGCGGCGGTTCGCGATCGTCGCCGCTGGGCCCCGCTTCGCGATCGTCGCCGAGGGGCCCCGCTTCGCGATCGTCCCCGCTGAGCGCCGGTTCGCGATCGTCGCCGAGGGGTCCCGGGGCGCCGAGGGCCTCGATGACCCGCACCAGCTGGTCGATCCGGGCATCGCGCTCGGCGAGGGCGGCGGCGGCGTCGTCGAGGACCCGGTCGACCTGGTCCATCCGGTAGCCGCGCAGGGCCACCGGGAAGCGCACGTCGGCCAGCGCGGCGGGGTCGATGGGCCCCTGGGGCGGCCACGCCAGCGGCGGGGGGCCTGCGGGATCCTCCGCCAGCAGTGGCCGGTCGCGTGCGACCAGCACGCCGACCCCGGCGACGACGGCGATGGCCACGGCGACCAGCAGGAGCGTCTGCACGTCGCGATCCTCGCACGGCACCGCGGGCGCGGCCGGGCACGGCGTCGTATGCGCAGGGTTCGGGGCTGCGAGCCCGACCTCAGGTCCCGTCGGCGAGGGAGACCTCGGGCGCCGCGGAGGCACCGGGTGGGTGGGCCACCGAACGGTGCAGCCCGGCCTCCCGCAGCACCGCGACCGCCTCCTGCGGGTCGTCGGTGACGCGCAGCAGCTCGAGGTCGCGCGGCGAGATCTTGCCGTTGGCGCGCATGGTGGCGTGCAGCCAGTCCAGCAGGCCCGCCCAGTACTGCGTGCCCATGAGGATGATCGGGAACGTCGTGACCTTGCCCGTCTGCACGAGCGTGAGCGCCTCGAAGAGCTCGTCGATGGTGCCGAACCCGCCCGGGAACACCACGAACCCCTGGGCGTACTTCACGAACATCGTCTTGCGTGCGAAGAAGTAGCGGAAGTTCACGCCGAGGTCGACCCACTCGTTCATCGACTGCTCGAACGGCAGCTCGATCCCAAGGCCCACCGACGTGCCGCCGGCCTCCCACGCCCCACGGTTGGCCGCGGCCATGATCCCCGGACCGCCGCCGGTGATCACCGCGAAGCCCGAGGCGACGAGCAGCTCGGCGGTGCGCCGCGCCTGCGCGTACTCGGGATGGTCCTCCGGAGTGCGCGCGGAGCCGAAGACGCTGATCGCCGGGCCCAGCGTGGCCAGGGCGCCGAAGCCCTCGACGAACTCCGCCTGGATCCGCAGCACCCGCCACGGGTCGGTGTGCACCCAGTCGCCGGAGTCGCGGGTGTCGAGCAGGCGCTGGTCGGTCGTGGTGCCGGGGATCTGGTCGCGGCGCAGCAGCACGGGGCCCTTGGTGCGGGCGTTGGGCCGCGGGTCGGGCAGCGGGGGAACGGGCACGGGCGGTTGCAGCGGGAGGGGACCGGGCCCGTCGTCGTGAGGCGTCATGCCCAACACGGTAGCCACGCCGGGCAACACGCGGGTTGCCACGACTTGACGTGGAGTGTGATGTACGGTTCAATCATCTTGTTGAACCGTCAACAGACAGTAGAGAGGATCGATCATGACCGACTACTCCCCCTACCAGGGCACCTGGGCCATCGACCCCACCCACACCCGCCTCGGCTTCGTCGCCCGTCACGCGATGGTCGCGAAGGTCCGCGGCCAGTTCGACGACTTCGCCGGCACCATCACCATCGACGCGGCGAACCCGTCGGCCTCCACCGCGCAGGTCACCGTGCAGCTGGCCTCGGTGAACACCGGCACCGCCGACCGCGATGCGCACCTGCGCAGCGCCGACTTCTTCGACGTCGAGCAGAACAAGGAGATGACCTTCACCTCCACGGGCGTGAAGCAGGACGGCGACGAGTTCGTCATGCTCGGCGACCTGTCCATCAAGGGCGTGACCCGGCCCGTCGAGCTCACCCTCGAGCCGACCGGCGTGGCCACGGATCCGTTCGGCAACGTGCGCGCCGGGTTCGAGGGCGAGACCGAGCTCTCGCGCAAGGACTTCGGCCTGACCTGGAACGTGGCGCTCGAGGCCGGCGGCGTGCTGGTCAGCGACACGATCAAGGTCCAGCTCGACGTCTCGGCCGTGAAGCAGGCCTGAGCCGCAGCACCGCCTGCATCACGCCGGCGTCCAGCGCCGCCGCAGCCCCGGGCTCGGCGGCGCTGGCACGTCCGCCGCCGGGTCGTCCCGGGTCGCCCCCGCCCCGCCCGAGGCCCTCAGCGCGCCAGGCGCCCCCACGCGTCCACCCGCGGCACCGGGGTGGTGAGCCACCGCCGCAGCACGTCGTAGGTCTCGCGCACCTGCGCGGTCGGCACGTACTCCTCGCGGGTGTGGGCCAGGGCCGGATCGCCGGGCCCGTAGTTCACCGCGGGGACGCCCAGCGCCGTGAAGCGGGCCACGTCCGTCCACCCGAACTTCGGCCGGGGCTCCGAGCCGGTGGCGGCCAGGAACGCCTGGGCCGCCGGATGCGACAGGCCGGGCAGCGCCCCGGCGGCCACGTCGGTGATGCGCACGTCGAAGCCCTCGAACACCGTGCGCACGTGGCGGATCGCCAGCTCCGGGGTCAGCGAGGGGGCGAACCGGTAGTTCACGGTCACCACGCACTCGTCCGGGATGATGTTGCCGGCCACGCCGCCGGCGATCGCCACGGCGTTGAGGCCCTCCCGGTACTCCAGGCCGTCGATGAGCACGCGTGCCGGCTGGTAGTCGGCGAGCCGGCCCAGCACGTCGGCCGCCTGGTGGATCGCGTTCTGGCCCAGCCAGGACCGCGCGCTGTGCGCCCGTCGGCCGCGCAGGTGGAGCTCAGCCCGCAGCGTGCCCTGGCAGCCGGCCTCGACGCCCGCCACGGAGGGCTCCATGAGCACCGCGAAGTCCCCCGCCAACAGCTCGGGCCGGGTGTCCGCGAGGCGCTTCAGCCCGTTGTGGCGCTCCTCGATCTCCTCGGCCTCGTAGAGCACGAACGTGATGTCGCGGGTGGGTTCGGTCACCGTGGCCGCCAGCGCGAGGGCGACGGCGACCCCGCCCTTCATGTCGCACGAGCCGAGCCCGACGAGCCGTTCCTCGCCATCGACCTCGTCGAGGTAGTGCGGCAGGTTGTCCGCGGGCGGGACCGTGTCGATGTGGCCGCACACCAGGACGCGATCCGGGTGCCCGAGCGTCGTGCGCGCCACCAGCGAGTTGCCGTCGCGCTCGAGCGACAGGTGGGGCACCCCGACCAGCGCGGCCTCGATCGCGTCGGCGATCTCACCCTCGGCCAGGCTCTCGCTCGGGATGTCGACGAGGGCGCCGAGCAGGGTCACGAGGTCGCCGGTCGGGTCCAGGGCCATGGGCAGCTCTCCTTGCGGGTCGGGCGCCTACGCTACCGATCCATGGACCTGCTGACCTCGCCCGCCGCGGGCATCGGGATCGCCACCTTCGCCTCGGGGGAGGCAGGCGCGCCGATCCTCGACGTCTGGTACCCGGCGCCGGCCCTCGCCGCCGAGCCCGTCGACGTGCCCCACCTGGCCGAGGCCTGCGGCGAGGACCCCATCCGGGGCACCGTGACCCGCCTGGTGACCACCGTCATCGCGGACCTCTCCACCGCTCCAGCCGACGTCGCGGACGCCTACCTGCGCCTGCACCTGCTGTCGCACCGACTGGTGCGACCCCGCACCGTCAACGTCGACGGCATCTTCGGGGTGCTGCCGAACGTGGCGTGGACGACACTGGGGCCGGTGGCGATCGAGGCGCTGCCCGAGGTGCGGGTGCGGGCGCGGCTGGCCGGTGAGCCGCTCGTCGTGCTGGGCGTGGACAAGTTCCCCCGGATGGTGGACTACGTCGTGCCGTCGGGGGTCCGCATCGCCGACGCCGACCGGGTGCGCCTCGGCGCGCACCTGGCCGAGGGCACCACGGTCATGCACGAGGGCTTCTGCAACTTCAACGCCGGCACCCTCGGGCCATCGATGGTCGAGGGCCGCATCTCGGCCGGGGTGATCGTGGGTGCCGGGTCGGACATCGGCGGTGGCGCCTCGATCATGGGCACGCTCTCGGGCGGTGGCAGTCAGCAGGTGACCATCGGCGAGGGCGCGCTCATCGGTGCCAACGGGGGGATCGGCATCTCGCTGGGCGACCGATCGGTGGTGGAGGCCGGCTGCTACGTGACGGCCGGCTCGAAGGTGACGCTGCCGGACGGCTCCGTCGTGAAGGGGGCCGAGCTGTCGGGGGCCCCGGACCTGCTGTTCCGTCGCAACTCCGTCACCGGCGCCCTCGAGGCGGTGCCCCGGACCGGGCACTGGGGCGGCCTGGCCGCCCACCTGCACGCCAACGCGTGAGCGCCCCGGCCTTCGTCCTGCCGGGCGGACGTAGGCTCGCGCCCATGCGAGTCACCGCCAGCGCGCTGCTGGGCCTGGTCCTCGGGGTCCTCGGGGCCCTGGTCCAGTGGTGGTCCCCAGCCCTGGGCAGCGTCGGGCTGCCAGTGGGGGCCGTGCTCGTGGTGGTCGTGGTCGCCCTCGTCGCGCGGGCCTGCGCCTGGTGGCAGGGCTCCCGACTCGGGGCCGTCGCCGTCTCCGTGGGTTGGCTGGTGTCCACCCTGGTGATGGCGACCACCTCGCGCTCGGGCGACCTGGTGCTCAGCAGCGGCGTGCAGCAGGAGGCCTACCTCATCGGTGGGGCCATGGTGCTCGCGGCGTGCTGCGGGTTCCCGCTGCTGCCCGAGGACGACGCGCTGGCCACCGCCGCGACGGGTCCGGCCGGCCCCACTGGCTCCCATGGCTCCGGCCATGGGTGATGCACCCACCGCGGAGCAGTTCCGCCGCGCCGCCGCGCGCTACGCCACCGGGGTGGCCATCGTGACGACCTGCGTCGACGGCCTCGACCATGCCATGACGGCCAACTCGTTCACCTCGGTCTCGCTGGACCCGCTGCTGGCGCTGGTGTGCGTGGAACGCGACTCGCGCTTCCACGACGCGGTGCTGGGCTCGGGGATGTGGTCGGTGTCGTTCCTGCCGGCAGGAGGTGAGCGGACCGCGCGGTGGTTCGCCACCCGAGGCCGGCCCCTGGCCGGCCAGTTCGAGGGCGTGGCCACGGTGCGCGGCGCGAACGGCTGCCTGCGGCTGGCCGACGCGCTCGCCGGCCTGGAGCTGCGCACCGTGCAGGTCGTCGGCGCCGGGGACCATGACATCGTCGTCGGCGAGGTGACCGCGATCGACGGGCCCACGGCGCAGCGCGACGCCGCCGGACCCACCGTCTACTTCGCCTCGCGCTTCCGCGAGCTGAGCTGAGCGCGGTCGGGGGGTCGCCGGCCGAGCGCCAGCCCCCTGATCGAGCGCGGGGCGCCCTCGACACGTGATCGAACGTGGGCGCCCCCAAGACGTGATCGAACGTGGGGCGGCACGCAGGCGGGTCTCGATCGGGGGCGCGAGGGCCCGGGTACGGGTCGTGCAAGACCGGCGCAAGGAGTGCGCGGGACGCGCCTGCGGCCGAGGTCGGCGGGCCGTCGATGTCCGCCGGGCAACTTACGATGGATCCTGTGACGGCCGACACCACGGAATCCGACCTGCCCGGCGCACCCGCGGCGCCGGGCAGCCGACGGCGTGGCAGGCGCATCGCGGCGACCCTCGCGGTGCTGCTCGGCCTGCTCGTGGTGGGCTACGCGGTCACGGTGTACCTGGTCTCCGGCTCGGACGTGCCGCGCGGCACCACGGTGCAGGGCGTGGACATCGGGGGGATGTCGACCGAGCAGGCGGCCCAGACGCTGCAGGAGGCCCTCGGCGACGAGGCGGCGGCACCCATTCCCGTGGCCGCCGGGGAGGCGAGCACCGAGCTCGAGCCCGCCGCATCGGGCCTCGCCGTCGACTGGCAGGCGACCGCGGCGCAGGGTACCGGCCTGATCCTGGACCCCCGGCAGCTGCTGGACCACCTGCGCGGCCAGGTCGAGCTGGAGCCGATCACCACCGTCGATCGCGAGGCGCTCACGGCCGCCCTGGCCGGTCTGGCCGAGACCGCAGCCAGCGACCCGGTGGAGCCCAGGATCCGCTACACCAAGCAGGTCACGGTGAAGCTGACCCCCGGGGAGCCCGGCCGGGCCCTCGACGTGCCTGCCTCGGCCGACGCGGTCGCAGCGGCCTACCTGGCGCTGCCCTACGCGCCCCTGCAGCTGCCGGTCACGACCACGCCTCCGGCGGTCTCCGACGCGGAGGCACAGCGCGTCGTCGACTCCCTGGCCGAGCCCGCGATCGCAGCGCCGGTCCGCCTCGAGGTCACCAGGGCCGGGGATGCTGGCGAGGCCGCGGAGCTCCTGGACACCGTGTCGATCCCGCCCGCCGCGATCGCCGCGAGCCTTGCCTTCGACGTGGCGGGCAGCACCCTGCAGGGCAGCCTCAACGGCGAGGAGCTCCACAGCGAGCTCGAGGACGCCCTCGCCGAGGCGGAGCGGCCGGGCCGCGACGCCGCGGTCCGCATCAAGGGCGGCAAGCCCGTCGTGGTCGCCTCGAAGTCCGGGCGCGCCGTGGCCCCAGCTGCCCTGGCCGACGCGGTCCTCCCCGTGCTTCCGGAGACCACTGCTGCCGCCCGCACTGCCACGGTGGCCCTCACGATCGCGCAGCCCGAGTTCACGACCGCGGACGCCAAGGCGCTGAACATCACGGAGAAGCTGTCGAGCTTCCGCCAGTGGTTCCCGCCCGCGCCCTACCGCTACCAGAACGTGGGCCGCGCCGCGGAGCTGCTCAACGGCACCATCCTCGAACCGGGCGAGACGTTCTCGATGAACGACACCATCGGCGAGCGCACCGCGGCCAACGGCTTCACCAAGGGCTTCATCATCTCCGGCGGACGGTTCCGGGAGGAGCTCGGCGGTGGCGTGTCGATCATCACGACCGCGACCTGGACCGCGGGGTTCTACGCAGGGCTGGAGCGCGTCGAGCAGCACCCGCACGGCTTGTACATCTCCCGCTACCAGGCCGGCCTCGAGGCCACGGTCGCCTGGGGCCTGCTGGACCTGAAGATGCGCAACGACACCGGCAACGGCGTGCTCATCACGGCGCAGCGCTTCAACGACGGCGTGCTCATCGAGATGTGGGGCACGAAGAAGTTCGACAAGGTCACGGCCACCTTCTCCGACCGGTTCGGCTACACCGACTACCAGACCATCACCGACGACGCCAGCACGTGCGTGCCGTCGGAGGGGGTGCGTGGCTTCTCGATCACCGTGACCCGTCGCCGCTTCATCGACGACGAGGTGGTCAGCAAGGAGACGTGGCGCACGAACTACCGCCCCACCCCGAACGTGGTCTGCACCGCGCCCGGAGCCGGCACCCTGTAGCGGCGCGCCCGCCGGCTCGCCCGGCACCGGGCGACGACATCGGCCGCGACCCGCCACTAGGATCGGCGGCGAGCCGGTGTGGCGAGATTGGAGACCCGATGACCTACGTGATCGCCCTTCCCTGCGTCGACCTCAAGGACAAGGCCTGCATCGAGGAGTGCCCGGTCGACTGCATCTACGAGGGTGAGCGGATGCTCTACATCCACCCCGATGAGTGCGTGGACTGCGGGGCGTGCGAGCCGGTCTGCCCGGTCGAGGCCATCTACTACGAGGACGACGTGCCGGCCGAGTGGACGGACTACACCGCGGCGAACGCCGAGTTCTTCGCCGACCTCGGGTCGCCCGGCGGTGCGGCCAAGCTCGGCCTGATCGCCGCCGATGCTGCGATCGTCAAGGCCCTGCCGCCGCAGGAGCACGACCACTGAGGACGCTGCCGGACTTCCCCTGGGACCGGCTGGCCCCGGCCAAGCAGCGCGCCGCCGCCCATCCCGGGGGCATCGTCGACCTGTCGATCGGTACCCCGATCGACCCGACCCCGCCGGTCATCGCCGAGGCGCTGGCGAGCGCAGCCGACGCGCCCGGCTACCCGTTGACCGCCGGCGCGCCGGCCACGCGCGAGGCGATCAGCAGCTGGGTGCGCCGCCGCCTCGGCGATCCGAGCGGCTTCGACGTGCTTCCCACGATCGGCACCAAGGAGTTCGTCGCCTGGCTGCCGACGCTGCTCGGCCTGGCCGGCGCGGACCGCGTCGTGATCCCGTCGCTGGCCTATCCGACGTACGACGTCGGGGCCCGGCTCGCCGGGTGCCAGGTGGCGGTGGCCGACTCGCTCACCGCGCTGGGCCCGGCCCGGGTGGCACTGCTGTGGCTGAACTCGCCGAGCAACCCGACCGGCGCGGTGCTGCCCATCGAGCACATGGCCAAGGTCGTGGCCTGGGCGCGCCAGCGAGGCACCCTCGTGGTCTCCGACGAGTGCTACTACGAGCTCGGCTGGAGCGCCCAGCCCGTGTCGGTGCTGCACCCGGAGGTGTGCGGTGGCGACCCGAGCGGCATCCTCGCGCTGCACTCGCTGTCGAAGCGCTCCAACCTGGCGGGGTACCGGTTCGGCTTCGCCGCCGGCGATCCGGCGGTGATCGGCGCCCTGCTCGAGGTGCGCAAGCACGCGGGGATGATGGTGCCGGCGCCGGTGCAGGCCGCGGCCGTGGCCGCCCTCGGCGACGACGCCCACGTGGTGGCCCAGCGCGGCATCTACCGCGCACGACGCGAGCTGCTGCTGGCCGCGCTGGGCGAGGCGGGCTTCCGCATCGACGAGTCCGCCGCCGGGCTCTACCTGTGGGCGACGCGCGACGAGCCCTGCTGGCAGACCGTGGACTGGCTGGCCGAGCGCGGCATCCTCGTGGCGCCCGGCGAGTTCTACGGGGCCGCCGGAGCCCAGCACGTGCGGATCGCGCTGACCGCCAGCGACGAACGGGTCGCGGCCGCCGCCGAGCGCCTGGCCGGCTGACCCGGGTCCGGGTCTGGGGCCCCAGCGCTCCCCCTCCCGAATCGCTCTGCACCTCGATCGTCAGGCTGACGCCTGCCACGCCGAGCGCCTCGCCCGCTGAGCCGGTTCCGGATCTGTCGCTCTCCAAGAGGTGCGCTTCCGTAGGGCCATGCACCTAAGGGCGTGGTGACGCATCCTGCTGCCCCCGTCGCTCCGGACGATCCCGCGCGGAAGCCGAGCGTGGGCGCGGCCCAATCAACACTCCCCTGGCAGACGCTGACGGGAGGCGGCGTACCTGCACCGTTTGCCCACCTTCCCGACGCGCGGCCGGGCTCGGGAAGGTGGCTCCTCCCCGCGAGTCCGGTCGGGTGGGCTCCTGACCTCGGCGATCATGTCGACACGCCCCGCACGCCCAGCCTCAGGGCGCAGGTGCGAGCCCGGAACCCGACTCGAGGGCCCCGGCGAGCCGGCGCATGACCGCGCCAGGGCGGTGGCGGATCTCGGCTGCCTCCCACCGCACCACCCGGTACCCGAGGCGCTCGATGCGTGCCTGGCGCCGTCGCTCGGCGACCAGGTCCTCGGGCGACTGGTACTTGACGTTGCCGTCCACCTCGCCGACCAGCATGGCGAAGTGCCAGCGGAAGTCCGGGTACATCACGCCCTGCTCATCGTGCAATGGCACCTGCAGCTCCGGCAGTGGCAGGCCGGCGATCACCATGTGGCCGTAACTCAACGACTCGGCGGCGCTCTCGCGCCGGGGGTCCGCCCACGCCAGCGCGGTCTCGACGCCCCTGCGGGTGAGGTGGGTGGTGGCACCCTGGACCGCCGCGCGGAGGGGGGCCAGCGCGGCAGCGATGGCGTGGCGGTCCTGCTGCTGCGCCCTGATTCGGGCGAGCCCGACGCGCTCCTGCAGGAGCATGCGGGCCGCTGCATCCACGGTGATCAGCGCCGCTGGCAGGTCCAGGCCTGCCGCGACGTCGACCGCGACGCGGGGCACCGTGGTCACGACGAGCCCCGAGGGATGGGCGGCGCGCTGCTCGCGCGGCACCGCTGCCACCCGCACGCGTTGATCCACGCCACGCTCCGACCGAGCCCCAGCGCCAGGAGGACGCAGGAACGACGTCGGCCCCCGCGCGGCACCTGAGGGATCGTCGAGCTCGAGGCCCCAGGCGAGCGCGGCCGTGGCGTCACCCGCGATCAACCTGGGCCGAAGCAGCTGGCGTGCCAGGGCCAGTTGGAGGTGCCGGCCTTCGGGCGTCTCGGGCACTGCGCGGGTGTTGACGTACACGCCGCGCACGAGACGTCGCACCCGATCGGTCCGGACCGCGTGCTCGAGGATTCGCTGCGTCACGCCGAGGGGCACCACGTGCTCGAGGGTGAAGGGTGTCGAGGGCGGCTCCCACCGCAGCGTCCGAGGCACCTGCAGATCCTCGGCGCATGGCCGGCGAATGCACCCATGGCCCAGCAGCGCCTGTGGACGGCCGCCTCCGGTCGGCGCGTGCCTGGGCTCCGCGTTCAGCCTCCCCGCGAGCAAACCCCGACCTCACCCGAAAAGCCTGCCGACGGCGCGTGCTCCGGGACCCGCGCGCCTGGTCGACAACGAAGGCCACCAGCGAACGCCCGCACCGGCGACTCGCACGGGCAGTCGACACACTGGACCCGCGCACGCCGTCAGGAAGGTGGGCAGACGGTGCGGGTGCGACGCGGCACCGCGAGCACAGGTCGGCGAATGTCGATACGGCCGCGGATGACGGGCGGCGCCGTGTCCGCCGCGCCGCGAGCTCAGTCGATCCGGACGATCCCGCGCGGGGTGTCGAACGTCACCGCCACGAGGCCTGGCCCGCCCGGGTCGTCCTCGGGCATCCACAGCACCTCGATGTCCTCGAGGGGATGGTGGCTCGGTTCCCCCAGCCAGGCCGCCACCCGCTCGGGGGAACCGGCGATCTCCAGCGCGGCGATCCGGGCGTCGCGGCCGCCGGCAGCGGGGTGCTGGCCGGGCTCGCACTCCCATTTCACGAAGAAGGGCAGCTGCGCGTCGGCCATCGTGTCGAGCACGCCGATCTGCCGCCAGCGCAGGTCGACCCCATCCGGGCGCACGCGATGGCCCTCGACCGCCGGCCGGCCGAGGCGCGTCTCGACCCGGTCCATGTGCTGCACCGAGACCACCCAGCCCATCCAGCCGCCGCCCTCGTCAGCCCGGGCCCGCACCGCGCGCCCGAACGGCGCGCTGTAGGCGGCCGGGTGGTCGAGCGCCGCCACGACCTCGATGTAGCACCCGCCGGCGAGCGCCAGGACGAAGTTCCGGGTGCCGAACCGGGGGTGCAGGCCACCATCGGTGAAGCTCGCCCCGAGTGCCGAGCCGATCCGCTGGACGGTGTCGGCCAGGTGCTCCACCGGCGCTGCGTAGGAGACATGGTCAAGGCGCATGGCGCTATGGAACACCGTCACGCGCACCGCCCCGCACCCCACCCCCACCGAAGCCACATTCGGCGCAGAACGCCCACGCTCCGCCAATACCCACGGGGGCATTGCCCGACGGTTCCCCGGCGCCGCGCCGCCCCCCTCCCGCGTGAGTATCCTGACCACCACTCCCCGGCCACGTCGGTCGGAGCAGGCGGGAGGGGCAGGCATGGCCAACGCCAAGCTGGTGCACGAGCACGGCGAGATCGAGCTGCCCGAACTGGTGGCGACCGATGGGGAGTCCGGGTGGGACACCGGCCTGTTGCTCAAGGAGTCCAGCCACGTGGCCTACGACCCGGGCTTCGTGAACACCGCCTCCTGCCGCTCGGCGATCACGTACATCGACGGCGACGCGGGCATCCTGCGCTACCGCGGGTACCCGATCGAGCAGCTGGCCGCGCACTCGAGCTTCACCGAGGTGAGCTACCTGCTCATCTACGGCGAGCTGCCGACGGCAGACGAGCTGCGCGCGTTCGAGGAGAACATCAGCCAGCACACGATGCTGCACGAGGACCTGCGCCGCTTCTTCGACGGGTTCCCCCGTGATGCCCACCCGATGCCGGTGCTGAGCTCGGCGGTCTCCGCGCTGTCCACCTTCTACCAGGACTCCCTGGACCCGTTCGATCCCGAGCACGTGCACATCTCCACGGTGCGGCTGCTGGCCAAGCTGCCGACGATCGCGGCGTACGCGCACAAGAAGTCGATCGGCCAGCCGTTCCTGTACCCGGACAACGCGCTGAGCCTCACCGAGAACTTCCTGCGCATGACGTTCGGCGTGCCCACGGCCCCGTACCAGGTGGACCCCATCATCGTGCGCACCCTGGACATGCTGTTCGTGCTGCACGCCGACCACGAGCAGAACTGCTCCACCTCGACGGTGCGCCTGGTCGGCTCGTCGCACGCCAACATGTTCGCCAGCGTCTCAGCGGGCATCAACGCGCTGTTCGGCCCGCTGCACGGCGGGGCCAACCAGGCCGTGCTCGAGATGCTCATGCGCATCCACCGCGAGGGCCTGGACGCCAAGCAGTTCGTGCAGCGGGTCAAGGACCGGGAGGCCGGGGCCAAGCTCATGGGCTTCGGCCACCGCGTCTACAAGAACTACGACCCCCGCGCGGCCATCGTGAAGGCCGCCATGCACGACATCCTCGAGCGGGTCGGGGGCTCGGACCCGCTGCTCGACATTGCCGTCGAGCTCGAGGAGATCGCCCTGGCCGAC
The DNA here is from genome assembly GCA_036375875.1 of Candidatus Nanopelagicales bacterium. Taxonomy (GTDB): domain Bacteria; phylum Actinomycetota; class Actinomycetes; order S36-B12; family CAIYMF01; genus Prado023. Next base: position 12,501 of record DASVBK010000270.1, read on the forward strand.
GACTACTTCGCCTCCCGCAAGCTGTACCCGAACGTCGACTTCTACACCGGGCTGATCTACAAGGCGATCGGGTTCCCGACCCGGATGTTCACCGTGCTGTTCGCACTGGGCCGGCTCCCGGGCTGGATCTCGCAATGGCGGGAGATGATGGAGGACCCGGCGACCCGGATCGGCCGGCCGCGGCAGGTGTACGTCGGCCCGGTGGAGCGTCCGCTGCCCCGTGCCCTGCCGGAGCCGCGGCACGTCGGGAGCTGAGCCCGCCCGCGCGCTGGGAGCTGAGCCCGCGCCGGCGCCACCCTCGGCAGGCAGCACCCCCGGCCTCCGCTACCGCCCGCCACCCCCCCGGGGCCACGTCAGCTCCACACAGGGTCGCCGACCCCCGTCCGGCCGGCGACGTTCTGGGCTTCAGCGATGCACGGGCACCCGCAGGTCCACCTGCGGGGCGGCCGTGCCGATCACCTCGGCGATCTCACGCCCG
>DASVBK010000081.1:0-7109 GCA_036375875.1 Candidatus Nanopelagicales bacterium
GGCCAGATCGGCGGGCGGGTCATCGCCGGGTGCTCGGCCCGCTCCGGGATCCGCACCTGCACCTTCCGCGACCCCTCCGGCGCCACCCCCAGCGTGCAGGTGAAATGGCGCTCCCGTGGCACCAGCACGATCAAGGCGACCCGACCCAGCACCGTGGTCGCGATGACCGGGGAGGCCCTTGCGGTCGGCACGGGCGGCCGCATCGCCATCGGCACCACCCCAGTCGTCGTGCGACCCTCCTGAGGGCAGACCGCGGGGGAACGCGGCCGGCAGCCGGCCAGCCGCAGCGCACGTAGGCTTGCCCCCATGCCCACGCGCGAGCAGGTCGATGCTGTCCTGGCCGGTGTCGAGGATCCCGAGATCCGCCGGCCCATCACGGATCTGGGGATGGTCAAGGACGTCCAGATCGACGGCGGCGCCGTGCACGTCGAGGTCTACCTCACCGTGGCCGGCTGCCCGATGCGCGAGGAGATCACCAGCCGGGTCACGCGCGCGGTCGAGGCCCTCGACGACGTGACCCGGGTGACCGTTGCCCTCGATGTGATGAGCGAGGAGCAGCGCCGCGCCATGCGCGCCACGCTCGGTGGGCCGGAGAAGGAGATCCCGTTCAGCAAGCCGGGGTCGCTGACCCGCGTGTACCTCATCGCCTCGGGCAAGGGCGGCGTCGGCAAGTCGTCGATCACGGCCAACCTGGCGGCGGCCATGGCTTCGGCGGGCCTGTCGGTCGGCGTGGTCGACGCCGACGTCTACGGCCACAGCATCCCCCGGATGCTCGCGGTGGAGCAGCCCCCAACGATGGTCGAGGGCCTCATCATGCCGCCCACCGGCAGCGGGGTGCGGGTGATCTCGATGCTGCCGTTCAAGCCCGGCGGCGTCACCCAGCCGATCACCTGGCGCGGACCCATGCTGCACCGAGCGCTGCAGCAGTTCCTGGCCGACGTGTGGTGGGGCGACCTCGACGTGCTGCTGCTCGACCTGCCGCCCGGCACCGGCGACATGGCGATCTCCGCCGCGCAGCTGCTGCCCACCGCCGAGGTCGTCGTGGTCACCACACCGCAGGCTGCTGCCGCCGAGGTGGCGGTCCGTGCGGGCATGGTCGCCAAGGAGACCCACCAGCGGATCGCCGGCGTCCTCGAGAACATGAGCGCGTTCCCCTGCCCGCACTGCGGCGAGCCGGTGGACCTGTTCGGTTCCGGCGGCGGCCAGACCGTGGCCACGGTGCTGTCGAAGGCCGTGGGCTCCGAGGTGCCGCTGCTCGGACGGGTGCCGTTCGATGTGCGGCTGCGCGAGGGCGGCGATTCCGGCGCGCCGCTGGTGCTCGCCGAGCCGACGGCCCCGGCGGCGGAGGTGCTGCGCGGCGTCGCGCAGCGGCTTGGCCGACGGCCGCTGGGCCTGGCAGGGATGTCGCTGGGCCTCACCCCTGCCAGCAGGTTCTAGCCCTACGGTCCGGCAGCAGGTCTCGCGCCGCCCCTGCGCGTCGGGCCGCCCCAGGTGCGCCCGGCTCAGGTCCAGTCAGGGTCCACGGGCGTCGGTGCGGGCGGCTGCACCGGGCCGGGGGCCGCCTTCTCCGGAGGACCGACGCTGGCCGGGCCAAGACCGGTCGCTGGTGGAGCCTGGTTCGTCGCGCCCGGCGCGGGCGTCGTGGCTCCCGGCGCTCCTGGCCGCGGGGCGCGCGGCGCTGCCTCCTCGAGGGGGTCGAGCACCCGGCGGGGGTCGAGGCTGCGCAGGTCGCGCATCGTCGCCGCGAGCTCCTGGTCCTCCTGCAGGCCTGCCGCGTCCGCGAGGTCGCGTCGCGCCTCCGTGGCCATGCGGCGCACCTGGCGCAGCGTCCGCGCCGCGTCGGCCGCGACCTTCGGCAGCTTCTCCGGCCCGAACACGAGCAGGGCGAGCACTGCGATCAGCAGCAGCTCGCCCCACCCGATGTCAAGCACACGCTCAGGGTACGGACCGATCAGTTCGAGGACGAATCAGATCCCAGCGTCACGGTCAGCTCCTGCGCGGCCCCGTTGCGCTCCACCGTCACCGGCACCTCGTCGCCGGGCTTCATGGAGCGGATGTCGACGATGAGCGCCGTCGCGTCGCTGACCGGCTTGCCGTTGAACTCGGTGATGACGTCGCCGTCCTGGATGCCGGCCTGCTCGGCCGCGCTGCCCGCGGTGACCGACGCGACCCGGGCGCCCTCGCCGGTGTACTGCATGTCGAGGCGCACCCCGATGACGGGCTTGGTCGAGGTGCCGGTGCTGATGAGCTCCTCGGCGATGCGCTTGGCCTGGTTCACCGGGATGGCGAAGCCCAGGCCGATCGAGCCGCTCTGGCCGGCGCCGTTGCCGAGGGTGGCGATCGCGGAGTTCACGCCGACCACCTCACCAGCGGCATTCACCAGGGGGCCGCCGGAGTTGCCGGGATTCACTGCCGCGTCGGTCTGGATCGCGTTGATGAACGAGGTGTCGCCCGTGCCACCCTGGCCCTGCTCGCCCGCTGTCACGGGCCGGTTCAGGGCACTGACGATGCCGGCAGTGACGGTGCCCTCGAGGCCCAGCGGGGAACCGATCGCGATCGCGAGGTCCCCGACGACCACGCCGTCGGAGTTGCCCAGGGTGACGGCCGGCAGCCCGGTCTTGTCCACCTTGATGACGGCCAGGTCGTAGGAGGAGTCGCGGCCCACGATCCGGGCCGGCAGCGAGGTGCTGTCCGAGAAGTTCACCGTGATCGTGCCGCCGTCGGCGCCGGCAGCCACGACGTGGTTGTTGGTGAGGATGTAGCCGTCGGGCTTGATGATGAAGCCCGAGCCGGTGCCGCTGTTGGCCCCGGCATCGACCTGGATGCTCACCACCGACGGGCTCACCTTCGCCGCGATCCCGGCGATCGAGCCGTCCGGCCTCGTCGACTTGTCGGCACCGGACTGCGGCAGGGTCGCCACGGCGCCGGTGGTGGAGGAGGAGTCCCCGGAACGGGCACCCACGAACCCGCCGAGCAGGCCTGCGAGCAGGCCGACGACGGCGGCCAGCGCGATGAGCAGGCCCAGGCGGGGACCGCGGCGGTCGGTCGCGGTCGTGGTCCCGGTCGGCGGCATGGCCGGCGGGGTGGCGCCGAGGACGCTCGTGTCCTGCTGCCAGCCGTAGGCACCCGAGGCGTAGCCCTGGCCGTAGGCGGGCTGCTCGGCACCGTACGGGGCACCGGAGTACCCCGGCTGTGCGCTGCCGTAGGGCGCAGCGCCAGAGGCGCCGGTGTCGTACCCGGGCGTCCCGGGATGCGTGGGCGCCTGCTGCCAGGGATCAGCAGCGGCGGGACCCTGCTGCCACGGAGCACCCTGCGGGCTGGCCTGGGGCTGCGGCTGCTGCCAGCCCTGCGCCCACGGGTTCGCCTCCGGCGTGCCCAGCGCGGCCGGCGCCTGCGGCGCCGTGGCCTGCTGGGGATCCACGGGGTCCGGGCCAGGCGGCTGACCGGATCCGGCGGCCGGATCACCCTGGTACTGGTCGCTCATGGGGACATCTTCCTGCCGAATCGTCATGACGGGAAACGCTAGGTCCGGGCGGTCAGGCCTCCTGCTGCCCGGTGTTCGGGCTGTGTAATGCCCGATTCCGGCTGCGTGACCGCGCCGCACGGCCCGGCGATTACGCTGTGCCCCCGAGCTGTCGTCCTGACGAAAGGGACCCCATGTGCGCCGCCGTCACGCCCCCGAACGCCGCGAGCTGGACCTATGCCGAGCAGTGGCTCGGCGAGGAGGAGCACCTGACCGAGGCGCGGGCCAAGGCTGACGAGCTCGGCTGCACGCCGATCGGGCGGGGCGGGGCCAGCGCCCTGACCGTGATCGCGGCACTGCTCGACGCGCGCGCGGTGGTCGAGGTCGGCACCGGCGTGGGGCTGTCCGGCCTGGCACTGCTGCGCGGCATGCGGGAGGACGGCGTGCTCACGAGCGTCGATGTCGAGGCCGAGCACCAGCGGGTGGCCCGGGCCACCTTCGCCGCCGCCGGCATCAGCCCGGCTCGCACCCGCCTGATCACCGGTCGCGCCCTCGAGGTGCTGCCCCGGCTCACCGACGCCCACTACGACATCGTCTTCGTGGACGGCGACAAGGCCGAGTACGGGGCCTACCTCGACCAGGCCGTGCGCCTGCTGCGCCCCGGCGGCGCGGTCGTCTTCGACAACGCGCTGTGGCACGACAAGGTGGCCGACCCCGCGCAGCGCGATCCGCAGACCATCGGCCTGCGCGAGCTGGTGACGGCGCTGCGTGACGACGAGCGGTTCACCCCGGCCCTGCTGCCGGTGGGTGATGGCCTGCTCGTGGCGGTGCTGCGCGAGCGCCGCTGAGCGCGCGCTCCTCGCCCGCCGTCAGCCGGGCGCGCCGGCCTCGAGCCAGCGCAGCAGCAGCCGGGCGCCGAATCCGGTGCCCCCCTTGGGCAGGTCGTCGCGCTCGGCGTCGGACCGACCGCTGCCCGCGATGTCGAGGTGCGCCCAGGGCACGTCGCCGACGAACCGCGCGAGGAACAGCGCCGCCGTGATCGAGCCCGGTGACGGGGCCCAGCCGGTGCTGGTCGCGGCGTTCGCCTGGTCGGCGACCTCGGAGGTGATGAGCTCGGCGTAGTCCGCGTGCAGCGGCATGCGCCACACCTGCTCGCCGGCGGCCTCGCCCGCGTCCCGCAGCGCGCGAGCCAGGGTGTCGGAGGTGCTGTAGAGGGCCGCGTAGCGGCGACCGAGGCCGAGCGTGGCGGCGCCGGTGAGGGTGGCGACGTCCACCACCACGTCGGCGGCGAGATCGCGCGTGGCGTAACCGAGGGCGTCGCCGAGCACGAGCCGGCCCTCCGCGTCGGTGTTCACCACCTCGCTGGTCAGGCCGCCGTGATGGGTCACGACGTCCCCCGGACGGGTCGCCGCGGCGCCGGGCAGGTTCTCGGCGAGGGCCAGCACGCCGGTCACCCGCAGTCCCTCGGGCGCCCTGTCCCGCAGCAGGTGCATGACGGCCAGCACGGCGGCGGCCCCCGACATGTCGGTCTTCATCCCGACCTGCATGTCCGGCGGCTTGAGCGACAGGCCGCCGGAGTCGAACGTGATCCCCTTGCCGACGAGCACCACGTGCCGCTCGGCCGTGGCCGAGCCGACGGGGGCCAGCGTCAACCGGACGAGGCGCGGCGGATGGACGGACCCGGCGCCCACCGCCAGCAGTCCCCCGAAGCCGTCGCGGGCCAGCGCGGCCTCGTCCCAGACCTCGACCTCGAGGCCGTCGTCGGCAAGTGCCGCAGCGTCCTGCGCGATGCTCGTCGGGCTCTTGTGGTTCGACGGCGTGTGGATGAGCTGGCGCGCCCACACCGTGGCCAGGCCGTGCGCGGCCCCGCCGGTGACGGCTGCCGCGCCCTGCTCGGCGTCGCCGAGCAGGAGACCCACCCGGCGCGGCAGCGCCGGCGGCGGCTTGCTGGCCCACGTCAACGTGCCAGTCGCGAGCAGGACGCCCTCGGTGAAGGCCCGCAGCCCGTCGGCGTCCAGGTCGGCCGTGGCCCGCACGACCACCGCCTCGCACCCGCGGAGCCGACGGGTCATCGCCCCAGCCGCCCGACGCAGGTCAGCGGGACTCGCCGCGCCCAGCCCCAGCACGAGCACGGCGACCGGCTGCTCCTGCTCGAGGTCGATCCAGACGAGCTCGCCGCGGGCGCCGGTGGCCTTCGCGCGGGCGAGCCGGCGCGGCAGGTCGATGCCCCATCCGGCCAGCAGGGCGACGTCCGCCTCGGCGACCGTGGCCGGCTCGTCCGCCGCGGGGCGCGCGGCCAGGACGACGACGGCGCCCTCCGCCAGGGCTTCGTCGAAGGACGCGGCGTCGATCGCCTCCACCGTCGGCGGCAGCGGCTCGTGCACGGTCCCTCCCCAGACGTCGAGAACCCCGCCACCGTATCGCCCGGAGGCGCTCGGCGCGGGGTCCGCGAGCGAGTGCAGGTCGGTCAGCCGGCGACCTGGGTGAGCTGGGCGCCGAGGTCTCGGGCCTCCTCGGCGTTGAGCTCCACGACGAGGCGCCCACCGCCCTCGAGCGGGACCCGCATCACGATCCCCCGGCCCTCCTTGGTGACCTCCAGCGGGCCGTCACCCGTCCTTGGCTTCATGGCCGCCATCGCGCGGTCCCCTTTCCGTTGACCGGCCTCCCCAGTCGGGCCGCTTGGCGGCCATTATCCCCCATGCGCACCGGCAGGTCCGACACCATGAGGAGGCTCCGGGGCGGGCCCGGCGCCCAGCTCGCCGCACGCCACGAGCGCGGCGAACCGCCGCAGGGAGCGGTCCACCCCCGCCGCGAACGCCGGACGCACGAGTGCATAGCCGGCCCGGCCGAGCGCGCCCAGGGGCAGCTCCAGCTCCTCGCGCCAGACGAACCGGCTGCGCCCCTCCGGCAGGGCGAGCACCTCGAAGACGCCATCACCGCGGACCACGTGACCGGTATGGCGCACCCGCACGAGCCGGGGGGGCTCCCACTCGACGACCTCCATCGTGTCGAGGAAGCCGACCCGACCCACCCCGGTGAACGCGGCCAACCGGCCACCCACCCCGTGGGCGGCGCCCTCGGCACGCACCGAGGTGCCCAGCATCCAGGCGCCCTGGGTCTCCCAGTCCACGAGCGCGGCGAACACCGTCTCCTGCGGGGCGTCGACGATGACCGAGCGCACCAGGTGCTTGCGGCCGCTCACGGCGCCTCGCCAGCTGCCGCCTGCGCCACGTCCAGCGCCGGTCCACGCTCGTCCTCGCCGAGCGCCGGTTCGCGATCGTCGCCGTTGAGCCCCGCTTCGCGATCGTCGCCGATGGGCCCCTGGGCGCCGAGGGCCTCGATGACCCGCACCAGCTGGTCGATCCGGGCATCGCGCTCGGCGAGGGCGGCGGCGGCGTCGTCGAGGACCCGGTCGACCTGGTCCATCCGGTAGCCGCGCAGGGCCACCGGGAAGCGCACGTCGACCAGCGCGGCGGTGTCGATGGACCCCTGGGGCGGCCACGCCAAGGGCGGGGGGCCTGCGGGATCCTCCGCCAGCAGTGGCCGGTCGCGTGCGACCAGCACGCCGACCCCGGCGACGACGGCGATGGCCACGGCGACCAGCAGGAGCGTCTGCACGTCGCGATCCTCGCACGGCACCGCGGGC
>DASVBK010000094.1:0-3786 GCA_036375875.1 Candidatus Nanopelagicales bacterium
CTGCGAGCAGGTCGCGGCCCAGCGCTTCGCCGGTGCGCTGCTCGTGGTGCGCCCGACCTTCATCGTGGGCCCCTACGACCACACTGCCCGGTTCCCGTACTGGGTCGCCCGCCTGGCCCGCGGTGGCGAGGTGCTCGCCCCGGGGGATCCCGAGGCCCCGATGCAGACCATCGACGGTCGCGACCTGGCGAGCTTCACGGTGGGCCTGCTGGAGTCCGGCGCCGATGGCACGTTCCACGCCGTCGACCCGGAGCCGCCGGCATCCTTCGCCGACCTGCTCGGTGCGGTCGCCGACGCGGTCGCGCCGCCGGGGACCACCCTGACGTGGGTGCCTTCGGCCTGGCTGCTCGGCCAGGGGGTCGCCGAGGCGGCCCTGCCGCTCTGGACGGGCTCGGACGATCCGGAGTACGCCCTGGCCATGGACCCGTCGGCTGCCCGCGCCGCCGGGCTGCGCCCGAGGCCGGTGAGCGAGACGGCGGTGGACACGTACGCCTGGCTGCAGTCCCCGGAGGGCCAGCGGCTCGGGCGATCCGCCTGGCTTCCCCCCGAGCGGGAGGCCGCACTGCTGGAGGCATGGCGCGGGGCGCGCTGAGCCGCGTCAGCTCCCAGCGCCGCCCGCCGCGGGGGAGCCCGCACGCGACGCCTCGGGGACCGACCCGGCCTCGGGTGATGCTGCGCTGTCGGGTCGGGCGGCGCGCCGCGCGCGGTGCGCCGGCTCGACCACCAGCCATGACAGCCAGATGACGACCAGCACCATCGGCCAGCCGAGCGCGACCTTGGCCACACCCAGGGCGACCGTCATCCCGGCCAGCCAGAGCGGGGTCATGACCGCCACCCGCACCAGGAACGACGCCACCCAGATCCAGCTCGCCCTGCAGTAGGCCCGCAGCATCACCGGGTCGGTGCGCCACGACGAGGAGCGCGTGATCGCCCCGACTGTGAGGCCCAGGAACGGACGCTTGATCCAGATCGAGACCGCCCATGCCAGGGCCGCGCCGGCGTTGGCCAGCAGACTCGGCAGGAAGTAGTCCTGGGGCCGGCCGGTGCGGGAGGCCACGAAGGCGGCGAGCGCCACCGCCCCGAACCCGGCCAGGGCGTGGCGCAGCGTGTCGCGGCGCAGCAGGCGCAGCACGGTGACGGCCATCCCGGCGAGCAGTGCGGCGCCCAGCGCGAGGCGCAGGTCGTTCCCCGAGGCGAGGTAGGCGGTGACGAACGTGACCGGCGGCAGGGCCGAGTCGAGCACGCCCCGACGCCCGCCGAATGCGTCGAACAGGGTCACATCCGCGACGTCGGGCGTCGCGTCGGCGGTCTGCCCGGGCATGGCATACAGGGTACGGGCCCCGGCCTGTCCCGGCCGCCCGCCAGTGAGGCTGCCCTTCGTGGCTGAGGCTCACGGGGCGCGACGTACCCTGCTGGCAGGGAACCCGTGGGGGTATCTCCCCCTTCATCGTGAGGAGCACCGATGCCAGCCCGCCGCCTCCCGCTCGTCGCCGCCGCGCTGCTGCTGGCAACCGCCGTGGGTCCCGTGAGCGGCTGTGCTGGGAGCACGCCCGCCACGAGCACGACCTCGGTTGCTGGCACCGCAGCCGCCGGTTGCCCGGTGAGCGTGACGGATCCGTGGGTCAAGGCGACCGACACGCAGATGACCGGTGTCTTCGGGACGATCACGGCGGACGAGGCCATCGTGGTCACCGGCGCGAGCTCGTCGGTGGCGGGCAGGGCCGAGATCCATGAGGTGGTGCAGGCCGACGGTGCCGCGGTGATGCGGCCGAAGGCTGGGGGCCTGACCATCCCCGCCGGTGGCAGCGCGATCCTCGCGCCGGGCGGCGACCACATCATGCTCATGGCCCTGTCGGCGCCGATCCAGCCCGGCGACGAGGTCCCGGTGACGCTGGCGTGCAGCGACGGCTCCACCGCCGCGTTCACGGCCGTGGCCAAGCCCTTCGAGGGCGGTGCCGAGTCGTACGTGCCAGCGGAGGGGTCGATGGGCGAGATGGCTTCGCCCGGCGCGAGCCCCGCCGCCTGACCGACCCGGGGAGTGCATCATGGGCGGGCACGGGGACCTGGCTGGTGGCGAGGCGGCAGCTGGCCGCGAGCCTGCCGCCCGGGGGGTCACCCGCCGTGGCCTGCTCGGCGCACTGGGGGTCGGCGTGGGGGGCCTTGCGGTGGGGGCGGCCGCCGGCTACGCCGCGGCGGACGCCGCGGAGCCGGCCACGGCATCGGAGCCCCCGGTCGGCTCGGTCCCGGCCCCCGGCAGCATGGTCGAGCCGTACCTGGGTGCGCACCAGGCCGGCATCGCCACGCCGCTGCAGGCGCACGCCACGCTCGTGGCGCTGGACCTGCGCGAGGGCGTCGACCGTGCCGCGCTCGTGCGGCTGATGCGGCTGCTCACCGATGACCTGGCTCGCCTCACGCAGGGCCGGCCGGCCCTGGCGGACCCGCAGCCCGAGCTCGCCGCGGTGCCGGCCCGGCTCACCGTGACGGCGGGTGTCGGGATGGGCCTGCTCGAGGCCGCGGGTCGCGCCGAGCTCGCCCCCGGGTGGCTGCGCGACGGCCTGCCCGCGTTCGCCGTCGATCAGCTCGAGCCCTCGTGGAGCGGTGGCGACCTCGTGCTGCAGGTCGCCGCGGAGGACCCGGTCACCGTCTCGCACGCCGTGCGCGTCCTGCTCACCGATGCCGAGCCCTTCGCCACCGTGCGCTGGCTGCAGTCGGGCTTCCATCGGCCTGCCAACACCGCCCCGAGCGGCATCACCGGGCGCAACCTGTTCGGCCAGGTGGACGGCACGGAGAACCCGAGGCCGGGCACCGAGGACTTCGACCAGGTCGTCTGGGTGCCGCCCGGCACCTCCCCGTGGTTGGCCGGCGGATCGGCGATGGTCGTGCGCCGCATCGCGATGGACCTGCGCGTCTGGGGAGGCCTCGACGTGGCCACCAAGGAGGCCTCGATCGGCAGGCGGCTCGCCGACGGCGCACCGCTCACCGGCGGCACCGAGCGCACGCCGCCGGACTTCGCCGCGGTCGACGCCGACGGGTTCCCGGTGATCCCCGCGACCTCGCACATCCGGCTGGCCCACCTGCAGGCCCAGGCCGAGCGGATCCTGCGGCGGCCCTACAACTACGACGACGGCGTTCGTCGGGACGGCTCAGCCGAGGCGGGCCTGCTGTTCGTGGCCTTCATGGCCGATCCGTCGGCTCAGTTCGTGCCGATCCAGCAGCGCCTCGCGGAGGCGGACGTGCTCAACCTGTGGACCACGCCGATCGGATCGGCGCTGTTCGCTGTGCTGCCGGGCGTTGCTCCGGGCGAGCACCTGGGGCACGCGCTGCTCGCCTGACGTCCCGGCCTCGAAGGAGACCGGGACGCTCGACATGATCCACGCCACTCAGTGCTCGTTGCTGTGCGGCCGGGCGGCGTCCTTGGCAACGTTGTCGGTGATCGAGCCGGCATGGGCGCGCAGCTCCGGGTTGCGGCGCACCGCGATGAGCGAGGCGATGGTGGTGACCGTCAGCACCACCGCGATGAAGCCCAACGAGACCCAGATGGTGATCTCCGGCACGCTGGGCCAGATGCCGTGCGCCCAATGCAGCGCGAGCTTCAGGCCGATGAACACCAGGATGAGTGCCAGGCCGGTCGACAGGTAGACGAGGCGGTCCAGCAGGCCGTCGACGAGGAAGAACAGCGCGCGCAGGCCCAGCAGCGCGAACGCGTTGGCGACGAACACGATGTAGGGCTCGTCGGTGACGCCGTACACCGCCGGGATCGAGTCCAGGGCGAACAGGATGTCGGTC
>DASVBK010000095.1:0-3260 GCA_036375875.1 Candidatus Nanopelagicales bacterium
ACTCCAGCAACCTGGCGGTCAGCCGGGCGAACTCCGGTGCGTCCTCCACGACGAGTGCGGCCGGACTGGCCATGACCTCTCCTAGTCTCCCCTGCAACATCACGCTAGCAACGCGCGACCCGCGCCGCTCTCACTTCGGAAGAGACGCGCCGACCGCGCGGAGGCAGGCGCTGAGCCGCTGCTCAGGTGCGCCAGTGACCTCCAACACACGCGTGGCCCCTGGGACGAGTCCGGGGTCGGCGATGAGGTCGAGCAGGTGCGCGTCCATCGCCTCGCGCAGCTCGGGGTCCTCGTCGTCGGGTACGTGGATGAGGTCGGGAACCTCGAGCGGGAGCACGACGAGCAGGTCGACGTGGGCCATCGCCTCCGCCGTGGTGGCCCGCAGCCGGGCCACCACGTCGCGCCGGACCGACGGTCGGCCCAGGTCGGCCAGCGCGCCGAGGTAGGCGAGGAAGTCCAGGGGTCCGCGCTCGGCGACGGCGTCAGCGCCGGCGGGAAGGTCGACGAGGCGCTCCGCCGCGACCGCCAGCTGCCTCCCGAACGACTCGGCACCGGCCGGCTCAGCCCCGCACCCGCAGCGCCCAGGCCGCCACGGCCCCGGCCGCGGCGACGTTGAGCGAGTCCACTCCACCGGCCATCGGGATGCGCACCGTGCAGTCGACCGCCGCGAGCGTCCGCCGCGACAGCCCGTCCCCCTCGGTGCCGAGCACGAGCGCCAGCCGAGCAGGCGGGTCGGCCGCCAGGTCGTCGAGACCCACTGAGTCGTCCTCCAGCGCCAGCGCCGCCACCACGAAGCCGAGGGCGTGCAGCTGCTCCACTCCCCCGGGCCACGGGTCGATGCGGGTCCACGGCACCTGGAACACCGTGCCCATCGACACCCGGATCGAGCGGCGGTAGAGCGGGTCGGCGCAGCGGGGGGTGACCAGCACGGCATCCACCCCGAGCGCTGCGGCGCTGCGGAACACGGCCCCGACGTTCGTGTGGTCGACCACGTCCTCGAGCACGAGCACCCGCCGCGCGTCGTGCAGCACGTCCGCCAGGGCCGGCAGCGCCGGCCGCTGCATGGCGGCCAGCGCCCCACGGTGCAGGTGGAAGCCGGTGAGCGACTCGATGACGTCGTGGTCGCCGACGTACACGGGGATGCCGTCCGCCTCGGCCCGCTCGACGAGGTCGGCCAGGTCGGTGAGCCAGCGCTGCGCCATCAGGTACGACCGCGGCCGGTGCCCGGCCGCCAGCGCCCGGCGGATCACCTTCTCCGACTCGGCGATGTACAGACCCCGCTGCGGCTCGGTACGTCGCCGCAGCGCCACGTCGGTGAGGCCGACGAAGTCGGTCAGCCGTGGGTCGGCGGGGTCCGTGATCGGCGTCGGCACGCCCGCAAGGCTAGGCCAGGGCCGCGCGCACGATGACCGTGACGCTGGCCAGCGCGCAGAAGCCGAGCACGTACCGCCGGAACACCTCGGCATCGACCCGGGTGCGGATCGGCCCGGCCACGGCGTACCCGAGCAGCGCGAACGGCATCCACACCAGCCCGGCCGCCACCTGCTCGCGCGGCAGCTCGCCGCCGAGGAACAGGCCGGTCAGGCCGAGCAGCGACCCCACGACGAAGAACACCGCGAGGGTGGAGCGCACCCGCTGCGGCCGCTCGTGCTGCAGCACCAGGGCGAGGAACGGGCCGCCGATGGCCGCGGCCGTGCCGGAGATGCCGGACACGGCCCCCGCCACGGCCGCGTTGCGCGGGGTGGCCCGCAGGTCGAGCACCCACACCGACAGCACCACCGTGACCAGGATCAGCATGCCGACGAGCGCCGCGATCGCCCGGGCGGGGAACCAGGCGACGACGGCCACGCCCACCGGGGTCATCAGGGTCCGGGCCGCCACGGCCCAGCCCAGCGGACGCCAGGCGATGTCGCGCTCACCGTGCGAGAGCTGGAGCACCGGCAGCGCCAGGCTCGGCACGATGAGGGCGGCCGGCATCAGCTCGGGGGCCAGGAGCACCACGAAGGGGGCGGCCACCACGGCCAGACCGAACCCGATCGTCGACTGCACCACCCCGCCGGCGAGCACGGCCAGCCCGAGGCCGAGCACGAGGGCCCAGTCCATCAGGGGAACGCGACGAGCTTGACGATCGCCACCAGGCCGATGACGACGATGACGCCGCGCAGCACCGCCGGCGGCAGCCGGCGCCCGACCGTGGAGCCGATGACGCCGCCGATGGTCGAGCCGATCGCGATGAGCAGCACCACCAGCCAGTCGATCTGGTCGCGCGCGACGAGGATGAAGACCAGCGCGGCGACGCCGTTGACGATGGTCGCGAGCACGTTCTTGTAGCCGTTGAGCCGTTGGATGGGCTCGCTCGACAGCGCGCCGAGCACCCCCATCAGGATGATCCCCTGGGCCGCCCCGAAGTAGCCGCCGTAGACGCCCGCCCCGAACACCCCGCCCTGCATCGCCCGTTCGTGGTTGGCCTGGCTCGCGGTGCCGGCGGCCCGGCGGCGCTCGGCCCAGGCGTTGATGCGCGGGCCGGTGACCACGAGCACCAGCCCGAGCAGGATGAGCACGGGCACGATGGCGCGGAACAACGAGGGGTCGAGCACGAGCAGCAGCACGGCGCCGGTGACCGCACCGAGCAGCGACATCGGCGCCAGCCGCCGCAGCGTGGGAGCAGCGCCCACGAGCTCCTTGCGGTAGCCGATGCTGCCGGTGAGGCTGCCGGGCACCAGGCCGATGTTGTTCGAGATGTTCGCCGTGATCGGCGCGATGCCGAGCAGCAGCAGCGTGGGGAAGGTGATCAGCGTGCCCGAGCCGACGATGGTGTTGATCGTGCCGGCGCCGATGCCCGCCAGGACGACGAGGAAGGCATCGAGCGCGGACACGCGGACACCCTATGCGGGTGTCCGCGTGTCGTGGCGGGGCGTACCGCCCCACGTGGTGCTGCGGCTCAGCGCGGCGCCACGGGCCCGTCGCCGGTGGGCGGAGCCGCCGGTGCCGGCGGCGGGGGCGGCGGGGGCTGCTCCTCCGAGAAAGGCACCGGAGGGGCCACGGGCACCGACGGTGCGCCGGCGGGGCGCGGCGGCACGGCATCGGCACCCGGCTCGATCGGCGGCTGCACCCGGCCTGCGGGGGCACCGTGCTCGCCGGCCTCGCGCGCGGCCAGGCCGGCCTGGCCACGCGCCCGGGCCAAGGCCTCGGCGGGGTCCTCGAGCTGGGCGTCGGTGAAGGCGTCGGCGAACTCCTTTCCGGGATCCACCCAGTCGTCC
>DASVBK010000101.1:0-3013 GCA_036375875.1 Candidatus Nanopelagicales bacterium
CCTGAGGAAGGACCCCACGATGTCGCTCCCCGAGGTTCCCGTCGCCACCGTCCATCGCGACGTCGAGGCTCCTGCCAGCGCCGTCTGGCAGGTGCTCACCGACGGCTGGACCTACGCCAACTGGGTCGTCGGCGCCTCCCGGGTGCGCGACGTCGACCCCCACTGGCCCGAGGTGGGATCGCGCATCAAGCACGCGGTCGGACTGTGGCCCGCGGTGATCCAGGACTCCACGAGCGTCGAGCAGAGTGAGCCCGAGCGGCTGCTCGTGCTCAAGGCCCGTGGCTGGCCCGTCGGGGAGGCGCGCGTGGCGCTGCGCATCGAGCCCACCGGTCCGGAGTCCTGTCGGCTCGAGATCGCCGAGGACGCCGTCGCGGGGCCGGGCAAGTGGGCGCTGCCGCGGCCCCTGCGGCAGGTGGCCATCGCACCGCGCAACCGCGAGGCGCTCTACCGGCTGGCGCTCATCGCCGAGGGCCGCCACCGCAACAAGCAGGTGCCGGGCAGCACCCAGGCCCAGAACACCCCCGACGGCCCGGACCGGGCGGACGGCCCGCACCAGGCGCCCGGCAACCCGGTCGATACCGTCGACAGCCAGCCCGGCGGCATGCCCCCGGGTGAGGAGGCCATCGCGATCTGACGTCGGGCGGCGGGGACGGAGGCTCCGCGCTCCCTCAGTCCTCGGGCAGCAGCCGGGCCCACGCGGTGCGCGCCAGCGCCCGGCGGGCGATCCCCGTGCGGCCACGGGCGCGCAGCGCGACGGTGGCCGCGTTCCACCCCGGGGCGCCATGGACCCCACCGCCGGGATGCGCCGAGGCGCTGGCCAGGTACAGGCCGGGGACGGGCGTCTCCGGACGGCCGAGCCCGGGCGTGGGCCGCAGGACCAGCTGCTGGTGCAAGCCAGCGGTGCCCGCGTTCGTGGCGCCGCCGAGCAGGTTGGCGTCCGCGGATTCCAGGTCCGTCGGGCGCTGCACGTGACGTGCCAGGACCCCGCCGCCGAACCCCGGGGCGACGCGCTCGATCGCAGCCTCCATCCGCTCGACGTGCTCGCTGACGGCGTCCTCGTCGCCGGCATGCGCGTGGGGCACGTGCGTATAGGCCCAGACCGACTCGGTGCCCCGGGGTGAGCGCGTGGGATCCGCCGTGGTCATCTGGCCGAGCAGCAGGAACGGCCGCGCGGGCATCCGGCCCACGGAGAGGTCCGCGGCGTAGTCCACGAATCCGTCGTCGTCGACGCCGAGGTGCACGGTGCCCGCGCCCGACAGTGCCGGGTTGCGCCACGGGATCGAGGAGGCCAGTGCCCAGTTGACCTTGATCGTGGCGCTGTCCCACTGGAACCGCTCGATGTCCTCGAGCAGACGCCGTGGCAGGTGCGCCGGCCCGACGAGGTCGCGGTAGAGCTGCGGCGCTGCCACGTCGGCGAGCACGCCGTGCCGGGCGCGGATCACGTCCCCCCCAGCAGTGCGCACCCCGACGGCGCGACCACCTTCCACCAGCACCGATGCCACCGGCGTGCCGAGCAGCGTCTGCAGCCCCTTGGTCGTGGCCCGCGCGTGCAGGGCTGCGGCGAGGCCTCCGGCGCCGCCCTCGGGCACCGGGAATCCCACGTCCTGCCCCAGCATGGCCAGCAGCCAGCCGAAGATCGCACTGCCGGCGGAGTCCGGCGTCACGTCACTGTGCAGCGCGTTGCCGGTGAGCAGCACCCGCGCGCCCTCGCCGGCGAACTGTTCCTGCCCCAGCCGGCGCACCGGGGTCAGGGCGAGCCGTGCGAAGTCCAGCGTGCCGCGGGCGCCCAGTCGCTGCAGCGTGCGCAGGCCGGCGGTCACGGGGGGGAAGGTCGTCAGCAGGGCGGCCAGGAACGGGTCCCGGATCCGCTGGTATGCCTCGAACATCGCCAGCCAGGCTTCGCCGTCGCCGGGCGCGAACTGCTCGACGCTCGCCGCCGTGGCGGTTGGGTCGGCGTGCAGCACCGCTGCCCGGCCGTCGTCGAAGGCGTGGCCCAGCACGGCTGGTGCGCGGCGCCACACCAGGCCGTGGGCCGGCAGGTCGAGGCTGCTGACTGCGGGGCTGGCCGCGGTGAGCGGGTAGAACGAGCTGAACAGGTCGGTGACGAAGCCGGGCGCGGTGACCGCGGCGCTGCGTACCGCCCCACCGACATGGGGGGCCGCCTCGACGAGCACGACGTCCCAGCCGGCGTCGACGAGCACGTTCGCCGCGACCAGGCCGTTCGGGCCGGAGCCGATGACGACCGCGTCGGCAGCGGTGGTCATGGGCGCCCCGCAAGGCTCGTGGACATGCCTGCATGCTCCTGTGGTTCGCTCGGATCCGCGCGGTGGCCCGCGGGCCAGCGGCAGACATCGTCCCGGATCACTGCCCGGTGGTTCGCCGCCCATCCGCTGGCCGGTGGGCGGCGCTGCGTACCCTTGCCCTCCGTGGCTGAGGACCCGGCGGCACCCGAGGACCCGCCGTCCCCCGGGGACCCGCCGTCACCTGAGGACTCGGCGTCACCCGAGGACCCGCCGTCCCCCGAGAGTGGGCCCCGGAGCCCTGGCGCTGGACCCCCCGACCGGCGCATCCGCACGTTCCACCCCCGCCGTAGCAGGACCACGCCACGTGCGGCTTCGGCCCTGCGGCGGTTGCTGCCCCACTGGGGCGTCGAGGTCGCCACGGTGCCACCGCGGCTGGCCACGCTCTTCGAGCCCGCCCTGCCGGTGGTCCTCGAGATCGGGTCGGGGATGGGTGAGGCGACGTTGGCGATGGCCGGTGCGGATCGGGCCACGGGGATCCTCGCCGTGGACGTGCACACGCCGGGCATCGGCGCCCTGCTGGCCGGTGCCGAGTCCGCGGGGTTGGCGAACGTGCGGGTCTGCGTCGGCGACGCCGTCGACCTCATGGGGCGGCTGGAGCCGGCCTCGCTGCGCGGGATCCGCGCGTTCTTCCCCGACCCCTGGCCCAAGGTGCGCCACCACAAGCGTCGCCTCGTCCAGCCCGCCTTCGTGCACCTGGCCGCGACCCTGCT
>DASVBK010000106.1:0-8198 GCA_036375875.1 Candidatus Nanopelagicales bacterium
TCGCCCGTGTGGGCCTTGCCCGTGCGGGCCTTGCCCGTGCAGGCCTCGTCCGTGTGGGCCTTGCCCGTGCGGGCCCCGTCGGTGCGGGTCGTGTCGGTGCGCGACGCCTCCGCGTGAGCCTTGCCCGTGCGGGCCTCGTCCGTGTGGGCCTTGCCCGTGCGGGTGGTGTCGGTCGCCCCGTGATCGCGGTGCGGGGTCGCGGTGGAGTCAGCCGCCGTGCTGGTCGACCGCCCTGCGGCGTCCGCCCCGCGGCCCTGGGTTGCGCTGGCCAGGCCAGCACCGCCAAGGACGATCGCGCCGGCCACCGCAAGGGTGCTGAACGTCTTCATGGTCGTGCTGCGCATTGCCGTTCCCTCTCGTCGAACGATCGGGTCGCCCGGAGGCGGCCCGCTGTCCGAACGATGGTTGCCAGACCAGGTAAGGCGACAGCGACCGCTGGTTGAGGGCTCGACGTGAACCCGGGATGGAGTCAGGCCGCGCGATCAGCGAGCTCCGGCTGGACTGCGGCGTCCGCCGCGGGCGTCCGGTTCACCCGGCCGAAGAGGTCGTTCGGCAGCGACAGCCGGATCACCTTCCACCACGCCGAGCCCACCTGCTTGGGCAGCGGGCCCGTCACATAGGTCAGCCCGTAGCGCTCGAACAGGTCCTGGATCCGGGGCGCGATCGTCTGGTACCGGATGCTGGGCATGTCCGGGAACAGGTGGTGCTCCACCTGGTAGGAGAGGTTGCCGGTCATCAGGTGGGTGAGCCGGCCGCCGGTGATGTTGGCCGAGCCCACCATCTGGCGGACGTACCACTCCCCCTTGGTCTCGCCCTCGATGGAGGTCTTGGAGAACGTGGCGACCCCAGCGGGGAAGTGGCCGCACATGATGACCGAGTGGGTCCAGATGTTGCGAGCCAGGTTGGCCACCACGTTGGCCGACAGGGTGGCCAGCGCCGCCGGGACGAGGTTCCACGGGTTGACGGCCGCGGCCGCCACCGGGTGCAGCAGGTAGTCGCGGCGGAACTGCCGCCCGATCTTGTGCAGCACCTTGCGCGCGTCGCGCTTGAAGGCCGCGTCGACCTTCTTCTTGCCCTTGTAGTACTTGCCGAGCTCGAGGTCGTAGGCAGCGATGCCGTACTCGAAGAAGCAGGCGTTGAGGAAGTTCCACAGCGGCTGGCCGAGGTGGAAGGGGCTCCAGCGCTGGTCCTCGTCCACGCGCATGATCCCGTAGCCGAGGTCGTTGTCCCGGCCGACCACGTTGGTGTAGCGGTGGTGGATCTCGTTGTGCGAGTGCTTCCACATCTCAGCCGGCGCGACGTTGTCCCACTCCCACGTGGTGGAGTGGATGGTGGGATCGCGCATCCAGTCCCACTGTCCGTGCAGGATGTTGTGCCCGATCTCCATGTTCTCGAGGATCTTGGCGACCGACAGGCCCGCCGTGCCCACGATCCAAGCGGGCGGGAACCAGGCGAAGAGCAGCACGCCGCGCGAGCCGAGCTCGAGCCAGCGCTGGGTGGTGATCACGCGACGGATGTAGCGGGCCTCGGCCTCGCCGAGGCCGGCGAAGACCTCCTCGCGCAGGGCGTCGAGCTCCTTGCCGATCAGCTCGATGTCCTCGTCGGTGAGGTGGGCGACCGGGTTGTCGGCGCGCTTCTGGATGACGGTCATGTCAGGGCTCCTGAGGGTCAGTGGTCGAGGGTGCAGGGACCGGCCGCGGCGGTCACGCAGGTCTGCACCTGCACGCCGTCACCCGGCTCGGCGGTGGTGATGGCGCCGGTGCGCAGGTCGCGCACCGCGCCGGAGGCCAGCGGGCGCACGCAACCCATGCAGATGCCCATGCGGCAGCCCGAGGGCATGAGCACGCCCGCGGCCTCGCCGACATCGAGCAGCGGCGTCGCGCCGTCGGCCTCGACGGTGCGCCCGGTGCGGGCGAACGTGACTGGCCCACCGTCGCCGGTGACGACGACCTGGGCGCGGAAGCGCTCGGTGTGCAGCTGCTGGGGGAGGTCGGCCTCGGCCCAGTGCGCCTCGAGCGCGTCGAGCATCGCCGGCGGCCCGCAGGCCCACGCCTGCCGGTCGACCCAGTCGGGCACGAGGCGCTCGAGATCCTCGGGCGCGAGGAGCCCGTCGCGGTCGGTGTGCCGCTCGAGGAGCCGGATGCGGCCCACCGCGGCCATGTCGCGCAGCTCCGAGCCGAAGATCACGGCCTCCGCGGTGGGAGCGCTGTGCACGATGACGACGTCGCGCAGGCTCGGCAGGTGGTGGCGCAGCATCCCCATCACCGGAGTGATCCCCGAGCCGGCGGTCACGAACAGCGCCCGTGCCGGTGGGGTGGCGGGCAGGTGGAAGTCGCCGGTCGCCTGGTCGAGCTGCAGGACGGTGCCCGGCTTTGCCCGACGGACCAGGTGCGTGCTGACCCGCCCGTCCGGGATCACCTTCACCGTGATGGCGACGCGGCCGTCGGCGCGGGGGCCGGAGGTCAGCGAGTAGGCGCGCCACAGCCGCACCCCGTCGACGTCCACGCCGATCCGCACGTACTGGCCGGGGACGTGCCCCCGCCAGCCACGGCCCGGACGCAGCACCAGCGTCGCCGACTCCGCGGTCTCGGGACGCACCTGCTCGATCCGCCCACGCAGCTGCGCGCCACTGCGCAGCGGGTCGACCAGGTCGAGGTAGTCGGTGGGCAGCAGCGGCGTGGTCAGGGCGCCCGCGGCGCGCAGCAGGAGGTCACGAGGGCGGGGCCGGGGCCGGCCCACGCGCTCAGGCACCGCGGTGGGCCGCGGCACAGTGGTCAGGAACATGAGGGAAGCCTTCCCGACCTGAGGGATAGTATGCAGACTCGCGGCGGTGAAGAATGCGCCGCGCTTTGTTCGCAGAGAACAGTCGGAGGCCGCATGGCACCACACGCCCCACTCCTGCCGGACGCCGTGCTGCAGGCCGTGCGCGGTGCCCTGCCGGGCGTCGCGGCTCAGACCATCGCTGCCGTGGAGCAGGAGGTCCCCGGCTACCGCGACACCCTCGACGAGTCGGCCCGCGGCACCCTCTCAGGTGCGGTCGAGTTCGCGCTCGGCGGCTTCCTGGCCCTGGCGGCCGAGGCTGGCGACCCCAGCGCGCCGCTGGCACCGGTGCTCGAGGGCGCGTACGCGCTGGGCCGGGGCGAGGCCCGGGCCGGCCGAACGATGGACGCCCTGCTAGCCGCCTACCGGGTGGGCGCCCGGGTGGCGTGGCGCGGCCTCGCCTCGGTCGCTGCGCAGGCGGGCCTCACCGCCAGCGAGCTGGTCGCATTCGCGGAGCTCGTCTTCGCCTACATCGACCAGCTCTCGGCCTCGAGCGTCGCAGGCCATGCCGATGAGCTGGCCGTCGAGGGCCGCGCTCGGGTGCGCCAACTCGAGCGGCTCGGCCAGGGGCTGGTGGTCGGCGCCTCCCCCGAGACGCTCGACGCTGCGGCCGCGGCCGCCCACTGGGCGGCTCCGGAGCAGCTGCGCGCGGTGCTGCTCCCCGAGGCCGCGGTGGACCACGTGCTGGCCCGCGTGGACGTGCGCACGCTGCAACCCGTCGAGGACGTGCCGGGCCTGCCCGCCGGGACCGCGGTGCTGCTCGTGCCCGAGCCTGAGCCACGCCTGACCCGGGCCCTGCAGCCCAGCGGGGGCATCCTCGGACCGGCCCGACCGTGGCGCGCGGCGCGGGAGTCCTACCTGCGTGCCCTGCGAGCGCAGCAGCTGCGCCTCGGGCAGCCCGGGGCCGTGCTCGACACCGAGGCGTTGCTGCCCGAGCTGGTGATCGGTGCCGACCCGCACGCCCTGGCCGACCTGCGCGCCCACGCGCTGGCCCCGCTGGCCGGGCTGCGGCCAGGCGCGGCCGATCGACTCGCCGAGACGCTGCATGCCTGGCTGCTGCACCGGGGCCGCCGCGAGGAGGTGGCCGCGGCGCTCTACGTGCACCCCCAGACGGTGCGCTACCGGATGGGGCAGGTGCGGGCGCTCTTCGGCGCCCGGCTGGACGATCCGCGCGAGGTGTTGGCCCTCACGATCGCCCTGGCCCTGCCGGCGCCCGCGGCCGACACCTAGGCCGGCGCCGCTGGCACCTCGCCGAGCCACTGCTCGAGGAGCCGATACACCGCCGGGTGGTTGAGCAGCGCCAGGTGGTGCACCCCGCCGACCGTCGGCACCTCCCCCCGGTCGAGGCTCACGTGGCGGGCACGGCCACGGGTCGGGCCGCCCATTGCGCTGGGGGCCAGCACCATGCCGTCGCCGAGGAGCCGGCCGACGCGGTGCATCGGGTCACCCGTGATCGTCGCCCCCAGGAAGCAGGCGGTCGCATGCGGCAGGAAGGGCACGTCGGTGACTCGCCGGGCCAACCAGGCGTCGTCGTCCTCCTCCCGCCAGTCGTCGGCCACCAGCGTGCCGTGGCGCAGGTCGCGCACCCCGCCGCTGCGCGAGGCCAGGATGCGCGCGAGCGGCGCCGTCTCGGGCACGCGGCGCAGCAGCCACTGCGCGGCGTGGGCGCCCTGGGCCAGGGGCGCCCCGTGGTGCGGCGTGCCCAGCGTCACGACCGTGTGGACGAGCGGCACCCATGCCGCCTCCCGCTGCGCGCCCTCGTGGCACGCGCTGCGCACCACCAGCCCACCCATCGAGTGGCCCACCAGGTCCAGCCGCTGCACGGGGACCGGCCAGGCCGCAACCAGCGCATCGAGCAGCAGCGCCAGCCCGTGGCCGTTCTCACTGATGCGCAGCCCGCTGTTGTACCGCAGGTAGACATCGGTCATCGCGTGCTCGGCGCGCAGCCGGTCGCCGTACGAGGCGCGGTCGGGCTGCCCCGCGGCACGCTCCCACCACCACGCACGGTCGTGCTCGCACCAGCCATGGACGAACACCACGAGCCGGCCGGTCGCCGCCGGGAACGCCTCGGCCAGCGCGTCGGCATCCAGCGCGACGTCCTCGCCGCCCACCCGCACGGCCATGGGCAGCGCCAGGACCGGGTGGTCCCCCGCGATCCGGTCGCCCCAGAGGCCGTTCACTGCTGGCAGCGCCACCTGGCCGGCGCGCGTCTGGGAGGGGGCCGGTGACGCGGGTGACCCGAGGAGCGCGGCGACCTGGCCGGCAGCCGCCGGGATGCCGCGGTGTGCCGCGGCCAGGGTGGCGTACACGCCCTGCGTGAGGCCGTCGTGCAGCGCCATGACCGGCTGGGCCACTGGCGGCAGGGCCGCCCCCACGCGTGCCGAGAACGCCCGGTGCGTGTCGCCCACGATGCCGACCATCCCAGCCAGCCCGTCGCCGAGCAGCCGGCCGGCAGCCTCGAGCTCCTCGTCGCGGGCCATCGCGCAGCTCCTTCCACTGACCCGCTCAGGGTGACCGACGCACCTCCGCTGCGCAAAGCCGCGCTGGTGTGGATTCCGTCACGCCACGTGCGTACCGTCACCGGCAGCGCACCCGGGAGGAGCGGACATGACCCTGGCCGGCAGGACCCTGTTCATCACCGGCGGCAGCCGTGGCATCGGCCTGGCGATCGCGCTGCGGGCGGCCCGGGATGGCGCCAACGTCGTGATCGCCGCGAAGACCACGCAGCCGCATCCACGGCTCGAGGGCACGATCCACTCGGCGGCGGCGGCCATCGAGGAGGCCGGGGGTGCCGCGCTGGCCCTGGCGTGCGACGTGCGGTTCGAGGATCAGGTGCAGGATGCGGTGAGCCGTGCCGTGGCCCACTTCGGCGGCATCGACGTGGTCGTGAACAACGCCAGCGCCATCAGCCTGACCCCCACGCTCGCCACGGACATGAAGCGCTACGACCTCATGGACCAGGTGAACGCCCGAGGCACCTTCCTGGTCTCGCGCACCGCGATCCCGCACCTGCGCCGCTCGGCGAACCCGCACATCCTCACCCTGTCGCCGCCGCTGGAGCTCGACCCGCGGTGGTTCGCCCCGCACCTGGCCTACACGATGGCCAAGGTCGGGATGAGCCTGTGCACCCTCGGCCTGGCGCAGGAGCTGCGCGGCGACGGGATCGGCGTGAACTCGTTGTGGCCGCTGACCACGATCGACACCGCGGCGGTCCGCAACGTGCTCGGCGGTGAGGCGATCTCCCGGCGCAGCCGCTCGCCGGAGGTCATGGCCGATGCGGCGCACGTGATCCTGTCGCGACCCGGCCGCGAGTGCACCGGGAACTTCTTCATCGACGAGGAGGTGCTGCGCGAGGCCGGCGTCACGGAGTTCGGGCACTACGCACCGAATGCCGACGGCCCCCTCGTGCGCGACCTCTTCGTGCCGGACGCCGTGGTCGACCGCGTGCCGACGCGCGTGGTCGACCTCACCGGCTGAGGTCGAGGGACGCCAGGCCGAGGATCGGGCCACGTCGCAGCGCCAACGGACCTCGGCACCCGCGAGGCCCTAGCCTGACCGCGAGGTCGACGGAGGGCAGGTGCGGGCATGATCGGGGCGGTGCTGCCGCTGGCGCTGGTCGTGGGGCTCAGCCCCCTGCCCATCCTGCCCGCCGTCCTGCTGCTGATGACCCCCCGCGCCCGTGCCAACGGGGTGGCGTACCTGATCGCCTGGCTGCTCGGGCTGACGTCCGTGGTGCTCGCCGCGCTCTGGTTGGGCAGCCTCGCCGATCCCGACCCGGCGACCGAGCAGAGCGTGGGGTGGCTGCAGGTCGGCACGGGCGCGGTGTTCCTCGTGATGGCTGGGGTGAAGTGGCTGACCCGACCGAGGGCGGGCAAGCCGAAGGAGTCACCCGGGTGGTTGGCCGCCCTCGGCGCTGCCACGCCCCGCAGCTCGGCGCGGCTGGGCGCCCTGCTGGCCATGCTGAACCCGAAGAACCTGGCGATGGCGCTGGCCGCTGGCGCCGAGGTCGCCTACCTGGCGCAGGGCCCGAGCCAGGCCGCCGTCGGGGTCATCGGGTTCGTGCTGGTCGGCTCGATCGGGGTGGCGACCCCGATCCTCGGCTCGCTCGTGCTCGGCGAGCGCGCGGCGCCCCTGCTCGAACGCGCACGGTCATGGCTCGAGCGCCACAGCACGGCGCTGAGCATCGGCGTCCTGGTGGTGCTCGGCGTGCTGATGATCGTCCAGGGGCTGCCCTGATCGTGCGGGGAGGCGCACAGGTGGGTCGCGGGTCACCCGCAGGCGGGGGCGAAGGGGACCGACGGCAGGAACGCCTTCCACTCGTCGGCGGTGAGTGAGCGACCGGCAACCCGGCACGCCGCCGACCTCCAGCGCTGGGGATCCCCGAGGGTCGCCGCGGCAGGTTCGGGGCCGCCCTCGGACCTGGCGCACAGCGCAACGGCTCAGGTGTTCCGGGGGCAGGCCGCCATGGGCCAGTTCGACACCAGCGACCTGGCACAGGCGTCAGCACTCCGGGCGGACCCATCCGCACGTCAGCCTCGCCGTGAGCTCGGCCCAGCGCGAGAACCTTCGTGCCACCCGCAGCGACCACGCTGGTCTGCGTCCCCCGCGGGACACCGTCGCCTACGTCAGGGCCACGAACACCAGGGCGATGAGCAGCCAGATGACGGCGGAGAACAGCAGACCGAAGATGACGCCGCGCACGACCGGCGGGGCGTCGTCCGGGGTGCGGGGCACCCGCTGGGTGACTGGGGATGCCTTGGTGGCGCTCATGCGTCGCTCTCCTGTCGCCCCCCGGGGCCGAGTCACGATCCTGTCGCCCTTGGTGCATCGTCCATAGGGGACGCCGACTTGAGGTTGGGGGACCTTCGGCCCGGGACAGATGCAGGCCCACGGTGTGCTGCCGGCTCAACCGGCCACCCTGGTGGACGCGGAAGGGGAGCGCTGGCCTCCATCATCGAGCGGTACGCCGGGCAGCGCCGGGGAAGGCCGCGGAAGGGTGGGGGAAGGTGCACCTCCGATCGTGGTCCACGTCGGACACACACACGGAAAAGAGAGGACCGACGATGGACCACATGACCTACGTGACCTGGCAGATCCAGATGAGCCAGCTCGAGCGCTCCCGCCGGGGCCACCAGCAGCACCTTCAACGCGCGCACGAGGCCGCGGCGAGCGCCGCCCTGCCCCCGGCCCCAACCTGGTCGGACCGGATCCGAGCGATCGTCACGCTCCGGATGCGGCCGGCGGCGGCGTAGGCCGCGACCGGGCATCGCCCCCGGGGGGATCACAGCCAGGCCTCGACGCCGCGGCGACCGCGTGGGAACCACCCTGCGGTCGCCGCGGCGTCTCCTGATCCGTGGTGCGGGAGGGGCGCCCTGACC
>DASVBK010000110.1:0-11133 GCA_036375875.1 Candidatus Nanopelagicales bacterium
GCCCTGGGAGACTGGCTTCAAGGACACCGTCATCGCGTACCCCGGCCAGGTGACGCGCGTGAAGGCGCGCTTCCGCAACCCCGGCCAGTACGTCTGGCACTGCCACATCGTCAGCCACGAGGACAACGAGATGATGCGGCCCTTCCGCATCGGACCCGAGCAGCCGGGGCAGCCGATGCCCCACGCAGACGGCGGCCACCAGGCGCCCTGAGATCCCGCTGCTCGAGCGCGGGCACAAGCCGCAGCATCCTGCTGGCGCGCCGGGGCGCGACCGGAGTGGCTGCCTCGCCACAATGCCCACGTGGCCACCTCCGACCAGCAGGCCGTCTTCGCGCAGCTGCGCCGCAGCCTGCTCGCGCTGCTGGGCGTCATCGTGGTGGGGACCGTCGGCTACTTCCTGCTGGGGTTCTCCCCGCTGGACTCGGTGTACCAGACGGTCACGACGGTCACGACGATCGGGTTCCGTGAGGTGCAGCCCTTCGGCACGGCCGAGAAGGTGTTCACGATCCTGTTCGTGCTCGTCGGCGTGGGGGTCGTGCTCTACACGCTCAGCGCGCTGCTGGGCCTGCTCATCGAGGGATGGGCCGGCAACGTGTGGGGGAGGAGACGCATGGAGCGGACCATCGCTGCGATGAGCGGCCACGCGATCGTGTGCGGGTGGGGCCGGGTGGGCCGCGCGGCCGCCCATCAGCTCCACAAGTCGGGGCAGTCCGTGGTGGTCTGCGACACCGACGAGGAGCGCCTCGAGGACTGCCCGTACCCGCACCTCGAGGGTGACGCGACGCGCGACGAGTTCCTGCGGCGGCTGGGCGTCGAGCGGGCCAAGGTGCTGGTCGCCACCCTGGACACCGACGCGTCGAGCCTGTTCGTCACGCTGACCGCGCGCGCGCTGAACCCGGAGCTGGTCATCATCGCCCGAAGCCGCGTCGACGACACCGAGCAGAAGCTGCTGCGCGCGGGTGCCGACCGGGTCGTGAACCCCCAGCGCATCGGGGGCAACCGCATCGCGGCGTTCGCGCTGCAGCCGCACGTGACCGACTTCCTCGACGTGGCGATGCACGACGACGAGGTGGAGTTCCGCCTCGAGCAGGTGGTGGTGCACGAGGGCTCCCCGCTGGCTGGCTCGTCCGTGCGCGAGGCGCGGCTGCACGAGGGTGACGGCGCGCTGCTGCTCGCGCTGCGCCAGGCCGACCGGGGCGTGTTCCGCACGAACCCGTCTCCTGAGGCCGTGGTCAAGCCCGGTGACGTCGTGATCGTGATCGGCACGGCCGACCAGATCGACGCGGTCCGGCGGGCGGCCGGCAGCAAGCGGGCCAGGCGGGTCCCCGGGGCCTGATGGGCGATCAGGTCGGATGCCCCGAGCGGGCCGGGGTGCCGCGTCAGATCAGATCCAGCCGAGCTCGCTGAATTCGGGGAACACCGAGCCGTCGGCGATCGCCCAGAACACCCCCCAGCCGAGGAGCAGGACCAGGCCGAGCCCGCCGACCAGCACGAGCAGCCGGCTGACCGGCGCGGGTCGCCAGCGCAGTCCCAGCACCAGGCCCGCGGCCAGGGCCACCAGGCCGAGCCACGGCGTGCCGCCCTCGATGGCGTTGTTCACCAGCGTGAGGGCGACCAACGCGGCCACCACGAGGTCGGCGCCGCCGACGGGGAACGTCACGTGCCGCAGCGCCCAGGCCAGGGCCGCCAGCACGAGGTACAGGCCCACGTACCAGAACCAGTGGCTGACGACCTCGTCCCAGAGGTGCACGATGTCCGCCTTGGCGACGACGGGATCCGCCACGTTGCTCACGGAGTTGGCCGCCAGGTGCATCCCGTGGCCGAGGGTGAAGCTGACCGCGCCGGCGCCGAACAGCACCCACGCGCCGGGCTTCGCGCCGGCGCGCACCAGCACCATCGCGGCGCATCCGAGCAGGGCGAAGGGCGTGAGCAGGTCGACCCAGTCCGCGACGCGGGTGTCGCCGATCGTGCCGAGCGGCTTGAAGATCGTGCCGGCCTGCATCCCGACGATGACTGCCAGCCCGAACCACCCGAGCCATCCCCGCACCCGGGCCGTCGTGACGGTGCTGCCCTCGGTCGTCGTCGCCATCGCGAGCCTCCTCGTGGTGCTCGACGGGCGCGGGCGGACCCCCCGTCCGTTGCCCGGGACGCTACTCGCGCGGGTTCCGCTCAGGCAATCCGCCGCCGGACCAGCACGACCGCGTCCACGGCCACCACGCCGCCCGCCTCGTCGGCCCGTTGCACCACCTCCGCCCGTTCGACTGCGAGGTCCCGGTGCTGCTCGAGCGCGAGGGCGGCGAGGATGTCACCAGCACTGAGCAGTCGGTGCGGCGGAGGGCCGGGCAGGCCCCGCCGGCCGTGCTCGGGGTCGTGCGCGATCACCAGGAGCACGCCGCCCGGCGCCAGCAGCCCGGGCAGGTGGGCGTAGGCGCGCGAGCGCTCCTCGGGCTCGGGGTGGATGAACGCCAGCGTGACCAGCTCGAACCGGCCGGTGGGCGACAGGCCCGCGAGGAACCGCGCGTCGGTGGCATCGCCCTCGACGAAGCGAGCCGCGACGCCCCGGTCGGCCGCTGCTCGACGGGCCCGGTCGAGGGCGACACCCGCCCAGTCGACCCCGACCACCTGCCATCCCCGGCCGGCCAGCCACACCGCGTCCGCACCCTCGCCGCAGCCCACGTCGAGGGCGAGCGCGCCTGCCTGCGGGACGGGCGGGACGACCCGCACCAGGGCGGGGTTCGGCGCGGCGGACCAGACCGCCTCGCTGGCCAGGTAGCGCTCGTTCCACTGCTCGGCATCCATGGCGGCAGTGTCGTCCTCCCGTGCGGGGGCCGTCGCCCCAGGGTTAGAGTCGCCCGCGACGACAAGGAGCGACCATGCGGTTGGTGCCCAGGCAGCTCAAGCGTTCGGGGATGACCGCGAACGTGCCCTACTACGGCGGCCGACTCGGGCCGGCCCAGGCCTACGCCGCGTCGCACGCCGCGCAACGGGTGCCGCCGCCCCCGGCCGCACCCGCCACCCCGATGGCCGGGCCGGCCCCGGCCCCGGGCACCAGCCCCTTGGCCGCGGTGCCCGATCCGCTGGCCGCCCAGCATGCTGCCGCCGTGCAGCAGCTGGCGGCCGCGGGGCTGCTCACCCCCCAGGAGGCGGCCACGGTCCGGGCGAGGCTCGGCGCATGAGGGCCAACCCGGTGCAGGTGGTGGTGGTGTCCTTCGACGAGCCGCGGTTCAGCGGTGAGGTGCTCGCGGAGTTCGCGCGCCTGGCCGAGGCGGGCATCGTGCGGCTCGTGGACGTGCTGCTCGTGGAGCGCCGTGACGAGGGATCCCTGGAGACCGTGCCGGTCCCCGAGGGGTTCGACCCGGGGTGGGGGCGGGTGGCCAGCGCGTTCTTCGCCCTGGCGCTCGAGGACGATGCCTCCGACGCCGGGGGCGACGAGGGCTGGTCGCTGCTCGACGCCGTGCCGATCGGCGCCACCGCGGCCGTGGGGCTCGTCGAGCACGTGTGGGCCGGTGGGCTGCGCGAGGCCATCGCCCGGGCGGGCGGGGTGCCCAGTGAGGAGGCGTGGCTCTCCGGGGAGGATCTGGCCCGCCTCGAGGCGCTGCGCGCGGACTAGCGTGTGGGCATGCGCGACGCCCACATCAACCACGCGTTCCTCGACGGGGTGCTCGCTGGCGAGCGCGTCGACACCTACTACCACTTCGGCGTGGCCAGCGACGATCCGATCCTCGATCGGTTCCGCGACGTGCGGGCCATCGTGCTGGCCGGGTCCGGCGACCGGATCGAGGTGTTCGCCCGGCGCTGGAGCGCGGCGCACGGCGGTGCCGAGGTCATCGCGCTGCCGAAGGAGGAACGCTTCGTCACCCGGTACTGCGCGGGCGTGCTGTTCGCCTCGCACGGCATGGGCATGCCGAGCGCCTCGATCGCGGTGCAGGAGCTGCTGCGGATGCTGTTCTTCCTCAAGGACGGCGA
The DNA here is from genome assembly GCA_036375875.1 of Candidatus Nanopelagicales bacterium. Classification (GTDB taxonomy): domain Bacteria; phylum Actinomycetota; class Actinomycetes; order S36-B12; family CAIYMF01; genus Prado023. The sequence continues at coordinate 3,967 of DASVBK010000110.1, forward strand.
CCACGGCGCCCTGGCCGAGGTGTTCTGGGCGCGGGTCGGGACCAGCGGTGGGGTCGGGCTGCCCGGCGGCACCGTCGTCGTCTCGACCGAGGGGGTCATGGCCGACCTCGGGCCGTTCCGCCTGCTGCAGGGCGGCACCGGGGAGTACCGGTTCGACGGCACCTTCCCCGCGGATGTCGCCGCCGACATCGCCGCGGCCAGCGCTGGCAGCGGCATCCCGGTCGAGCTCGGTCGCACGGTGGCCGGCAACGAGTTCTTCCTCGAGCAGTACCGGCTGGACGGCGCGATCTGCATGGAGACCCCGGCGTCGAAGCAGGCGTGGCTGGAGTGGATCCACCGCGAGGGCGTCCGCAACATCGAGATGGAGGGCGCGATGCTCGCCGGCTACCTCAACCACTGGGGGTTCCCGCGGTTCGCGATGATCTGCACGACGCTGCTCGACCGGCTCGTCGGCGACCAGGTGACCGCCACGCCCGAGGAGCTCGCGTCGTTCAACGAGCGTTCCGGCGACGTGCTGTTCCGCTACCTCACCGCCACGCTGGGCTGAGCATGGACCTCTACCTGATGCAGCACGGCGAGGCGACCGCCGCGGAGGTGGACCCCGAGCGGCCGCTGACGCAGCAGGGAGCCGCCCACGTCCGGGCAGTCGCCGCCCACGCTGCGGCGGCCGGGGTCCGGGTCGAGCGGATCGTGCACAGCGGCAAGCTGCGCGCCGAGCAGACCGCGTCACTGCTCGCCGAGCCCCTGCACTGCCTGCGGGTCGACGCGGTGGTCGGACTCAAGCCGGGGGACTCCGCCGAGGCGGCCCGGAAGGCGCTGCTGCCCGGGAGCGCCTCCGGCAGCCTCGCCGTCGTCGGCCACCTGCCCTTCCTCGACAGGTTCGCGTCGCTGCTGGTCACCGGCGACGCCGACGCCGGGGTGCTCGCATTCCGGAACGCCGCGCTGGTGAAGCTGGTGCCCTCCGAGGCGCGGCCCGGCCGATTCCGGATCGCGTGGGTCCTGCCCCCGGAGCTCGCCGGCTGACCGCCGCCGCCGGGTCTGCCGCCGGAACTCCCGGGTACGGTCCCCGACATGGCTGACACCCCCGCGCTCGTGCTCGACCTCGTGGTCCTCGACTGCCCTGACGCCCTGGAGCTCGCGCAGTTCTACGGCGCGATCCTCGGCTGGCCGATGGAGGAGGGCTCCACCAGGGACTGGGCGGTGCTGGTCCCGCCCGGTGGCGGGGTGACCCCGGAGCAGCCCGACGGCCGCACGACGCTGGCCTTCCAGCGGATCGACGACTGGGTGGCGCCGACGTGGCCGGGCGGCGCCCATCCGCAGCAGTTCCACCTGGACTTCGCAGTGGCCGACATCGACGCCGCCGAGCCGGCCGTGCTGGCCGCCGGTGCGCACCGCCATGACCACCAGCCCTCGCCGACCGGCAGCTTCCGGGTCTTCACCGACCCTGTCGGCCACCCGTTCTGCCTGTGCCGGAGCTGACGCAGCCTGCTTGTGCCGGAGCTGACGCAGCCTGCCTGTCTCCCGGAGCTGACGCAGCGCGTACCCGCGGAGCCCCTCCCCGGGCCCCCTCCGAACGAGCAGTGGTGCTCCTGGCTCAGTGCGCCACGCCGATGCGATCGTGCAGCCGCCGCAACGGCCCCGGTGCCCACCAGTTCCACTCGCCCAGCAGCGTCATCGTCGCGGGCACGAGGATGATCCGCACGAGCGTGGCATCGACGAGCACCGCGACGGCGAGCGCGACCCCGGTCTGCTTGATCGCGAGCAGGTCGCCCAGCACGAAGCCGGCGAACACCACGACGATGAGCAGCGCGGCCGAGGTGATGATCCGGCCGGTGCGCTGCAGCCCGAGCCGCACGGCATCGTCGTTGCCGTGCCCGGCGTCGTGGAACTCCTTGATGCGTGAGAGCAGGAACACCTCGTAGTCCATCGACAGCCCGAACGCGAACGCGAAGATGATCACCGGCAGCGTCGACTCGATGCCGCCCGCCGACGAGAACCCGAGCAGGCCCTCGAGCCGGCCGTCCTGGAAGATCAGCACGAGGATGCCGAAGGTCGCCCCCAGGCTCAGCAGGTTCATCAGCAGCGCCTTGATCGGGATCAGCACCGACCCGGTCAGCAGGAACAGCAGCACGAACGTGGCCAGCACGACGAAGCCCAGGGCGATCGGCACGTCGTCGCGCAGCTGGGTCCGGTAGTCCACGAGGATCGCCGCCTGGCCGGTGACCCAGGTCTGCGGCGACGGCGGCCGGGCCTGGCGTACCTCGCGGACCACGTCGGCGGCGTCAGCCTCGCTGGTCACCACCCCGAACTGTGCGACGTCGCCGGTGACCGTCACCTCGCCCACCCGCTCGACGCCGGGCAGCTCGGCCACCGAGCCGGCGAGCGACTCCAGGGCCGCGCGATCCGAGGTGGCTGCCACGACGCGGACCGTGGGAGCCGTGAGCAGCGGGTAGTCGGCCTCGATCTGCTCGTAGGCCTGGCGCTGGAAGTTGTCCGGCGGCAGCAGGCCCACCCCCGAGCTCACCAGGTTCATCCGCCACGCCGGCAGCGACAGCACGATGAGCGCGGTCGCGACGCCCAGGAACGCCAGCCAGGGCCGGCGCTGCACCTTGCTGGCCCAGCGCGCGAACCAGCCGTCGTCGGAGGGGGAGTGGTCGAACGCGCCGGCGAACCGCCGGAACCCCGGCCAGGCCGACAGCGTGCCGGCGCCGGCCACGTGCTTGGTGCCCAGCACGAGCAGCGCGGGGACGAAGGTGGTGGCCACCACCACGGCGATCACGACGACGCTCACCGCGCCGGCGCCGACCGAGCGGATGATCGTCATGTCGATGAACATCAGCCCAGTCACGGCGATCGCCACGGTGATGCCGCTGAAGATCACCGTGCGCCCGGCGGTGGCCATGGTCACCGCCATCGCGCGCTGGCGGATCTCCGGGGGCACATCCTCGTGGCCGCCCTCGGAGAGGTCCCAGAGCTCGTGCATCTGCTCGCGGTAGCGCGAGACCATGAGCAGCGAGTAGTCGATGCACAGCCCCAGGCCCAGCACCGTGACGACGTTGACCACCGTGATGTCCAGGTCGATCACGTAGGTGAACAGCAGCAGCGACATGAGGCCGCCCGCGATCGAGGCGATCGCCCCGGCCAGCGGGACGCCCGCGGCGGCGAACCCGCCGAAGATCAGCACCATGATGAGCAGGCTGATGGGCAGCGAGATGCCCTCGCCCTTCTTCAGGTCGGCCTCGACCTGGTCGGTGATCTCCGACACGAGCTCGGACTGCGCGGTCACCTGGACCGTGGAGCCGGGGACGCGGGTCGGCAGCCCCCACAGCCGCACCTGCACCTCGTCCTCGACGGCAGCCAGCTGCTCCGCATCGAGCACCGGGTCCAGCAGCACCGTGAAGAGCGCACCGTCGCCGCCCGTGGCGATCGCGGCCGGGCCGACCGTGCTCGGGCTCACGACCTGGGCGACGCCGGGGATGGCGCCCAGCTCGGCGGTGACCTGCGCGAACGCGGCCTGGTTGGCCGGCGCGCTCGGATCGAGGCCGCGCCAGTCTGCCTGCAGGCTCGTGCGCGCCGGATCGTTGGCGGCGAGCAGGTCGCGACCCTCGAGCGCCTCACCCGCGACGACCGGCTCGCCCAGCTCGAGCCGCGAGAAGAGGGAGGGCCCGCCCACGCCAAGGGCGGCCACCAGGTAGCCGACCACGGTGAGCAGGACGCTGACGAGCACGACCCAGCGGGCGTGGCGGGCCATGGCCACGCCGTGTCGGGCCAGGATGCCGTGCGGCGCTTGCGTGACGCCCGCCTCCGGCTCCGCCTGGGTCCGTGCCGCTTCCACCACCACGGGCACATCCTCGCAAGGCGCGGCGATCTCGCCGTCCCCGCCCGTGCGGCTGCGATGGTGGCATGCGTCACGTCCGGTCGCGTCGCCCAGCAGCCAGCCTGCGTGGAAGGGTGGCCCCATGCCTGCTCCCGGCCCCTTCGACCCGGCCGACGGCGTCGTCCAGCTCACCGGCCTGACCAAGCACTTCGGCCCCGTGCGCGCCGTCGATGACCTCACCTGCACGGTGCAGCCCGGTCGTGTCACGGGCTTCCTCGGCCCGAACGGCGCGGGCAAGACGACCACCCTCCGGCTGCTGCTCGGCCTGGCGACGCCGAACGCGGGGACGGCGACGATCGGCGGGCGCCCCTACCGCGCTCGGCGGCAGCCCGCCCGCCATGTCGGAGCCGCGCTGGAGGCAGCCAGCTTCCACCCGGGGCGCACCGCCCGTGACCACCTGCGCGTCTACGCCCCGCAGGTCGGCGTGCCCGAGTCCCGCGCCGACGAGGTGCTCGCCCAGGTCGGGCTCAGTGACGCGGCCGATCGGCGCGCCGGCGGCTTCTCGCTGGGGATGCGCCAGCGCCTCGCGCTGGCCACGACGCTGCTCGGGGACCCGCAGGTACTGCTGCTCGACGAGCCTGCGAACGGCCTGGACCCGGAGGGGATCGCGTGGCTGCGCCACTTCCTGCGCTGGCTGGCCGAACAGGGGCGCACGGTCCTGGTCTCCAGCCACGTGCTGTCCGAGGTGGAGCAGACGGTCGACGACGTGATCATCATCGCCCGGGGTCGCCTCGTGCATGCCTCGTCCCTGACGCAGCTCGAGGCCTTGGCCCGGCCTGCGGTGCGGGTCGTCAGCCCCGACGTCGAGGGCCTCGCCGCGCTGGTCCAGGAGCAGGGCTGGGCGCCGGCGACCCGGTTCGACGGACCGGGATCGGCCACCGTGTACGACCGCCGGGCCGCGGAGGTGGGCGCGGCGGCGTTCGGCCGCGGCCTGCAGCTGCACGAGCTCGCGACGGCCGACACGAGCCTCGAGGCCCTGTTCCTGCAGCTCACCGCCGATCCGCAGCCCGGCGCTGCGCCCCCGACCGGCGGCTCGCCCGGCATGACCCCACCGTCCGCGACCGCCCCGGCCGGGGGCCAGCGATGATCGCCGCGCTGCGCACCGAGCTGCGCAAGGTCTCGACCACCCGCACATGGTGGCTGCTGGCGCTGGTCATGGGCGTCTACATGGTCGCGATGGCGGTCATCATGGCCGGCTCCTTCGTGCTCGCCATGCGGCAGGCCGAGGCGTCCGGCGAGCCAGCCGACATCAGCGGTGGCCTGGGGGGCGGCATGGCCGCGCCATTGGATGCGACCACCGTCGCCACCTCGGTGTACACGCTCGCCGTGGCGCTCGGCTACATCATCCCCGCGATCCTCGGGGCGCTCGTGGTCACCACGGAGTTCCGCCACCGCACGATCACGCCCACGCTGCTCGCCGAGCCCCGTCGGGGCCTGGTGCTCGGCGCGAAGCTGGTCGCGGTGATCCCGTTCGCGCTCGTCGTGGCCCTGGCCGGAGTCGTGGGTACCGTGGTGGGCGGGGCGGCGACGCTGGCCATCTTCGGCGAGCCCACGCTGCTGGCCGACCCGGAGATCCAGGGGATCATCGCCCGGCAGGTGCTGGCGCTGGTGCTCTGGGCCCTGGTGGGCGTCGGGTTCGGCTCGGTGCTGACCAACCAGGTGGCCGCGATCGTGGTGCTGCTGGCCTTCACGCAGTTCGTGGAGCCGCTGCTGCGCATCCTGCTCGCCCAGTTCGACGCGACCGAGGCTGCCAGCAAGTTCCTGCCCGGCGCCGCTGGCGAGGCGATCGCGGGCTCCAGCCTGTACGTGAGCTCGGGCTTGGCCCAGCTGCTCGAGGTCTGGCAGGGCGCCCTGGTGCTCCTCGGCTACGCGGTCCTGCTCGTGGTGATCGGGCGGCTCACCACCTTCCGGCGCGACATCGGATAGCCGGGGCGAGCCCACGGGGCGCCGGGCGGCTGGTCGCGGGGGGTCCAACGTCCCTGCGATTGCCCGACGAACCGGGCATAGCGTGAACGGTATGACCACCGCCGCGCCGGCTCCCGGCATCCCTGCGCCCACCAGCGTCGCCGCCGCGATCGAGGTCCGGGGCCTGGTGAAGCACTTCGGCAGCCTGCGCGTGCTCGACCGGCTCGACCTCACCGTGGCTCCGGGGGAGGTGCACGGGTTCCTCGGCCCGAACGGTGCCGGCAAGACCACGACCCTGCGCATCCTGCTGGGCATGCTGCGGGCCGACGCGGGCGCGCTGCGGGTGCTCGGGGCCGACCCCTGGCATGACGCGGTCGCACTGCACCGCCGCCTGGCCTACGTGCCCGGCGACGTGACCCTGTGGCCCAACCTGACCGGGGGCGAGGTCATCGACATGCTGGGCCGGATGCGCGGGGGCCTGGACCGTGGCCGCCGCGACCAGCTCATCGAGCGGTTCGACCTGGACCCCACGAAGCGGGGGCGCACCTACTCGAAGGGCAACCGGCAGAAGGTGGCACTCGTCGCCGCCGTGGCCAGCGACGCCGAGCTGCTGCTGCTCGACGAGCCGACGGCCGGCCTCGACCCGCTCATGGACGCCACGTTCCGCGAGCACATCGCGGAGGTCCGCGCCGCTGGCCGGACGGTGCTGCTCAGCAGCCACGTGCTGTCGGAGGTCGAGGCCCTCTGCGACCGGGTGAGCATCATCCGGGCGGGCTCGGTGGTGGAGACCGGATCGTTGGCGCAGCTGCGCCACCTCACCCGGACCTCGGTCGTCGCGGAGGTCGGCACCGTCCCAGCCGGGCTCGAGCACCTGCCGGGGGTGCACGACCTGGTGATCGCCGGGCATCGGGTGACCGCCAGCGTCGAGAGCAGCGGGCTGGGCCTGTTCATGAGTGCGCTCAGCGGGGGTGGCCTGCAGGCGCTCACCACCCAGCCGCCCACCTTGGAGGAGCTGTTCCTGCGCCACTACCGCGAGGAGCTCGCCCCCGAGCAGGTGGGCCTGGCGCCGGACCGGGCGGCGGCGCCCGGGCAGCGCCCCGGCCGACGGGGGAGGCGATCGACGTGACCACGCCCGCCCGAGGTGCGCCCGGCGCGGCCGGCGTGCTCGCGCCGGCGCCGGTCGTCGCCGAGTCGGCGGCGCGTGGGGGCTCGCCGCTGGCGGGCACCGGGCACCTGCTGCGCCTGGCCCTGCGGCGCGACCGCGTCCTGCTGCCCGCGTGGGTCCTGGGCGTCGCCGGGATGGCCACGATGTCGGCGCAGGCCACGGTCGGCCTCTACCCGGACCTGCCGGCACGGATCGAAGCCGCGCGCGTGGTGAACGGATC
>DASVBK010000116.1:0-2215 GCA_036375875.1 Candidatus Nanopelagicales bacterium
TGCAGGAGGCGACCATCTGGGAGTGCCGGCCGAGCCCGTGGTCGAGTCCAACGACGGTCTACGACTTCACGCAGCAGTTCCTGGACGCCACCCGCGACGCCGGCGTGCCCTACGTCGTCGCCTCCGCCGGCGACGAGGAAGCGGTGAACCCTGGCTACTCCATCCCCGCGGTCCCCTTCCTCACCACGGTGCACGACCCCGCGACGTTCCAGCCGCTGTTCGGCAAGGACAGCGCTGACTGCGGGTTCGTGATCGGCGACGCGCTGCTGGTGCGCGAGGACCTCGCGGGCTCCGTCACCGCCGTGGGCACCAGCGAGTACGACACCCGCTACGCCGTCGTGCCGGTCGTGTTCACGATCGACCGGGGCTACGCGTGGGCGGACCTCACCCGGGGTGAGCGGACGGTCCGGGTGGTCACGACGCACCTGGAGTCGCAGCTCAGCAGCGACGGCGTGCCGGCCTCGGCGAGCCAGGCCCAGCAGCTGGTGGCCGACCTCGCGCCGACCACCGGACCGCTCGTGGTCATGGGCGACTTCAATTCCGACCCGCGAGACCCGCGAGCGGAGGGCGCCCCCAACCCGGGCGGCCAGCCCCTTGCCAACGCGGCCTGCAGCGCCCAGCCCCAGGACCCCACGGCGCAGACCGCGGACGCCGCGTGCAGCGCCTACTGGACGATGGTCGACGCGGGCTTCACCGACGCCGGGCCGGACGCCCAGGACCCTGCCAACTGGTCCTGGGGCGCGGCCGCCGACCTGGCGGGACCAGATCCGGCCCGCCTTCCGGTCGCCCTGGCCGGCGGCAACGACGCGGGCTTCACCGACCGGCTGGACTACGTGTTCGTGCGCAACGGGGCCAGCGCCAGCGCAGCGCGCGTGATCGGCAACCGCTGGCCGCAGGGGCCCGACCTCTGGGCGTGCGACGACCCGAGCCAGATCCAGACCACGCAGCAGTCCTCCGCGATCCTCGCCGCCGTGGGCAAGGGCATCCCGATCGCCGGCGAGGGGGTCTGCCTGCCGACCGACCACGCAGGACTGGTGGTCCAGGTGGACCTCGCGGCCGCGGCTCCCGCCACTGCGGCGGAGCCTGCCCCTGATGACCACCAGCCGTTGGTGCGGATCAGCCTGCTGGGCTGGCTCGTGCTCATCCTGGGGGTGCTCGCGCTGCTGGTGGTCCTGGTGGTGTGGGGCATCTGGCGGCTGGCCACGCGGGGACGGCGTCGGCGCCGGCGCGAGGCGCAGGCCATGGAGTCCACAATGTCCGGCCCGTAGGCCGCCCTTGGCCCACGGGCCGGATTTGACGGATCAGGGCGACGGCTGGCTAAGGTAAGCCTTACCTGATCCAATCCGAAAGGCACGTCCATGCTCTCCAACTACCTGATCGGCCTGCGCGAGGGCCTCGAGGCAGCGCTCGTCGTGAGCATCCTCGTGGCCTACCTGGTGCGGACCGACCGCCGCCACGCCCTGCCGTGGGTCTGGGTCGGCGTCGGCGTGGCGGTCGGCCTGTCCGTGCTCACCGGGGCGCTGCTGGAGTTCACCGCGGCCACCCTGAGCGAGCGGGCCGAGGAGATCTTCGCGGGCACCATGTCCTTCCTGGCCGTCGGCTTCGTCACCTGGATGATCTTCTGGATGCGCACCGCGGGCCGGACCATCTCCAGCGAGCTGCGCGGCCAGGTCGACCGTGCCGTGCAGGCCGGCATCGGGGCGATCGTCGGCATGACGTTCATCGCCGTGGCTCGGGAGGGCCTCGAGACCGCAGTGTTCTTCTTCGCGGCCGCGCGGGCGGCCGGCTCCAGCTCCGAGCCGCTGCTCGGGTTCGTGCTGGGCCTGGGCTCAGCGGTGCTGCTCGGCTGGCTGCTCTACCGTCGGGCGATCTCCGTGGACCTCGCCCGATTCTTCCGGATCACCGGCATCCTGCTCATCTTCGTGGCGGCCGGCGTGCTCGCCTACGGCATCCACGAGTTCCAGGAGGCGGGGCTGCTGCCAGGTGAGGACCGGCTGGCCTTCGACGTCTCCGGCACGATCGCCGAGGACTCCTGGGTCGGCACGCTGATGGCGGGCATCTTCAACATCTCGCCCGCGATGAGCGTGCTGCAGGTGGTGGCCTGGGTGGGCTACGTGGGCATCGCGCTGCCGCTGTTCCTGCGGCCGGTCCGCCGGGCAGCCGACGTCCCAGCCGCCGCGGCGCCGGCGACCGCGGTGGCGACTGCGGCACCGGC
>DASVBK010000125.1:0-3955 GCA_036375875.1 Candidatus Nanopelagicales bacterium
GCCCCGCCTGGCCGCCGGCGAGATCCTCGGCGCCTTCGGCCTGACGGAGTCGGGCAGCGGCTCGGATGCCGGCAGCGTCCGCACGACCGCGGTGCAGGACGGCGACGCGTGGGTCATCAACGGCTCGAAGTCGTTCATCACGAACTCGGGCACCGAGATCACCGGGCTGGTGACCGTGGCCGCCCGCACCGGCACGCGGCCCGACGGCCGGCCGGAGATCTCAGCGATCATCGTGCCCTCGGGCACGCCGGGGTTCGTGGTCGCGCCGGGCTACGCCAAGGTCGGCTGGGACGCCTCCGACACCCATGAGTTGAGCTTCACGGACGTGCGGGTGCCGCTGGCCAACCTGCTCGGCGAGCGCGGCCGCGGCTACGCCCAGTTCCTCTCGACGCTGGCCGAGGGCCGGGTGGCCATCGCCGCGCTCGCCGCCGGCCTGGCGCAGGGGTGCGTGGACGAGTCGCTGTCCTACGCCGCCACCCGGGAGTCGTTCGGCCAGCCGATCGGCGCTCGGCAGTCGATCCAGTTCATGATCGCCGACATGCAGGTGCGTGCCCACCTCTCGCGCCTGGCCTGGCGGCAGGCGGCCGCCCTCATGGTGGCCGGCCAGCCGTTCGCCACCGAGGCCAGCATCGCCAAGCTGTACTCCTCCGAGGCTGCGATGGACAACGCCAGGGTGGCCGCCCAGGTCCACGGCGGCTACGGGTTCACCATCGACTCGGCGGCCGGCCGGTTCTACCGTGACGCGAAGATCCTCGAGATCGGGGAAGGCACGTCCGAGGTGCAGCGCATGCTGATCGCCCGCGACCTCGGACTGCCCGTGGCATAGCATCGCCGGCGTGTACGAGATCCAGCGCGCGCCGCACCCTGAGCTGCCCGAGTTCGAGGCGGTGACGCTCATCTCACCGGCCAACGTGCGGGCCACGTTCGTCCCGCAGGTGGGCATGGTGTGCTCGTCCATGACCCACGACGACGAGGAGATGCTCGGGCAGCGCTACGGGCTGCGCGGCTACCTCGAGACGGGCAAGACGTTCGGCGTGCCGATCCTCGCGCCCTGGGCCAACCGGCTGGGCCGGATGGCCTACGCCGTGGTCCACGAGGGCGGCGGAGTCCGGCGCATCGACGTGCACCCGGACACCCCGCACCTGCGCTTCGACCAGTTCGGGCAGCCGATCCACGGCCTGCTGCGCGGCAGCCACGACTGGCAGGTGACCGAGCTGCGCACGACGACGACCGAGGCGTGGATCACCGCGCAGCTCGAGTTCGACCAGCGCCGGGTGGACTTCTCGGCCTTCCCGTTCGAGCACCGCATCGACCTCAAGGCGACCCTGCGCGGCACCTCGCTGACCTTCAGCACGGAGATCCACGCCACCGGCCAGGACGAGGTGCCGATCGCGTTCGGCTGGCACCCGTACCTGAGCATCCCGGGGCTGCCCCGGGCCGAGTGGGAGGTCTACTTCCCGTTCACCAGGCGCTGCCCGCTCGGGCCCACGCTGCTGCCCGAGGGCACCCGCGAGGAGGTGGCGCCGATCGTCGGCACGCTGGGCGAGCGCCCGCTCGACGACCTGTTCGCCGACGTGGCGAACGGCACCACGGCGTTCATCCGTGGCAACGGTCGGCGCATGTCGATCCGGTTCGACACCGGCTACGACTGGGCGATCCTCTACGGGCCGCCGCACCGCGACCACATCTGCGTCGAGCCGATGACCGCGGCGAGCGACCCGTTCTCCGGGCAGGACCCGATGGAGGTCGTGCCCCGCGGCAAGTCGTTCCGCGCGGCGTTCACGATCTCGGTCGACCGGACCAGCTGACCTCCGTCGGATGCCCACCCGCAGCCTGGCCGACCAGGTCCATGCCGGGTTCCCGGGGGCGGTCCCGGCCGCGGCCTTCGTCGGGGACTGGCACCGAGCGTGCACCGAGCAGGGCTTCGCGCGCGGCAACTGCCTGCTCGTCGCAGCGGTGTGCCGCGACGAGCTGTGCCTGCCGTTCGTGGAGGGGCTCGAAGCCGCCTGGGGCGCGGCATTCCACGCGGGCTCGTTGGGCGGGCTGCTCACCCTGGGCCGTACCGGGATGGCTGCTGCCGGCGACCACGCCCCCGACGATCCCGAGCAGCCGCGGCGCATCGTGGCCTTCGGCGCGGCGCACGTCGGCATGGGCGAGGGGGGCGCGTTCGGGCTGCTCCGCCGGGAGCACCAGTTCCACTCCTCGCGGACCTGCGGCGCGCTCATGGGGTTCCGCGAGGAGCTGCTGGCCGGCCGGCTGCGCCTGGGCTACGACCCGGCCGATCCGGAGATGAGCCTGCTGCGGCAGCGGATCTTCACGGCGCTCTCGTACGGCGACCTGCCCGACGAGGTGGGCATGACCAAGGTGGTCGCCCGCGTCATCGACGAGGACCTGCGCGAGCTGCTGGACGGGTTCATCGCCGACCTCGGAGACCGGCCTGTCGTGGCTTCGGTCCGGACCGGCGTGCTGATCCACACCAGCGCCGGGGACTGGTTCTGGCAGCACGACCCCCGGGTGCGGCTGCACGGCGGTGCCGGGTTCCCGGACGCGGAGTAGCCCGGGTGCTCAGGGCTCCGTGATCCCGATCGCGGCGCCCAGCTCGCACGCCCAGTCGTGCACCTGCTGGCGCAGGGCCTCGGTGCGTGGCATCGGATGGGCCCGGGCCCCGGCGCTCTTGCTGAGCTTGTGGCCGTCGGGTCCCGCGAGCAGCGCGTGGTGTCGGGCGTCGACCCGCTGGAAGCCGCGGGCGGGCAGGAGCGCGGCGAGGTGCAGCTGCAGGGCGGTCGAGTCGCGCAGGTCCTCGCCCCGGACCAGGGAGGTGACGCCCAGGGCCTCGTCGGCGAGCACTGAGCCCAGCTGGTAGGCGGGCAGGTCGTCGCGGCGCCACAGCACGTGGTCGCCTGCGGGGACGGCGAGGTGCCCAGCAGGTGGCGCTGCTGCCGCTCCCGCCAGGTGCGCGCCGAGTTCTGGAGGGCCATCGACGGCAGGGGAGCGGACCGCCGCCGGGGCCGACGTGGATGCTGTCACGAGCGTGCCGGTCGCCACGCGCAGCCGCAGCACGGTGTGCCCGGGCGCCAGGGCCAGGTCCCGGTCGGCGCAGCCGCGGACGCAGCGCCCGGCCACGAGGTCGCGCCGGGAGCAGCCGCAGGCGAACACCACCTCGGGGTGCGCGGCGCGCAGTCGGTGCGCCGCGCCGCGGAACTCCTCGGTGCGCCCGGCCATCGACCAGCGCCGCTCGAACTCGGCAGGGTCGCTGGGGCCCTCGTCGGGTGCGACGCCCAGCCACGCGAGGAGGTCGAAGACGTCGGCGAGGTACTCCTCCCGGACCCGACCGGTGTCGAAGTCGTCGATCCGCAGCAGCAGGCGGCCGCCCGCGCTCCGGGCCAACCACCCCGTGAGCAGCGCGTTCACCGCGTTGCCCTCGTGGAGGAACCCCGAGGGCGTCGGGGCGATCCGGGTGACGAGCACGGTCAGCGAGCCGGAGGCCCAGCCTCGGGGGAGGCCGGTGGCGCGGCCTGCGGGGGTGGTGCGGCCTCGGAGCCTGATCCGCGTTCGCCTGGCTCGGCTGGTTCGTGTGCGACCTGGGCGGCCTCGGGGGTTGGCTCGGGCTGGGCGGCATCCTGGGCTGGTTCGGCTGGCGAGACCTCAGGAGATGCCGCAAGCCCTGCCGCTGGCGATCCACCGTCGCCCGCGCCGCCTCCGGCTCCCTCCTCCGCTCCCTGTGCGCTGCCAGGCACTCGGCCCGCGGTCGCTGCCTCCTCGGCAGGCCGTGGCCCGGCGTCCTCCCCCACCGACCCTGCCTCCGTGCCCTCTGCGACGGCAGCAGCCTCGCGCGCGGCCCGCTTCTCCGCCGCGACGCGCTTGGCGGCCTCCTCCGCCGCCAGCCGCTCCCGGCGCCTGCGCTCGCGGCGGGCCTTGCGCTCCTGCTTCTCGATCTCCGGGTCGTACTGCTGCT
>DASVBK010000134.1:0-2786 GCA_036375875.1 Candidatus Nanopelagicales bacterium
TCGCCCCGCGACGGGGCTGGGCCGGGGGAGTGCTGCTCGGGGTGCTGCTGTTCGTGGGCGCCAGCGCCGTGTACGGCGGGGTCGGGCTGGCCGTCAACGGCCTGGGGATGCCGGTGGAGTGGCTCGACCGGCTGCCGGTGGGCACCTGGACCCTGCCCGGCATCGCGCTCCTGCTCAGCGTGGCCCTGCCCCAGCTCGTGGCCGCCTGGTTCGTGTGGCGCCGCGACGCCCGTGCCGGTGTCGTCGGGCTCGTCGTCGGCGCCCTGCTGGTGCTGTGGATCGCGGTGCAGCTGCTCCTGCTCCAGCGCTACTTCTTCCTCCAGCCCGTCATCGCGGTGATCGGCCTGCTGGAGATGGCCCTCGCCTGGTGGTGGGTGCGCCGCAGCCGGGCCGCCCGCTGACCCCCCGCACCGTCTCGAGCCCGACTCCCGGAAGGCCCGCCACATGGCTCGCTCCACCGACCTCGCCACCTCGCTCGCCGTCACCGACCTGCTGGAGGCCGTGCCGGTCACGCCGTCCTCCACGACCTCGCGCGTGGTGGTCGACAACCCGGCCCTGCGCGTCGTGCTGTTCGCCTTCGACGAGGGCGAGCTGCTCACCGAGCACTCCACGCCACGGGCGGTCGTCGTGCAGCTGGTCGACGGGTCGGTGCGGTTCACCGTGGGGGACGCGGAGCACCTCATGGCGCCGGGCGACGTCGTCTACCTGGCACCGGGGGAGCGGCACGCGCTGGTCGCCGAGGCGCCCAGCCACCTGAGCCTGCTCATGGTCGACGTCGCGGTGACCGCGCAGGCCTGAGGTCGGTCCCGGTCGGCCGGGTGAACGCCGACAGGGCCACCCGCGCCAGATGGGTCTCCACGTCGTCCGTGGACCATCCGCGCTGGTCGACGAGGACCTCGAGCACGTCGAACGACATCAACGCCTGGAGCATGTCGGCCATCGTCTCGGTGGTCCATCCCGGTGCCAACGCGGACTCGTCGTGGACCCGGGTGGCGACCAGGACGCACAGCCGGTGCCAGTCGTCCTGCACCAGCTGCCAGTGCTGGTCGGCATCCGGGTCGGTGGACCTCATGCTCTGCATCGCCGTGCCGATGCGCGCCACGCGCGGGTGGAACCGGGCGACGTGAGCGGCCCAGGCCCGCACGGCGGCGAGCGCGTCGGGGGCGTCGACGACCGGGCGAACCGATCCCCTCAGGCCCTCGCTGTCGTTGACGTGGTCGAACAGTGAGGTGAGCAGCTGGGTCCGCGACTCGAAGTGGAGGTAGACCGAGCGACGGGTGACGCCGGCGCGCTCGGCCACGGCGGCCATGGTGAGCCCCGGGAGGCCCTCCTCCTCGACGATCTGCCTGGCCGCCTCCAGGAGCGCTGCCTGGGTGCGGCGGCTCCTGGCGTTCTGGGGCTGCACGGCATCCATCCTCTCCCGAAATAACTGCACGGTGCGTGTCGTTATGGAACGACACAGTAAGTGTAGTTCCTGCGCACCCACGGAGAGAGTCATGCACCACCCACGTCCGACCCGGTCCACCCGTCCTGCCCGCAGCGCCCTGGCCCTGCTGGCGGCCACCCAGTTCGTGCTCGTGCTCGACTCGGCCATCGTCAACGTCGCGCTGCCGGCGGTGCAGGCCGACCTCGGCTTCACCACCCGTGGCGTCACGTGGGTCGTGAACGCCTATGCCCTGCTGTTCGGCGGGCTCCTCCTCCTCGGAGGCCGCTTGTCCGACGTCGTCGGCGCGCGGCGCGTCTTCCTGTCCGGGGTGTCGCTGTTCGCCGCGGCGTCCGTGACCGGTGCGCTCGCGCAGACCGCGGGGGCCCTGGTCGCCGCTCGCGCCGCCCAGGGCATCGGCGCCGCGTTGACGGCGCCGGCCGCGATGGCACTGGTCATGGCCCTGTTCGACGCGGGCCCGTCGCGGAACCGCGCGCTCGGCGCCATGGGTGCAGCGGCCGGGCTCGGAGGCGCCTCCGGCTCCCTGCTGGGCGGGCTCCTGGTACAGGTCTGGGGCTGGCCCGCGATCCTGTGGATCAACGTCCCGATCGGAGCGCTCATCGTGGCCGCCGCACGTAAGCGGCTCCCGGCGGCGGCGCCGCGCAGCTCGCGGGCGGCCCTCGACCTCCCGGGCGCGGTCACGGCCACCGGCGCGGTGGTCTCGCTCGTCTACGGACTGATCGGCGCAGCGGAGGTGGGCTGGCTGACGGGACGAGCCGTCGTGCCCCTCGCGGCCGCGGCCGGGCTCGCGGCGGTGTTCGTGGCCGTCGAGAGGCGGGTGGCCGACCCGCTGCTCCCCCCGGCGCTGTTCGCCGTCCGTGGCCTGCCCGGCGCGAACGCCACCGTGCTGTTCAGCGCCATGGCGATGATGCCCATGTGGTTCCTGCTCACCGTGTACCTGCAGGTCGTGCGCGGCTACGGGCCGATGGCAGCCGGCGCGGCAGTCCTCCCGACGGTGGCCGTGCTCGTGCTGTCCAACAGCCTGGCGCACCGGGTCATCGGCCGCCTCGGCGTCAAGCTGCCGCTGGTCCTCGGCCTGCTCGTCGCCGCCGCGGGTCTGGCCTGGACCTCGGACCTCAGGCCCCAGGCGTCGTTCGTCGGTGACCTGCTGTGGCCCCAGCTGGTCACGGGCAGCGGCTTCGGCCTCGCCTTCGTCGCCGGCACCGTGTCCGCCACCAGCCGGGTCCCGGCCGAGCGCTCCGGGACGGCGGCCGGGGTGTACAACACCTCCCAGCAGGTCGGAGGCGCGATCGGCCTGGCCGTCCTCGCCGCGGTGGCGGCCGGGGCCGGGGCCGGGGATGCG
>DASVBK010000136.1:0-21430 GCA_036375875.1 Candidatus Nanopelagicales bacterium
CGTCGGGGTGGTCATCGCCCAGCCGATCGTCTTCTGGGTGGGCGTCGCACTGGTCGTGGTCGGCGCGGTGGTCTGGAAGGTGATGCTCGGCATGGAGTCCAAGCCCGAGGATGTGCGCTGACCCGCGGCTGCGGGCCAGCCACCGCGCTGACCTGACCCGAACCGGATCCGCAGCCGCGGCGAACGTGGGCGGCTCAGGGTCGGTGGCGTGATGCCACCCGAGGGACGCGGCCTGGTGCTGGTCGCCGAGGACGAGCGGCCGATCGCCGACCTGCTGGCGATGTACCTGCGCCGTGAGGGCTTCGGCGTGCAGCTCGCGGCGACCGGCCTTGACGCGCTGGCTGCCGCCCGCCGGCTGCGCCCGGTCGCGGTCATCCTCGACGTCGGCCTGCCCGGCATGGACGGCACCGAGGTGTGCCGCACGTTGCGTGGCGAGGGCAACGCCGTGCCGATCCTGTTCTGCACCGCGCGCGACGACGAGGTCGACCGCGTGCTGGGCCTGGAGATGGGCGGCGACGACTACATCACCAAGCCGTTCAGCCCGCGCGAGGTGGTCGCCCGGGTCAAGGCGGTCCTGCGCCGGGCCGACGGCAGCCTCGACGAGGAGGACCGCTCGATCGTGCTGGGCTCGGTCGAGCTCAACCGGGCCCGGCACCGGGTGACCGTGGCCGGGGCCCCGGTCGAGCTGACGGCCACCGAGTTCGACCTGCTCGCGTACCTCATGGCACGGCCGGGCCGGGTGGTGACCCGCGACCAGCTCCTGTCGGCCGTCTGGGGCTACTCGGCCGCGGGTGGCACCCGCACGGTCGACGTCCACGTGGCCCAGGTGCGCGCGAAGCTGGGGGAGGCCAGCCCCATCCGCACGGTGCGCGGCGTGGGCTACAGCGCCGACGAGGGATGAGCCGGCCCGCCCTCGCTCGCCGCCTGCCGCTGGCGATGGCCCTCGTGGCGGCGGTCGCGGTGCTCATCGCCGCCCTGGTCGCCTGGCCGCTGCTGACGCGCGCCGCCGAGGCGACCACCCGGGCCACCCTCTCGCGCACGGCGGACCTGACCGCCGAGCTGCTGCAGGGCACCTATGCCAGCGGCATGCCGCTACGGGGCATGGAAGTGAGCACCCGGCTCGAGGCGCTGCTCGCCCCGCAGCAGGTCTCGGCCTACGGCGTCGCGCCCCGTACGCAGGTGCCCGCGCCCATGACCCGCGGCGACGTGACGGCGGTGACCTCGGGGGAGTCGGTCTCGGTGCGGCGCACCAACCTTGACGGCACGTGGTTCGTCGAGGGCCGGCCGCTGGCCCCCGGGGTCGGGGTGCTGCTCGTGCAGCCCTCGGAGGTGGCCCAGGACATCAGCCGCACCGCCCTGGTCCGGCTGCTGGCCGGCCTGGCCCTGGGCCTGGCCGTCGCCGTGGCGGTCGGCGTGGTGCTGGCCCGGCGCATCACCAGGCCGCTGGGCCAGGCGGCTGCCGCGGCCACCGCGATGGCCTCCGGCCAGCGCGACGTGCGCATCGATCCGCAGGGTCCCCAGGAGGTGGCGGAGCTGGCGGTCGCCCTGAACGGCCTGGCCGCCGCGCTGGCCGAGAGCGAGGGCCGCCAGCGGGAGTTCTTCCTCACCGTCTCCCACGAGCTGCGCACGCCGCTCACCTCGATCAAGGGGTACGCCGAGGCCCTCGCCGACGGCGTCGTCCAGGCCGAGGAGGTGCCCGCGGTCGCCGGGGTGGTCCGCGGCGAGGCCGACCAGCTCGACCGGCTCGTGGCCGACCTGCTCGACCTCGCCCGGCTGGGGGCGGTGGACGTGCAGGTCCAGCCCGTCGACCTCGACCTCGCGGTGCTCGGCGCCGACGCAGCCTCGGTCTGGCGCACCCGCGCCGGCCGCGTGGGGGTGCGCTTCGTCGACGAGGTCGCGCCCGGACCGCTGCCGGTGCGCACCGATCCGGTGCGCGTGCGCCAGATCATCGACAACCTCATGGAGAACGCGCTGCGGGTCACCGGGGAGGGCCATCCCGTCGTGCTGCACGTCGGGGAACTGAGCGAGGGCTGGTGCTCGGTGGAGGTGCGCGACGGCGGGCCGGGCCTCACCGAGGACGACCTGCGCGTGGCGTTCGAGCCGGGCGAGCTGCACGCGCGCTACCGCGGGGTCCGCAAGGTGGGCTCGGGGGTGGGGCTCGCCCTGGTCGCGCGGCTCGCCCAGCGGCTGGGGGGCCGGGCCGAGGCGGGCACCGCCAGCGAGGGCGGGGCGGCGTTCCGGGTCCTGCTGCCGATCGGCGTCGTCGAGGCGTCGGCGGGGGCCCAGGCGACTGCGGACACTGCCCAGGGGGCAGCCGCGCCGCGCTGAGGCGTCGGCGGTGCGCAGCCCGCCGCGGCCACGGCGCCAGCCGCACCGCGCCGCACCGAGGCGGCGGCTCAGGCCGCGGCGGACCCCAGCCAGGGGACGGCGAGCCGCAGCACCCACCACGCGGCGGTGAGGCCCATGAGCGCGACCACCAGCCTGGTCGCGACCGGGGGGAACAGCTCCCCCCGCCATGCGCGCCGCGCCCACCCGACCCAGCCGAGGACGGCCAGCGGCAGCACCACGAGCACCACGAACGCGTTGTGGTCCAGCGAGCCGACGACGTCGCCGCGAGCCAGCGCCGCTGAGGCCCTGGTGGCGCCGCAGAACGGGCAGTCCAGGCCGGTGAGCGTCCGGAACGGGCACCACGACGCCCCACCGTCGCCGGGGTCCGCCCACGCCACCGCGACCCAGGCCAGCCCCACCCCGAGCAGGGTGCCGACCGGGGCGAGCATCCGCCGCGCCCGGGCCGGCGGGGCGGACGCCGGCGCGTCGACGCGCTCGTCCGGCAGGGTCACGACGGCAAGGGTAGCCGCGCTGGCGCGGGGGCGACCTGCGGACGGGGCTGCCTCGCTGCCGCACGGCGATTCGGCGGCGCGCCGCTGCCCGCGTACGCTCGGGCCAGCACCTGCCCGCCGGCCCCCGGCGGCCCACCCGAGCCCCGGGATCGGAGGAGCCATGACCGTGCTCGACGACATCCTCGCGGGCGTGCGCGCCGATGTGGCCGAGCGGATGGTGCGGGTGCCGCTGGAGACCCTCAAGGAGCGCGCCGGGCGTGCCCCGGAGTCGCGTGACGGCCTTGCCGCGCTGCGCCAGGACGAGGTGACCGTCATCGCCGAGGTCAAGCGCCAGTCGCCCAGCAGGGGCGCCCTGGCGCCCATCGATGACCCGGCGGGCCTGGCCCGCGCGTACGAGGAGGGCGGCGCGCACGCCATCTCCGTGCTGACCGAGGGCCGACGGTTCGGTGGCTCCCTGGATGACCTGGTCGCGGTCCGCCACGCGGTCGACATCCCCGTGCTGCGCAAGGACTTCATCGTCTCGAGCTACCAGCTGTGGGAGGCGCGGGCGGCAGGTGCGGACATCGTGCTGCTCATCGTGGCCGCGCTCGAGCAGCCGGCGCTGGTGAGCCTGCACGAGCGGGCGCTCTCGCTGGGCCTCACGCCACTGGTCGAGGTGCACGACGCCGAGGAGGTGCCGCGCGCGCTGGATGCCGGAGCCCAGCTGGTGGGCGTCAACGTGCGCGACCTGCGCACGCTGGCCGTCGACCGCGACCACTTCGCCCGAGTCGCGCCGAGGATCCCGGACTCCTGCGTCCGGGTCGCCGAGAGCGGCGTCCGCGGGCCGCACGACCTGATCGCCTACGCCAATGCCGGCGCCGACGCCGTGCTCGTGGGCGAGAGCCTGGTCACCGGGGGAGATCCACGCCAGGCGGTGCACGACCTGGTCACCGCCGGAGCCCACCCCGCGATCAAGCATGGACGCCCATGACCCTCGACCTGCACAACCTCGGCCTGCTGCCCGCTGACTCTGCGGTCCCCGACGCCACGGGCCATTTCGGCGCGTACGGCGGACGGTTCGTCCCGGAGGCGCTCATCGCCGCCCTGGACGAGCTGGCCGCGGCGTACGCGACCGCCCAGCACGACCCCGCGTTCCTCGCCGAGCTGGACCACCTCGCCCGCACCTACACGGGCCGGCCCACGCCGCTCACCGAGGTGCCGCGGTTCGCGGCCGCGGGCGGGGTGCCCGGGCGGATCGTGCTCAAGCGTGAGGACCTCAACCACACCGGCTCGCACAAGATCAACAACGTGCTCGGGCAGGCGCTGCTCACGGTGCGGATGGGCAAGCGGCGCGTCATCGCCGAGACCGGGGCCGGCCAGCACGGGGTCGCCACGGCCACGGCCGCCGCGCTGCTGGGCCTGGACTGCGTCGTGTACATGGGCGAGGAGGACACCCGCCGCCAGGCCCTCAACGTGGCCCGGATGAAGCTGCTCGGCGCCGACGTGGTGCCGGTGACGACGGGGTCGCGCACGCTCAAGGACGCCATCAACGAGGCCATGCGCGACTGGGTCACCAACGTGGCCGACACCCACTACCTGCTGGGCACCGTGGCCGGGCCGCACCCGTTCCCCCAGATGGTCCGCGACTTCCACCGCGTGATCGGTGTCGAGTCGCGCGCGCAGCTGCTGGCCGACTACGACCGGCTGCCCGACGCCGTGGCCGCATGCGTGGGCGGCGGCTCGAACGCGATCGGCATCTTCCACGCGTTCCTCGACGACCGCGAGGTGGCGCTGCACGGCTACGAGGCCGGCGGCGACGGCGTGGCGACCGGCCGGCATGCCGCGACCATCACCGGGGGCTCGGTCGGCGTGCTGCACGGCACGCGCTCGTTCCTGCTGCAGGACGACGAGGGCCAGACCATCGAGTCGCACTCGATCTCCGCCGGCCTGGACTATCCGGGGGTCGGCCCGGAGCACGCGTACCTGGCCGAGGTGGGCCGGGCCCAGTACCACCCGATCACCGATGCCGAGGCGATGGACGCCTTCGCGCTGCTCTGCCGCACCGAGGGGATCATCCCGGCCATCGAGAGTGCCCACGCGCTGGCCGGCGTCCTGCAGCTGGGCCGCACGCTCGGCCCGGACGCGCTGCTGCTGGTGAACCTCTCCGGCCGCGGTGACAAGGACGTGGCGACGGCTGCCCGCTGGTTCGGCATCGAGCTCGGTGAGGAGCCGGCGTGACCGCGCTGCAGGAGGCGTTCGCGCGGGCCCGCGCCGAGGGCCGTGCGCTGCTCATCGGCTACCTGCCCAGCGGGTTCCCGGACCAGGCCCGGGGCGAGGCGCTGGCCGTGGCCATGGTCGAGGCCGGTGTGGACGTGGTCGAGGTGGGCCTGCCGTACTCGGACCCGCTCATGGACGGCCCCGTCATCCAGGCGGCGGTGCACCAGTCGCTGTGCAACGGCTCGTCGGTGGCCCACGTGCTGCAGACCGTCTCCGCCGTGGCGGCCACCGGTGCCCCGACGCTGGTGATGTCCTACTGGAACCCGATCGAGCGGGTGGGCGTGGCCCCGTTCGCCCGGCGGCTGGCCGAGGCCGGCGGGGTCGGGGTCATCACGCCTGACCTGACCCCGGAGGAGGCCGGCCCCTGGCTGGGCGCCACCGACGAGGCCGGCCTGCAGCGGGTCTTCCTCGTCGCGCCGTCGAGCACCGACGCGCGGATCGCGGCTGTGGCTGGCGTCACCAGCGGCTTCGTCTACGCGGCCTCGACGATGGGCGTCACCGGCGCCCGGGGCTCGGTCGGCGCGGGCGCCCGGGAGCTGGTCGCCCGGGTGCGCCAGGCCACCGACCTGCCCGTGGCGGTGGGCCTGGGCGTCTCGTCGGGGGAGCAGGCCGCCGAGGTTGCGGCGTACGCCGACGGCGTGATCGTGGGCTCGGCGTTCGTCCAGCGGATCCTGGCCGCGGCGGACCAGGACGCCGCCCTGGCCGCCGTGCGCGAGCTGGCCCGCGAGCTCGCTGAGGGCGTGCGTCGTGGTGCGGCCCGGCGCAACGCACCGGCTGACGGCGGCTACACGTACTTGTAGACCACCATCGCGGCGAGCAGCGCGACGAAGATCGCCACGCCCGCGAAGTCGGCGCCCAGGCGCAGCGGCCGTTCCAGCGAAGCCCTGATGCGCGGCCCGAAGTTGCCCTCGAGGATGTTCACCCTGGTCATCGAGGCGAACACCAGGGTCGTGGTCACCGTGATGAGCAGGCACCACGGGCACAGGGCGCCGATCACGAAGTACGCCTGGTAGAACAGCCAGTACGCGAACGCCAGGCCGATCGAGTACACGACCTGCGCGGAGAGCATGAACCAGCGCGGGAAGCGCACCCCACCAAGGGCCGCCACGGCGATCGTGATGACGACGGGCTCGGCGATCAGGCCGAGGAAGGCATTGGGGAACCCGAGCAGGTTGGCCTGCCAGGTGAGCCCCACCTTCGCGCACGAGATCGTGTCGGAGATGTTGCAGGACAGGGCAGCGTTCGGGTCCTTGGCCAGGGCGATGGCGTCGATCGAGAGCACCAGCGAGGCGACGAGGCCCAGGATGCTCGACGCCAGCATCTCGACGAAGGCGCCGACCTGGTACCGGTCGGCGCTCGTCGGCACGCGCGGGCGATCCTCCTCCTCGCTGGCCACCACCGTGTCGATCATCGCGCTCCTGCCCACTCGGCGTGCCCGCCGTCGACCGTCCCACCGGCGCAGGGGCGCGACCGGCGAGCACGATGGTAGATCAGTCCGGCCTTCACCGGCCGCGACCCGACGCGGCGCCGCGGGGCCGATCGTGGTGGTTCGGGTAGCCTTGCCCAGACTTTTCGTGGAGGTTTCCCATGGCACCCGAGCCCAGCAACGCCGCCAAGTCGGCCAAGACGCCCAAGCAGCTGGCGGCCGAGGCGCGCGCCGCCTCCGAGGCCGCGGAGCGCCGGCGCGAGCGCACCATCCGCATCATCGGCTCGATCGCCGTCGTGCTCATCGTGGGCGGCCTGCTGGCCGTCGGGTTCTTCGCCCGCCAGAGTGGCGACACCGGGGCGTCGGCGGCGCCCGCCCCCACGCCGAACCCCAGCGCGCCGGCGCCCAAGGGCGTCCAGACCACCACCTGGGGCGTGCCCTACGGCACGGGCTGGACCTCGCCGGACGAGGCCAAGCTGCCCACGATGGAGATCTGGGAGGACTTCCAGTGCCCGTTCTGCGCGCAGTTCGAGCAGGCGGCCGGCAAGCAGATCGAGGCCCTGGCTGAGGCCGGCAAGGTGAAGCTGCTGTACCGCCCCGCGATCTTCCTCGACCAGTCCCTGGCCGCGAAGAACGCCGCGGCGGGCAACCCGAACTCCTCGGCCCGGGCGACGAACGCGTGGGGCTGCGCGATCGACCAGGACAAGACCGCCGAGTACCACAACGCCGTGTTCGCTGCCGCTCCCAGCGCCGCGGACGAGGGCAAGGGCTACTCCGAGCAGCAGCTGCTGGAGCTGGGCACGCAGGTCGGTGTCGCCGACCAGGCCGCCTTCACGAAGTGCGTGCAGGACGGCACCTACCTGGCGTGGGCGGCCAACAGCAACCAGGTCTTCCTCGACGAGAACATCGGCGGCACGCCGAAGGTGCTGCTCAACGGCACCGAGATCCAGACGGCGGAGTTCGCCGACATGGCTGCGATCGAGGCGAAGATCGCGGCCGCGACGGCGCAGTGAGCCTGCTCAACGCTGCGCCGGCGGCCGTGGTCGCCTCGATCCCGAGCCCCTCGCAGGGGGTCTGGCAGCTCGGGCCGTTCCCGCTGCGGGCCTACGCGCTGTGCATCCTCCTCGGCATCTTCGTGGCCATCTGGGTCACGGACCGGCGCTGGGTGGCGCGCGGCGGCCAGCAGGGGCTGACCTACGACGTCGCGATGTGGGCCGTGCCGTTCGGCATCATCGGCGGCCGGCTCTACCACGTGCTCACGGACTGGGACACGTACTTCGGGCCCGGCGGCTCGGGGCTCTCGGGGGCGGTGGCGATCTGGCGTGGCGGCCTGGGCATCTGGGGCGCGGTGGCCCTGGGTGCGCTCGGGGCGTGGATCGGCTGCCGGCGTGCGGGCGTGCCGCTGCCGCCGTGGGCCGATGCGCTGGCCGTGGGCCTGCCCCTCGCGCAGGCGATCGGGCGCTTCGGCAACTGGTTCAACCAGGAGCTGTTCGGCAGGCCCACGGACCTGCCGTGGGGATTGGCGATCGATCCTGCCAACCGCCCCGCGGGGTACGAGCAGTTCGCCACGTTCCACCCGACCTTCCTCTACGAGGCGCTGTGGCTGGTGCTCGTCGCCCTGGTGGTGGCCTGGGCCGACCGGCGCGGGCGGATGGGTCACGGCCGGGCGTTCGCCCTCTACGTGGCGCTGTACTGCCTGGGCCGGCTCGGCATCGAGACGATCCGGATCGATCCGGCCACCCTGGTCGGCGGCCTGCGCATCAACGTGCTCACCGCGAGCCTGGTCGGTCTCGGGGGCCTGGTGTACCTGGTGGTGAGCGCGCGGCAGCGGCCGGGCCGCGAGGATCCGGCGCTCCTGCAGCCCCGCGGACGTGGGGATGCCGGGCCCCTCGAGGACGGCTCCGTGCCGGGAAGCGAGCGAGGCAGCGACCGCGCGGAGCAGGGCAGCGAGCGTGGCAGCGAGCCGGGCAGCGACGGCACCGATCCAGCCGACACGGGGTCAGGTAAGGCTTAGGTCACTCGACGAGGGGACCACCGGCACGCCGACACGGACCCAATGGTGCGCAAATCGGGCGCTCGCGCTCACTAGCGTGGTCGCTTGAACCATCCACCACCCCGAAGGAGGGGCTGCATGAAGCCCAAGCTCGTCGCCATCCTGCTCTACGTCGCGGGGGCGCTGCTGATCGTCGGCGGCGCGGGCACCTGGTACGTCGTCTCCGACCAGCTGGCCGCGGAGCAGATCACGGTCACCGATGATGCGTCCTGCCAGCAGGGCCAGGCCGTGAACGGCCCGCTGGAGGCCTACTGCATGGCCGGGATCATCAACACCCACGCCCTCGAGGCGACCGGCGGCAAGACCTACGCGCAGCTCGAGCGTGAGGACCCGCTGCGCCAGGTCGCGCAGAGCGCCTCGTTCCTGCGCGCCTCGCTGTTCACCTCCGTCGTGGCGTTCGGCGTGGCTGCCTTCGCCATCGGCATGGGCATCCTGTCGCTGATCATCGGCGCGGGCTTCGGCCACCTGGCCAAGCACGAGGAGCAGCTGCACGAGACCCCGCAGGTCGCGACCGTCTGAGGTCGTGCCCCGCGGTGCCGACCGCTGACGGTGCCCGTCCCCACGCCGTGGGGGCGGGCACCGTCGCGTCGGGCGGCCAGCGGTTCACCAGCCCTCGGCGAAGGCCGTCTCCAGCGCCTCGAGCAGGAAGTCCACACCGGCGGCGTCGATGCACAGCGGCGGCTTGATCTTGAGCACGTTCATGAAGTCCCCGGTGGCCGCCATCACCACGCCCAGGCCCAGCAGCCGCTCGCACAGGGCGTCGGTGGCCTCGGTGGCGGGCTCCCGGGTCTCGGGGTCGGCCACCAGCTCCAGGCCCAGGTACAGGCCCCGACCGTGCACCGCACCAGCCATCGGGTAGCGCGCGACGAGCCGTTCGAGGCCCGCGCGCAGCCGGGCGCCCATGCGGGCGGCGTTGCCCTGCAGGTCCTCGGCCTGGATCGCGCGCAGCGTGGCGATCGCCGCGGCAGCACCCGCCGGCGTGCCGCCCATCGAGGCGAACAAGGACCCCTCCACGGCGAACGACTCCGCGACCTCCCGACGGCACACCACCGCCGCCACCGGGTAGCCGTTGCCGGTGGCCTTCGCCAGGCACACGATGTCGGGCACGACGCCGTGCACCTGGAAGCCCCAGAAGTGCGAGCCGAGCCGGCCGTACCCCACCTGCACCTCGTCGGCGATCACCAGGCCACCGGCGGCCCGCACGGCCTGGGCCACCTCACGCAGGTACCCGTCCGGCAGCTCGATGCCACCGGCATTGCCGTTGAGGGTCTCGCTGATGAACGCCGCCGGCGGGCGCCCGGCCGCCGCGAGCCCGGCCAGGATCCGCCGCACGTCGTCTGCGTACCGGCTGCCCGCGTCCGGGCCGGTGAACGGGCCGCGGTACAGGTTCGGCGGCTCGGCCAGGTGGATCCAGTCCGGCCGGGTCGCCAGGGCCCGCGGGTTGTCCATGAGGGCGCTGGAGACCTCGTCGGAGGCCGTGGTCCAGCCGTGGTAGGCCGTGCGCAGGGCGATGGTGTCGCGCGCCCCGGTGTGCACGCGGGCCAGCCGCAGCGCGAGGTCGACCGTCTCCGAGCCCGTGGCCACGAGGAACACCCGATCGAGCTCGGGGGGCATGGTCGCCAGCAGCAGCTCGGCGAACTCCACGTGCGCCGCGTAGTGGAACCGCGAGTTCGTGTTCAGGGTGCGCAGGGCCCGGCCCACCGCCTCGGCGACCACAGGGTGGCTGTGGCCGAGCACCGTCACGTTGTTGATGCCGTCGAGGTACACCCGGCCTGCGGTGTCGATCAGGTGGTGGCGCCAGCCGCGCTCGACCTGTGGCGGGTCGGCCCAGTAGTGCTTCTGGACGCCGGCGAGGCTCGCCTCGCGCCGCCGCAGCAGGTCGTGCCGGTCAGAGCCGGGCGCGGCCGGCTCGATCCCGACCAGGGCGCCGGGGTCGGGGCACACCTGCTGCCACAGCGCTGCCACCGAGGCGGGCACGTGCGTGGGCGCGGAGACCCCACGGGGCACCACCTGGAGGTGCACGTGCTCGGGCAGTGCCGGGTCGCGGGAGCTGGCCACCCGCGCCAGCACCGCACCGGGCAGGGCAACGCTGCCCTGGGCCAGGGCGGGCCGCGTGCCAGCCAGCACCACGTCCCAGCCGTCCTCGCCCACCAGGCGCGTGACCCACGGGTCGCTGGTGCTGATCCGACCGGGCCATGGGGCCAGCAGCTCGGTGCCGCGCGGCAGCAGCACGTCGATGCCGAGGTGCACGGTCGCGGGCTCGGCCAGCGAGTCCGCGCTGGCGCGGTGCGGATGAGCCTGGCCGTAGGGCACCACCGGGGTCCGCTCGGCACCGAGCGCGCGGCTGGCGTCGCGCACCGCGGCGCGCACCAGGCCGGGATCGGTCCACGCACCCTCGTCGAGCAGGGGCGAGGTGGTGCCCAGGTCCAGGTTCACCACTGCCGGCAGGTCGGCCAGCATCGGCGTGACCACCGGCAGCCGCGGGCCGGTCGGCTCGGGCAGCCCGGCGGCGCGGCGCATCGCCAGTCGGCCGACCGGCGCGGGCACCCCCTCGACGAGCTCGAACACCGCGAGGTCGATCGCGAGGTTCTCGTGCAGGTAGGCGTTGTCCGGCTCCCGGGTCAGCTGGTGCGCGGTGCTCACCAGCCCCGCACAGGCGCGGGCGGCCACCATCGCCCACAGGGCGTCGACCTCGGCCTCGTCGAGCGGCTGGGTCGTGACGTACCCGGCGAGCAGGTCCTCGGCGATCCGCAGCGGGCTGCGTCGGTCCTTGCCCAGCAGCGCGCAGACCATGATCGCGGCCTCCGAGGCACGCCAGGTCCGCGTCAGGTCGCCGAAGTCGATGATGCCGGCCGGCACCGGCCGGGCGTCCACCCCGGCGTCGGCCACCACGTTGAAGTCGGTGAGGTCGCCGTGGATCACCTGCTCCGGCAGTGGGCCGGCCTCGGCCAGCACCGCCGAGGAGGCCCCCAGCATCGCGCGGACGCGACCGGCCAGCGCGGGGTCGAGGGCCGGCAGCAGCGCCTCGACGACGTGGGGCGCCCGCTGGACGTCCCACTGGGTGGGCTCGTCCGCCCCGGGGTGCTCGAACCCGGCCAGGGCCGCGGTGACCCGGCCGGCCAGGGCGCCGAACTGTCGCGCCGTGGTGGGGGCGAGGTAGCCCACCGTGGTCATCGGCGTGCCCTCGACCCAGGTCAGCAGTCGCACGTGGTGCGCGACGCCGTCGATGTCGACCTCCTCGCGCAGCGCGCCGGCCACGCACGCCACGGGCTGCGGTACCCGGATCGGCAGCCCGGCCAGCGCGCGCATGGCCGCGTTCTGCGCGTCGAGCGCAACGGGGCTGATCGCGCTGTTGGCCACCTTGAGCACGTGGCGCTGCTCCGCGCCGGTGTCGTCCAGCGAGGTGATGAGCAGGTTGCGATCCTGGTGGCTGCCCAGATCGCGGGCCCGGGCATCCCGCAGGCCCCACCGCTCGCCGGCGATGGCCGCGGCCCGGCCGGCGGCCAGGCTCGGCGCGTGGGCGGCGACGGTCACCGGACAACCCTAGTGCGGCCCGCTCAGGCCTTCTGGCTCTGTGGACGACCACGTCGAGCGACCTACGGTGCCGGTATGGAGCCCGTCGGCGCCAACCGCGCGATGGTCGGTCGCGACCGGTTCGTCGACCTGCTGCGCGGCGGCAGCATCGTGGCGGTGGTCCTCGGCCACTGGCTCGTGGCCGACGTGCGGTGGGACGGCGCGCTGCTCACGGACACGAGCACCCTGGCTGAGGTGCCGAGCATGTGGCCGATCACCTGGCTGTTCCTCGTGATCCCCCTGTTCTTCTTCGTCGGGGGCTACGCCAACCGGCGCAGCTGGCAGGGAGCGCGCCGCCGGGGCGAGGGCTACGCGGCGTACCTCGATCGCCGGCTGCACCGGCTGCTCACGCCGACCGCGCTGTACCTCGCCGTGGTGTGCGCCGTGGGCGTCGTCGTGGCCGCGCGCGACGGCCTCGGCCTCGGGCAGCTCGGCGGGTTGGTCCTGCAGTCGCTGTGGTTCCTCGGCGCGTACCTGTGGGTGGTGGCCCTGGCGCCGGTGATGCTCGCGGCGCACGAGCGCTGGGGCGCTGGGGTGCTGGCGGTGCTGGCCGTGCTCATCGTGCTCGGTGACCTCGGGCGCTTCGGCCTGGGCCTGTCGATCATGGGGTACCTGAACGTGCTCTGGGTCTGGCTGCTCATGCACCAGCTCGGGTTCTGGTACGGGCAGGGGCGGTGGACGGTGCGCCAGGCCCGGTGGATGCTCGGCGTTGGCCTGGTGGCGACGGCGGCCCTGACCTCGACCGCCTGGTACCCCACGACGATGGTGGCCGTGCCCGGCATCTCCGAGGGCAACATGCACCCCCCGACCCTCGCGGTGACGACCCTGGGGGTCGCCCAGATCGGGGCGTGCCTGCTGCTGCGCCCGCTGCTCGTCCGGTGGCTCGACCGGCCGCGGGTGTGGCGTGCGGTGGTCGCGGTGAACCTGACGATCATCTCGATCTACTGCTGGCACCAGGCAGCCCTGCTGCTGGCCGCCCGGCTGACCCTGCCGCTCGGCTGGCCGGACCCAGTGCCCGGCACGGCGGCATGGTGGGTGGCGCACGTGACGTGGCTGCTGGTGCCGGCGGTGGTCCTGGCCGCCATCGTGGCCGCGGTCGGTCGCGTCGAGCAGGTGCGCCCGCCGATCCCGATCCGGGCAGGTCGCCGCACGGCATCGCTGGCCGCGCTCGCGGTCATCGTCGTCGGCATCGGGTTCATCGACCTGGCCGGGTCGTCCGCGCTGTCCCTGCTGGCCCCGGGCGAGCAGCTCGGGCCCTTCACGGCGAGCGCGGCCCTCGGCCTGGCGCTGCTGGCCGCCGGGGCGGGCCTCATGGCCGGGATGCGGCGCTGGGCACCGGCCGACGACGGACAGCGCGTGCTGCGAGGGACGGCAGCAGGGACGTCTGCGGGAACGGCAGCCGGGACGCCCGGCTGAACCGCTCGCAGTCCGCCTGCCGGGCCATCACTGGCCGACCGCGCATCGATCGACGGTCCAGCCAGGTGCCGGCCGCCTCGCCGCCTCAGCCGGCCCAGGTGAGCAGCAGCAGCGTGCCGTCATCGGTGGTCGCCGCCACGGAGCCGTCGGCACGCACGTCGACGTCCCGGACCCGATGGCCGACAGGCAGTCGCTCGCGCTCGAGGACCTGGCCCCTCGCGTCCACCCGGATGCGCCAGAACGCCTCGTCCTTGAGGGTCCCCATGAGCAGGTCACCACCCACCGGCGTCGTCCAGCCCGTCCAGCTGGCGGGCACCTGCACGAGCTCGGAGGTGGCCACGCTGGGCACCCACGACGTGCGCGGCTTCGTGAAGCCGGCGTGGGTGCCGGTCCGCCGGGGCATCACGTAGTCGCTGTTGCCGTAGGGCTGGCCGAGGGTGACGAACGGCCACCCGTAGTCGCGGCCCCGCCTGATCAGGTTCAGCTCGTCACCGCCCCGGGGGCCGTGCTCGGTCTCCCAGAGTCGGCCCCTGCCGTCGAGCGTGAGGCCCTGGCCGTTGCGATGGCCCTGGCTGATCCGGACCGCCGCGACGCCCTCGCCGATGCGCAGCACCGAGCCGAGCTGGCCGCGCGCCCTGCGGTTGGCGATCCTCGCGGAGCCGAGGTCGCCCAGGGTGACGTAGGCGCGGTTCGCGCTGATCCGCACGAGCTTGCCCGACGCGTGCTGGACGGCGCTGAGCGGCACGCACGGCCGGGAGCGGAACACCCGCTGCTGGCGCAGGATGCGCGGCTGCGCCTCGCGGCTGAGGTCGACGCGATCGACGGCCAGGCGCACGCAGCGGCGTGACGCGACCCACTGCGGGTACGAGACGAACAGCCGCCAGCGTGCCGCCGTCTGCGACATCACCTCGATGTCCGTGGGGGCGAACCGGGCGTCGTCGCGGCGCTGGTCGGCCCGGATCACCGCGCCGACCTCGGCCAGCGCGCCGTTCGCCGGGTCGAGCACCAGCAGGCGCCGGCCGTCGGCGCCGCCACCGAGCAGGATCCGACCGTCCGGCAGGGCCGCGGCCGACGGCCCGCGCGAGCCGCCACCGGAGTCACGGACCACCGCGGCCTCGATGGGGAGGCTCGCCACCGTGACGCTGCCCACCGTGCTCGGCACCGTGCTCGGCGCGTCCCCCGTGGGCAGCGCCACGGCAGCGACGGCGGCCGTGGCGGCCGTCACGAGCGCGGCGACGGGCAGCAGCGCGCTGATCATGGCGGGGACCGTAGCGGTGCGGTTGCGCGACGACCCGACCGGGTGGGTGGTCCGCGGGCCGCGGGCCCGGCGGGTTGCCGGGCCGAGGCCCCGGCCCCGGACATGCCCTATGCTCTTCCGCGGCGGGCCAACGTCGTCCCGCCGACCTCTTCGCACACCAGCCGCGTCGTCGCGGCCGCGCGGGGCAGGCCGGCTGCGACGTGCCCGGCGCCCGCGCCGCCCGGCGGCGCCGAGGAGCCGACATGACGCTGTTCTCCGCCGTCCCCGAGGCCACCGGGCTCTACGACCCGGCCTTCGAGCACGACGCCTGTGGCGTGGCCTTCGTCGCCACGATGACCGGGATCGCCAGCAACGACATCGTGGTCAAGGCGATCACGGCGCTGCGCAACCTCGACCATCGCGGCGCGTCGGGTGCCGAGCCCGACAGCGGGGACGGCGCGGGCATCCTGCTGCAGGTCCCCGACGCCTTCCTCCGAGCCGTGGTCGACTTCGACCTGCCGGCGGCCGGCAGCTACGCCGTGGGCCTGGCGTTCCTGCCCAACGACACCGCGGCCGAGCGCCACGCCATGGCTGCCATCGAGCGCATCGCGCACGAGGAGGACCTCGTGGTCCTCGGCTGGCGCAGCGTGCCGGTGGCGCGCGACCTGGTGGGGATCACTGCGGCCGGGACCATGCCGCGGTTCCGCCAGCTGTTCGTCGCGCCGCGCCATCGCGTGACCGACCAGATGGTGCTCGAGCGGATGGTGTTCTGCCTGCGCAAGCGCGCCGAGCGCGAGGCCGAGGTGTACTTCCCGAGCCTGAGCAGCCGCACGCTGGTCTACAAGGGGATGCTCACGACCGGCCAGCTCGAGCCGTTCTTCCCCGACCTGTCCGACCCGCGGATGGCCAGCGCGCTGGCCCTCGTGCACTCGCGGTTCTCCACCAACACGTTCCCGAGCTGGAGCCTGGCGCACCCCTACCGGATCATCGCCCACAACGGCGAGATCAACACCGTGCGCGGCAACCGCAACTGGATGCACGCGCGCGAGGCCCAGCTGAACTCCGAGCTGATCCCGGGCGACATCCGGCGCATCTTCCCGATCTGCACGGACGGGGCCAGCGACTCGGCCAGCTTCGACGAGGTCGTCGAGCTGCTGCACATGGGCGGGCGCACCCTGCCGCACGCGGTGCTCATGATGATCCCGGAGGCGTGGGAGAACCACGACGAGATGGACCCCGCCCGACGGGCGTTCTACCAGTTCCACGCCAGCCTCATGGAGCCCTGGGACGGCCCCGCGAACGTGAGCTTCACCGACGGCACGGTGATCGGCGCGGTGCTGGACCGCAACGGCCTGCGCCCCGGGCGGTTCTGGGTGACCGACGACGGGTTGGTCGTGCTCGGCTCCGAGGCGGGCGTGCTCGACATCGACCCGGCGCGCATCGTGCGCAAGGGCCGGCTGCAGCCCGGCCGCATGTTCCTGGTGGACACCGCCGCGGGCCGGATCATCGAGGACGACGAGATCAAGGCCGAGCTCGCCGCGGCGCATCCCTACGCCGACTGGCTGCGCACCGGCATCGTGCACCTCGAGGAGCTGCCCGAGCGCGAGCACGTGGTGCACACCTCGAAGTCGGTGGCCCGCCGCCAGCAGACCTTCGGCTACACGGAGGAGGAGCTGCGCATCCTGCTCACGCCCATGGCCCGCAACGGCCTGGAGGCGCTGGGCTCGATGGGCACCGACACCCCGATCGCGGTGCTGTCCGACCGGCCGCGGCTGCTCTTCGACTACTTCGTGCAGCTGTTCGCGCAGGTCACCAACCCGCCGCTGGACGCGATCCGCGAGGAGATCGTCACCTCGCTGGCCAGCCAGATCGGTCCCGAGGGCAACCTCCTCGAGGCGAGCCCCAACCACGTGCGCCAGGTGCTGCTGCCGTTCCCGGTCATCGACAACGACGAGCTGGCCAAGCTCGGCCAGATCAACGCCGACGGCGACGCGCCGGGCTTCTCGGGCGTGAAGATCACCGGGCTGTACCGGGTGGCCGACGGCGGGCCGGGCCTGCGCAAGCGCCTCGGTGAGATCTGCGCCGAGGTCGACCGGCACATCGCCGGGGGCAAGAGGTTCCTGGTGCTCTCCGACCGCGACTCCGACGCAGACCTGGCGCCGATCCCGTCGCTGCTGCTGGTCTCGGCGGTCCACCACCACCTCGTGCGGCGCAAGGCGCGCACCCAGGTGGGCCTCATCGTCGAGGCCGGCGACGTGCGCGAGGTGCACCACGTCGCGCTGCTCATCGGCTACGGCGCGGCGGCCGTGAACCCGTACCTGGCGATGGAGAGCGTCGAGGACCTGGTGCGCCGCGGCGTCATCACCGGGATCACCCCCGAGAAGGCCGTGCGCAACCTGGTGAAGGCGCTGGGCAAGGGCGTGCTCAAGGTGATGAGCAAGATGGGCGTCTCCACGGTCGCCTCGTACCGCGGGGCGCAGATCTTCGAGGCCATCGGCCTGAGCCACTCCCTCATCGACCAGTACTTCACGGGCACGACCTCCCGGCTCGGCGGCGTCGGGCTGAGCACGATCGCCGAGGAGGTGGCACGGCGCCACGCGGTGGCCTACCCGGCCAACGGCATCCCGCCGGCGCACCGGACCCTGCCGATCGGCGGGGAGTACCAGTGGCGCCGCGAGGGCGAGCCGCACCTGTTCGACCCCGAGACGGTGTTCCGGTTGCAGCACTCCACGCGCACCGGCCGCATGGACATCTTCCGCCAGTACACGGCGCGCGTGGACGACCAGGCCGAGCGGCTCATGACGCTGCGGGGCCTGTTCCGCTTCGCTGACGGCACCCGGCCACCCGTGCCGATCGAGGAGGTCGAGCCGGCCAGCGAGATCGTCAAGCGCTTCTCGACCGGGGCGATGAGCTACGGCTCGATCAGCCAGGAGGCCCACGAGACGCTGGCCATCGCCATGAACCGGCTCGGCGCCAAGTCGAACACCGGCGAGGGTGGCGAGGATCCCGAGCGCTACGTCCCGCTGCCCAACGGCGACTCGAAGCGCTCGGCGATCAAGCAGGTGGCCTCCGGCCGGTTCGGCGTCACCAGCGAGTACCTGGTGAACGCCGACGACATCCAGATCAAGATGGCCCAGGGCGCCAAGCCCGGCGAGGGCGGCCAGCTGCCGGGCCACAAGGTGTACCCGTGGGTGGCGCGAACCCGTCATTCCACCCCGGGCGTGGGGCTCATCAGCCCGCCACCGCACCACGACATCTACTCCATCGAGGACCTCGCCCAGCTGATCCACGACCTCAAGAACGCCAACGACCGGGCGCGGGTCCACGTCAAGCTCGTGGCCGAGGTGGGCGTCGGCACCGTCGCCGCCGGCGTGGCCAAGGCGCACGCCGACGTGATCCTCATCTCCGGCCACGACGGCGGCACGGGCGCCTCGCCGCTGACCTCGCTCAAGCACGCGGGCGGGCCCTGGGAGCTCGGCCTGGCCGAGACGCAGCAGACCCTGCTGCTCAACCGGCTGCGCGACCGCGTGGTGCTGCAGACCGACGGCCAGCTCAAGACCGGCCGCGACGTCGTCGTCGCAGCACTCCTCGGCGCCGAGGAGTTCGGGTTCGCGACCGCCCCGCTGGTGGTCATGGGCTGCGTGATGATGCGGGTCTGCCACCTCGACACCTGCCCCGTGGGGGTGGCCACGCAGAACCCGGAGCTGCGCGCACGGTTCACCGGCAAGCCGGAGTTCGTCGTCACCTTCTTCGAGTTCATCGCCGAGGAGGTGCGCGAGCACCTGGCCGCGCTCGGGTTCCGCAGCCTCGAGGAGGCCATCGGCCATGTCGAGATGCTCGACACCCGCGCGGCGGTGCACCACTGGAAGGCCTCCGGCCTGGACCTCTCGCCGATCCTGGCGCCGGTGGCGCTCGAGGAGGGCGCGGCCCTGCACCAGACGACCGTCCAGGACCACGGCCTGGACCGGGCGCTGGACCGCGAGCTCATCGACCTGTGCCGCCCCGCCATCGAGCGCGGCGAGCCGGTGCGCGCCCAGCTGGCGATCCGCAACGTCAACCGGACGGTCGGCACGATGCTCGGCGCCGAGGTGACCCGCGCCCACGGCGGCGAGGGCCTGCCCGACGGCACCATCGACCTGACGTTCACGGGTTCGGCGGGGCAGTCGTTCGGGGCGTTCCTGCCCCCGGGCATCACCCTGCGCCTCGAGGGCGACGCGAACGACTACGTGGCCAAGGGGCTGTCGGGCGGCCGCGTGGTCGTCCGACCGGATCGGGCGGCGCCGTTCGCCGCCCACGAGCAGATCATCGCCGGCAACGTCATCGGCTACGGAGCCACCTCGGGCGAGGTGTTCCTGCGCGGCCGGGTCGGCGAGCGGTTCGCGGTGCGCAACTCCGGCGCCACGCTCGTGGTCGAGGGGGTCGGCGACCACGGCTGCGAGTACATGACCGGCGGACGCGTCGTCGTCCTCGGGCCGACGGGGCGCAACTTCGCGGCCGGCATGTCCGGCGGCGTCGCCTACGTGCTGGACTTCGCCCCGCAACGGGTCAACCTCGACATGGTGGCCCTCGAGCCCCTGGGGCCCGACGACCAGGACTGGCTCACCGCCATCCTGCGCCGCCACGCCGAGGAGACGGGCTCGGCCCTGGCAGCGGAGCTGCTGGCCGCTGGCCCGGGCGCGCTGGGCCGCTTCACGAAGATCATGCCCACCGACTACCGACGCATCCTCGACATCCAGGACAAGGCCCGCGCCGACGGCCGGGACCCGATCGAGGCCGTGATGGAGGAGATGACCCGTGGCTGACCCGAAGGGGTTCCTGACCACCCCCCGCGAGCTGCCCACCCGGCGGCCCGTCGACGTCCGGATCCGCGACTGGCGCGAGGTGTACGAGCCGTTCGCCGCCGACCACCTGCAGGCGCAGGCCGGCCGGTGCATGGACTGCGGCATCCCGTTCTGCCACCAGGGCTGCCCGTTGGGCAACCTCATCCCGGAGTGGAACGACCTGGTGTGGCGCGACGACTGGCGCGACGCGATCGAGCGGCTGCACGCCACCAACAACTTCCCCGAGTTCACCGGTCGGCTGTGCCCGGCGCCGTGCGAGACCGCGTGCGTGCTGGGCATCAATGCCGACGCGGTCACCATCAAGCAGGTCGAGGTCTCGATCATCGACCGCGCCTGGGAGGCCGGCTGGGTCGTGCCGCAGGCCCCCGAGCGGCTCTCGGGCAAGCGCGTCGCGGTCATCGGCTCGGGGCCCGCGGGCCTGGCCGCCGCCCAGCAGCTGGCTCGGGCGGGGCACACCGTCTCGGTGTACGAGCGCGCCGAGCAGGCCGGCGGGCTGCTGCGCTACGGCATCCCCGAGTTCAAGATGGAGAAGCGCCACCTCGACCGGCGCCTGGCGCAGCTCGAGGCCGAGGGCGTGAAGTTCCGCAACGGCGTCGAGGTGGGCATCGACCTCACGGTCGCCGAGCTGCGTCGCCGCCACGACGTGATCGTGCTGACCGTCGGCGCGACGGCCGCCCGCGACCTGCCGGTGCCGGGCCGCGAGCTGCCCGGCGTGCACCAGGCGATGGACTACCTGCCGCTGGCCAACCGGGTGTGCGAGGGCGCGCTGCCGAGCTCCCCGATCGACGCCGCCGGCAAGCACGTCGTGATCATCGGCGGCGGCGACACGGGCGCGGACTGCCTCGGCACGGCGCACCGGCAGGGCGCGGCGTCGGTGACGCAGCTGGAGATCCTGCCCACGCCCCCGGCGACCCGGCCCGACGCGGCACCGTGGCCGACCTACCCGATGATCTACCGGGTCTCCTCGGCGCACGAGGAGGGCGGCGAGCGGGTGTACTCGGTGAGCACCAAGCAGTTCGTGGCCGACGCCGAGGGCAACCTGCACGCGCTGCGGATCGTCGACGTCGCCCTGCACGACGGCCGCTTCGAGGAGGTGCCGGGCACCGAGCGCGAGCTGCGGGCAGACCTGGTGTTCCTGGCGATGGGCTTCACCGGCCCGGAGCGCGGGCCGTTGCTCGAGCAGCTGGGCGTGGCGCTCGACGAGCGCGGGGCGATCCGTCGCGACGCGCGCTACGCCACGAACGTCCCCGGCGTGTTCGTCGCCGGGGACGCGGGGCGCGGGCAGTCGCTCATCGTCTGGGCGATCGCCGAGGGCCGGGCTGCGGCTGCCGCCGTGGACGCCCATCTCATGGGCTCCACGACGCTGCCGGCGCCGATCCCGCCGACCGCGCGCCCGCTCATGGTCTGAGCGGGGGCGGCGCCGCGAGACCGGTGACCCAGGGCCGCGCCCGGTCATGGTCTGAGCGGGGCGGCGCCGCGAGACCGGTGACCCAGGGCTCGCCCCCGGTCGGCGCGTCCAGCGCATGGGCGGGGGGCGGGCATACCGTTGCCGGAGGGCGAGGAGGGGCGACGATGGACGGCGATCCGGTGCTGGACGCGCTGCGCCGCGCGGTCGAACGGGCACCCGACGATGTCGCGCTGCGCACGCACCTCGCCGAGCAGCTGCTGGCGGCGGGCCTTGCCGCGGAGGCCATCGGGCATGCCGCCCGGCTGCTGGCTGAGGATCCCGCGGATGCCAGCCGCCAGGCCCTCATGCGCGCGGCCATCGCTGGCGCGAACGACCCGGCC